>CBDVCA010000024.1:0-25937 GCA_965372365.1 uncultured bacterium
ACATTCTCCTAAAAAGGGCTTCACTCACGTGACAACCTATTTCAGGACAAGACAGGTCATTGGAAATTCCGTGTTGGATATTCGATATTCGCCGTTCAAAGAACCAGCGTCCGGTACTCGGCGGTCCCTTTGCCGGCCCACCATTGCCGGCAGGCGTCGACGCCGGCGGCGTCTCGATTGAAGGGCTTACCGACGATCACGCCGATCGCCGCGGCCGAGGCGCTGCGGAGGGCGGCGTTGGTAACCTCGTCATCGGCGTCGCCCAGCGATACCTGCTGGGCGAGGTAATACACCACGCGATCGTCGCCACTCGCGGCCAACTGGTCGACGATCAGCACCTTCAAGTCAAGCCCGCCGCCGCCTTCGGGGCGGCGGTAGCTCTCCAGAACCCGCAGCAGCGGAATCGCCGATACCGAACCCAGCCGCCCGAGCGCCTCGCACCGCCGACGCTGCTCGTCGGGAGTCCACTCGACGAAGTGAAGGTAAATTTCCTCGATATCGGCGCCGATCTTCGCGGCCAACGCACCGTCCGCCTCGCCGGCCGATACGCCCTGGACAATCACCTCGACCTCCGAGGGGTCGCGTTCAATCACCGCCGCCACCTTCTCCAATAGCCGTTGCTCCGCCGGCGCCATTTCGCCATCAACCATCGCGGCGTCAACCAGCAGACGGAGCATCTTCTCCGCTTCGACCCCGACTCTGGGAATGGCCAAGGTCGCCTGGCCCGCCTTCACCTGCTCGCAAAGCCGGCGGAACTCGGCTCCGTCGATTCCGAGCTTCGAACGCATGCCGCTGACCCGTTCACGCTCCGCGTCGGTCACCTGACCGTCAACGGCGACCATGACCAGAACGTTGCAGAGGGCTTTGATTTCGCTGTCATTCATCGAATTCTCCTGGACTCTGACGCGTTGATACTGAATAATACTCCCGTACCATGCGACGTGAAAGGCTGTTGTCGACGCTTCTTACGAAATCGCCCCCCGGATGGATCGCCGTCGAACGTGAAAATCATCTGGGCGCTTGACACGGGGACAACTTCTGTCATACTACGTGGCTCTTTATCCAAATGCTACTCGATTAGAAGGCAATGAAGGTATGGCAACGACACCGACAGCGAAGACGTACATGGCCAAGACGGGCGAAATCGAGGCCAAGTGGTACGTCGTCGACGCGAACGAGAGGATCCTTGGCCGCATGGCCGACAAGATCGCCACGATCCTCATGGGCAAGCACAAGCCGACGTACACACCCCACGTCGACACCGGCGATTTCGTCGTCGTCCTGAACGCTGAGAAGATTCGCGTGACCGGCGACAAGCGAACCAAGAAGGAATACGACTGGTTCACCCGTCACCCGGGCGGCCGTAAGATCTTGACATTCGACAAGATGCAGGAAAAGCATCCTGAGAAGATCATCGAACTGGCCGTGCGGCGCATGCTGCCCAAGAGCAAGCTCGGCCGTAAGATGCTCAGCAAGCTGAAGGTCTACGTCGGGACGGATCATCCGCACCAGGCGCAGCTTCCTGAAGCACTCGAACTGTAGATAATTGCTGTACTTAGAATAAGGACGAACCCATGGCTGACATTGAAGCCCCCGCTGTGACCGCACCGACGAAAACGACGCCGAACAACCCTTACGTTTGGGGCACCGGTCGACGGAAGGCCGCGGTCGCTCGCGTGCGGATTCGCCCGGGCTCGGGCAAGTTTATCATCAACAAGCGGGAGATCGACGAGTACTTCCTGCTGGCCGACGACCGCAAGGCCGCCCGGGCCGCCCTTGAGGTGGGCGAGGTCGGCGATGCGTGGGATATCTTCGTGAACCTTCACGGCGGCGGCACCACCGGCCAGAGCGGCGCGGTGAAGTTGGGCTTGGCTCGCGCCTTGGTCAAAGCCACCCCCGAGTTGGAGCCGGCCCTTCGCGACAGCGGCCTGCTCACCCGAGACGCCCGACGCGTCGAGCGGAAGAAGCCAGGACGCAAGAAAGCCCGCAAGAGCTTCCAGTTCTCCAAGCGTTAAGGGCTCGGACCCGAAAACAGCAACATGACTCGGCTCCGGTCGCCCCACCCCAGGGCGTCGGAGCCGTTTTCTTTTTACCCCCCATCGACGGCGGGCGGCGAAAGGCCGCGTCCGCCCATCTGAGGATACGAGAAATGAGCACCAACGAGAAATCACCGGAGAAGATCCGCATCGCCCTGATCGGCGCGACCGGCTACGCCGGCTACGAAGCCCTGCGGTGGCTGCTGCGGCATCCCCACGTCGAGGTGACCGGCCTGTGGGGGCCCGAGAATGAAACCGGACCCATCGACGGGTTCTACCCCCTGCTGACCGATCAGGTGTCGCTATCCCAGGAGGTCTTCGACGCCGACACGGTGGCCGCGACGGCCGACTTGGCCATGCTGTGCGTGCCGCATAAGGTGGCGATGGCCTACGTGCCCAGCCTGCGGGCCGCCGGCCTGCGAGTCATCGACTGGTCGGCCGACTACCGGCTCAACGACGCGGCGGTCTACCAAGCGTGGTACTGCCCCCACACCGACCCGGTCGGCCTGGCCGAGGCCGTCTACGGACTGCCGGAGTACTTCGCCGACCGGATCGCCACAGCCAACCTCGTGGCCAACCCGGGCTGCTACCCGACCTGCGCATCGCTGGCCCTGGCCCCCCTGCTGACCGCCGGGCTGATCGCCGCCGACGACATCATCGTCAACGCCGTCAGCGGCGTCTCGGGCGCGGGCCGCACGCCCAACCAGAAGTGCCACTTCCCCGAGCGGAACGAAAACTACGAGCCCTACGGCGTCGGCGTCCATCGCCACATGCCCGAGATGGAACAGGTACTGTCGACCGTCACCGGGTGCGACGTGGCCCTGATGTTCGTGCCGCACCTGAGCCCGATGGACCGCGGGATGCTGTGCAGCATCTACGCCAAGCCGACGGCGCCGGGGTTGACCGAGGACAAGTGCGTCGAGGTGCTGACGGCCGCGTACGCCGACAAGCCGTTCGTGCGGGTCCGCACCGACGTACTACCGGCGACCAAATACGTCGCGACGACCAATTTCTGCGACGTCGGCGTCCGCATCCGGAAAGGCCGCGTCATGCTCTTCAGCGCCCTGGACAACCTCATCAAGGGCGCCAGCGGGCAGGCGATACAGAACATGAATCTGATGTACGGGTTCGATGAGACCACCGGACTGATTTGAATTAGCAAAGGCGCCAGCCATGACACGCGCACGGCACATAACCCTACCGGCCGGCTTCATCGCCGGGGCCGCCCACTGCGGGCTCAAGACGACTGACCAGGAAGACCTCGCGATCATCGCCTCCGCCGCCAAGGCCGTCCCCGCGGCCGTGGTGACCACGACCAACCAAGTCATCGGCGCCCCCGTGCGATGGTGCCGACAGGTGCTGCCGCGAGGGTACGGCAAGGTCCGCGGGGTCGTGGTCAACGCCGGCAATTCCAACGTCTGCAACGGCAAACGCGGCGACCGAGACGCGGCCGCCATGGCCAAAGCGACCGCCAAGCATCTCGGCTGTGAAGCCGACGAGGTGCTGGTCTGCTCGACCGGCGTGATCGGCCATCCCATGCCGATGCCCACCGTCGGAGCCGGCATCGACGCCGCCGCGGCGAGGATGTCGCTCCGCAACGACGCGGCCGTCTCGCGCGCCATCCTCACCACCGATACGCACCCCAAGACGGCCGTGGTGCAAGAACGCATCGGCGGCCAACTCGTCACCGTCAGCGGCATCGCCAAAGGCGCCGGGATGATCGCCCCGTCGCTGGCGACCATGCTGAGCTTCATCACCACCGACGCGAAGATATCGCCGGCGGCGTTGGGGCGGGCGCTGAAGATGGCCGTCGAACCGACGTTCAACGCCGTCACCATCGACAGCGACACCAGCACCTCCGACACCGTCATCGTCATGGCCTCCGGCGCCGCCGGTAACCGCTCCATCACCGGCGCGACGCTGCCGGCCAAGTTCGTCCGCCTGCTCACCGAAGCCTGCGGAGCCCTCGCCGAAATGATCGCCCGCGACGGCGAAGGCGCCACCAAACTGCTCCGCATCACCGTCCGCGGCGCCCGCTCCGACGCCGACGCCAAACTCGCCTCCAAAGCCATCGCCAACAGCCCGCTGATGAAATGCGCCGCCCACGGCGGTGACCCAAATTGGGGACGCGTCCTCATGGCCGCCGGCAAAAGCGGCGCCGCCGTCGACCAGGACCGCTGCACCTGCAAGATCGGCCCCGAAACCGTCATGCGTCGCGGCACAAGCCGCCCGTACGACATCGCCGCCGCCGAAGCCCACATGGCCGGCGACACCATCGACGTCGACCTCAACCTCAACCTCGCCCAAGGCCGCTACACCGCCATCACCTGCGACCTCTCACGAGAGTACGTGACGATCAACGCGGATTATCATACATAACAACCCCGCGGCAGCCGAAGGGGATTGGCCACAAACGCCTCGCCGCCGTCGGCGCTGTACGCCTCGATCTTGTCGATGGATTCTCAGATGTGGGTAAGATAGACGCGGTCGTCTTTCACGTGCTCTTGGTTCGCCGCCAGTGGCGCAAGGCGGTGGCAGATTCTCGCGCGACTCCCCAGAAGACGCCATCACCCTACCCCATCAGCGACGCCACCAGAATCTTCACGCCGATGCCGATCAGAATCACGCCTCCGGCGGCTTCGGCGCGTTGCTCCCAGCGGGCGCCGAGGCGGGCGCCGAAGAGGACGCCGGCGGAGCTGAGGGCGGCGGCGACCAGGCCGATGATGAGGCTGGGGATCCAGATCGATACGCCCAGCAGGGCGAGACTCACCCCCACCGCCAGCGCGTCGAGACTGGTGGCGATTGATAGCGTGATCAGCGACCAGCCGCGAGTGGGGTCGGCGGCGGCTGTGGTTTGGCCGCTGGTCGAGCGGGACTCCCAGAGCATCTTGCCGCCGAGAATCGACAGCAGCGCAAAGGCGAGCCCGTGGCTGTAGGCCCCCACGCGACCAGCGAAGGCCGAACCGGCGAACCAGCCGATGATCGGCATGATGAATTGGAACAACCCGAAGTGAAACCCCGCCCGGAACACGTGCCGCCCGGTGACGGCGCGAATCTTCAGCCCCGCGGCAATCGATACGGCCAAGGCGTCCATGGCCAGGCCGACCGCAATGCCGAAAACGCTCCAGTAGTTCACGAATCAGCCCTCGCGGGTCGCGGCGTCTCCAGCGCCGCCATTGCGAGGACCTCTTCCTGCCGGAAGGGAGCCGTTACTAGCCCCCTGCAGTGCAGGGGGTCGCTGGGCCGAGGGTGTTGGCGTTGTGGAGTTGTGCTGATCGGGGAGGCCCGAAAGATCGAGCCGCGACTTGCGGATTCGCACCAAGGCCGACCCCCCGCACTGCGGGGGGCTAGTACACTGTCGGCCCTCTTGGCGCGGTCCCTCGGTATTGGGGCGGGAACCGGAATACTGCTGAATGCGCTCCAGGTGTTCACCGATCAGCCCTTGCCGGAGGTGGCTTTCTCTAACTCGATCATGCGTTTCTTCAGGTCGACCCCTCCGGGGGCGCTGAAGCCTCCGAGCCCGCCGCCGGCGGCGCAGACGCGATGGCAGGGGATGATCAGCGGGATCGGGTTGGCGCCCAGAGCCTGAGCCGCGGCTCGCTGTTTGCCGTCCTCGTTGGCCATCAGGGCCAGTTGGGTATAGCTGCGGGTCTGGCCGTAGGGAATCTCGCGGCACGTCGTGAGAATCCGCCGGGCGAACGGCGGGACGACCGACATATCGCATTGGACCTGGCCGAAGTCGGCGACGTTGGCGTTGAAGTGCCGGCGGCAGAGGTCGACGACGTCGTCGAACGCGTCGTCATCGGCCGCGGCGCCCTGGTGCTCCCACGCGAGCAGATCGCGGAGATCGCCCATCGAGTAGTGCGGCAGCACGATCCGCCGCAGACCGGCGGGGCCGCGTACGCCGCCCATGGGGCCCCATGCGGTCGGCCATACGCCGAAGGTCTCGGGTGTTTTGGCTTTGGTTGCTGACATGCCGATAGGATACCACCGGCGACCGAAGCGGGAAAGGGGCGCGATGGAAACGGGGCGTGGTCGGAGCTACGAATCGCTATGTCCGCGGAGTCCGGTTCAGCAGCCGACGCGGATTTTCAGGGGGTCGCGTTTGCCGCCGCGTCTGGATTTGAGGAAGGCGCGTGTAATCTCGCCGATCCGATCCATGCTCTTGCGGCCGCGAGCGGTTTCGTTGAGGCCGACAATCTGCATCCCCAGCGTGGTGCCGAACTCGTCGGGATTGGTGTGGCGGAACTGAGCGTCCACACGGATCGACTCGTTGTCGCCGAACAGAAGCGTTACGCCCATGGGAGCGCCGGCCATGAATCGCGGGTCTACGTCGCCCAGCAGGCGGACCTGGAACCCGCCGATCGACAGGTCGACCAGTTGGCCGTGGTACATCAGCTTGTCACGCAAGTCCTCGGAGGGCTCGTGGTCGAGGCCGCCTTCCCAGAAATCGACGAAGACCTGATTATCGTGGGGTACGTCGACCCGGACGAACATGCGGCGTTGCAGTTGATGCATGTGGGCCGGCCATGCGACCGACAGGCCCCTGACGGCTGTCTCGGCGTCCAGTTGAATGGTGGCCGTCTCGCGAACGGCGCTGGAGAAGACATACTTGTGATGACGCTGCTTGAACGATACGCCGATCTTCCGCCCGAGGCCCACCTCCGGCGCCGGCTGACCGGCCTGGCCCTGGGGATACTCGATCCAGACATGGCCGGACCGCATGCCGAGGAATCGACTGCGAAGGTTCTGCCATGTATCTTGCACGCGACACGTCAGGGCGAGCGGTGCGTTCCGCAACGCCGAGACCTCGATAGTGTCTCGTATCCGCTCGGAGGCTACTGGTTGCTGTACCGTCATCAATAATATCCTTAACGATCTTTCCGGCGCCGCAATTCGACCCGCTCCTGCTTCGACACGAAGCGGAACAGGTTGTCGACGACCTTGGTATGTTGGCCGGGATCGATGTACTCGATGAATTCCAGACCCAAATGGTACGTCTCGTTGGGCTTGACGGGCTTCACGTGCCTTAGGGCGATCCGAAAGATCATACTCTCGTTCTCGCCGGGCAGCATGAACCGGGCCCACAGTTGCTTATCTTGGTAATCTCTGACTTTGCAGCGATGCTCGGTAACGACGCCGACGCCGCCGCCGGAGACGTCGGTGATCTGGCCGGAGAACTCTTCGATCACCCGGGCGCCGTCGTCGGTCTGCTCAACCACCCAGCAGGTCATGTGCGACAACTCGTGCCCGGCCAGCGAAACACGGAAGTACCGCCGTCGCTGGATAACCGCCGGCTCGGCCAGTTCGGTCATCAGTAACGCCGCGACGCGCTTGGCGGAGTTGATCTGGAACCACCGCCGCCCGGCGATAACGCCCGTGAAGCGGAAGATGTCGCGCCCAAGCCTTCCCGAGCAAATCAGCCGAACGCCCGGGTCGAGACTCCCGTTGATATGGCGGCGGGCCGGATCGGCGATCACCAGTCCTTCGTCGTCCAGGTGGAGCATGCGAGAACTGAAGGTCTCGACGGGCCCTTTCTCGAATCGGCAGTCGAGGTGCAGGTTCCGCAGCGCACCCTCGGCCAACATCGCTAGACTTCCGTCCTGCTCCTGTTCGACGGCCCGGCCCATGTCCACTCCTCATCCGCGCATATCCGCAGTTGCGGTACTCACATGATGTTAATCGGCAGGACAGGCAAGGCACTTAAGCACACCGGAGGCGATTTGTGCCGGTTGTGGGGGCTGTGATGACCGCTAGCGAGGGATCGACGGGGGAATTCGGCGGGAATACATGCGTAGGTCACTATCCCCACAATAGTTACCGTTACCTACACAGATTCATCCATCTTCGGCCGCCAAGGCCTCGCCGCCGCCGATCCGAGGACCGGTAAGGGCCACGAGCACACCGGGCAGCGACCACAGCATTGGCGCGAGGCGGGCCAGCAGGGCCAGGGCGAGCAGTTGGCTTTGGGAGCCCCAGGCCGCGAAGAACGCCACGTACAGCCCCTCGGCCACGCCGATCCCGCCGGGGACGATGGGAACCGAGGCGATGATGTACACCAGCGGAATGAAGATCAGGTAACCGAACCAGGGGATCTGCAAGTTCAGGCTCAGGCCCAGAAGCGCGACGCCGCTGATGAACAGCAGGTGAATGACAACCGATTGCACCATCGCCACGCCAACGGCGCCGCCGTGGCGGCGATATCGGCCCAAGGCGACGCCGGCGCGTGCGATCCGGGCCGAAAGGGGAAGCTTGCGGTAGAGCGATTCGACGCGCATCTTCTGTCGCAACGTGGGGCTCAGCAGGAAGCCCGCCGTCGCCAGCAGGCCGACCAGCAGGATGCCGACGCCAACGGTCGCCTGGCCCAGAAGACGCGAGTGCGACCCGTCAGGATCGAACCACGACCGGCCGACCCAGACCGCGGCCAGCATGATCGCCGATAGCAGCCCCAGGCAGGTCACGCCGATGATGCGATCGACCACCACGGTCACCAGGCACACGATCTTGGCCGGAATCCACCGGGTGAGGTAGTAGGCCTTCACCAGATCGCCCCCGGTGGTGCCCAGGACGATGGAATTGAAGAACATCCCCAGCCACGTGAGCTTGACCGACTCCCACGATGAGATTCGCGTCCCCTGCACTGCGATCAGCCCCCGCCATCGCACCGAGACGCCCAGGATCGACAACCCGAACGCCGCCATCCCGCCGGCGACGAAGGGCCGGCGAATCCCACGGATCGAGCTGAAGAACCCCGGTCGGAGATAGTTGGCCGCGACGGGAGGACCGTCGGCGTCCAGCGGCGTCAGCGACCGGGGAGAACGAAGGACCGTCTGATCGTCGAGGGTGGTCAGTTCCACGCCGGCCGCCACGTCGGCCACGCCAGTCACGGCGATCTGCGTCTTGCCGTCGGCGTCGAGAACGAAATCGTTCCAACTGACCGCCGACAGAACCCATCCAAGCAAGGCGAGGGCGAGGGCGAACTTGAAACTGAGCACCAACGTTTTGCGAACGGGCTTGGACATTCACATCGCTTTCAACTTGAGGGCAAGCGCCAACGCTTTTCGAACGGGCTTGGACATTCAGATCGCTTTCAAAAAGGGCGCCGAGCGGGATTATACTCCCACCTCAGGTCAACGCAACCCCCCCGGCCGTCATGCCGCTTGCGGCGGGATAGGCCGGGCCGGTACAATTGGATTCCGACGGCGCGCCTCGGGGGCGCGCCAAAGGGGCTTTCATCGAGGATGTAATGCTGATCGGCGGAAATCGAAAACTCGGTCCGCACTTCGCCAGTTCGCTCACATCTCGACCCCCCGCACTGCGGGGGGCTAGTAACGGCGGCTCTCGCCATGTACCCACAGGCGCATCCAGCCGGTGGGGCGGTCAGAAGCTGCTCGGTGTCGCCGGTTCGCCGACACGCCGCAACGTAATCTCGTACTCCTGGTCCCGCGGCTGCAATCGCATGTTCACCGTCTCGAAACCGTAACGATCCACGACAAAGCGAATCGGCTCGTTGGGCATGTCGGCAATGACGAATCGACCGTCCTCATCGGTCAAGGCGAAGGCGTCGACGCACGAGAAGCCCCTCCAATTGCGACCGATCAGACGAATACCGACCAGCGGATCGCCGTGGGTATCGACCACGCGGCCACGAATGGAGCCTCCGACCTTCATCCGAACCTCGATCGACACTTCGTCGACGTCCAAGTCCTTCGGCGACAGCACCACCAACTCCGGCGCGAAGTTCGTATCGTTGGCCTGAACCGTAATCACCGCCTGGCCGGCGACGCCCTGGTAGAACGAGAATCGCCCCTTGCCGTCGGTTCGCGTGTGCGGATACGGGGACCATCCCGACCGATCCGGCCCCTGTCGCAACCGAGCGTCAGGCACGGGGCGGCCTTCGGGGTCGAGGACGACGCCGGTGATCAGACAGCCCTGCCGCATCACCAGTTCGGCCTTGCCTTGGCGGCCGGCGTCGACGTCGACGGCGTAGTTCCGCTCGAACAGGTATTCCGGATGGCTCAGTTGGAGAGACAGTTCGCCCAGATCGCGCTGCAATACGGGGCTCCGCCAACGCCCCTGCTCGTCGGTCAACACCCGGAACAGCCGGCGAATCGGCGACGGGCCGCTGAAATCCAGGCTCGTCCGCGTGCCCACTCCGGCGCCGGCGATGGGCCGACCGGCGGCGTCGACGACGACCCCGCCGTATCGAACGCCCTGGGGCAACTCGAACTCACCCACCGTCCCCGCCTCGACGTATTTCTCGACCGGGACCATCCCGGGCTTCTCGACCCGAACGAAGTGCTGCGTTCTCCGGCCCTTCAGTGGCGACAGCGTCACTCTGCCGCTTCCATCGGTCCGACCCGAGCGAGACCAGTTCAGCCGCCCGCTGTCGACGGTCACCTTCGCATCGGCCACCGGAGCGCCGTCGGAATCGACGACCACGACCGACACCGGCTCACCGGCGCCCACCGGCGAAGGGGTCGACCGCGGCGCCGTCTCGAAACGAAGGTCGCGGATCTCCAGCATCCCCGAACCGTCGACGCCGGAAGCAAAACGAATCAGCACTTCCTTGAGATCGCCGTCGAATTCGAATTCCCGGGTGTCCGACCGAACGACGTGCAGATCACCATCGTCAATCAACTCGGCCAGCGGAAACACCCCCAGCCCCTTCCGCCACGATCGGTGGTCCTGAAGCCGCACCACCGAGACCCTACTGTCATCACGCAGGTTCTTCGCTCGGTAGGTCATCACGAAGATCGGATACCGCTGCGGATCGATCGCGGCGATGTCCCGGGTCAGCCAAGTGTGAGCCCGTCGGGGCTCGGGCATCTCCAGCCGGACGGCGCCGGCGACGATCGTCAGCGAGCACGTCTCGCCGTTGGCCATGTTCGACCAATGCAACGAGCGCCACAACCGGTCGAGGTTCAGCACCACCGCCTCGCCGGGCGCGGGCAGTTCGCCGGCCGTGACCGTCGCCGGCTCGTGCGTCATCGGCGTGGCCTTCTTGGCCAACGTGAACTGGCACGTCGCCAGCAGCACGACAGCGAGGGCGAAACCGGCCGCACACAGTAGCGACGCCGGACGACTCAGACGCGTGACGAAACTGCGACGCTTGTCCAGCAGCCATGCGATGCGGTTCTCCAGCCGCCATTGGGGCAGGATCAGCCCCACCGCCGGAAGCCGCTTGTGCGAACCGGTCGCGCAGGCGACGGTCAGCAGCGTTTGGGCGTACTCGCCGGCGACCCCGGCCGCGACGGCGTAGTTGTCACACACCTCTTCTCTCGCGCGGCCGAGTTGACGATTCAGCCAGTGCACCAGCGGATGCGGCCAGAACACCGCCTGCGCCACACGCTGGGCCAGGCCGACCAGGGTATCGCGATGAAGAACGTGGGCGCACTCGTGAATCAGCACATCGCGCAACTGCCCTGTCGTCAATTGTTCGATCAACCCCGTCGGAAGGATCACCATCGGTCGCAGCACGCCGATCGACATCGGGCCGTCGGCCATGTCCCACTCGGCCACCGGCGGCAATTCGCCGATCCCCAATCGGTCGCACACCTCGGCCGCGGCGCGTTCGTATCTTCTCGCGGCCACCGGCGAGGCCAATCGTCGCGCCCGCAAGCACGCCATCCACCCCAAGACCAACCGGACGGCCAACGCCATCGCCACGGTCGCCCATACGCCGCCGGCGACCGTCAAGGCCGCTATCGCGCCAAACGTCCAGGCGCCGGACTTCACGGCGGAATCCCTTTCGGATCGGGCCGAATCAATCGCCGCGGCTCCGGAGGCCGGCGATGGCTGGCGACCCGTCGGCTCCCCTACCGGCGGTATGGCTTCGGCGTACGAAGCGGACGACGACCCGACGGCGCCGCGGCCACTGCGTGCGACCGACGACGAAGAAGCGACGTCGGCCCCCGCTGTCGGCACGCTCAGTTGCACGGGAATCCGCACCAGCGACACGCCGGCCCACCCCGCCGTCGCGGCCAGCAGGGGCGCCGCCAAAACGCACAGCAGCGCGCACACATACACCCGATGCCGCAACGCCGCATTCCGCCGGCCGAACCACAAACCGATCCCTATCGCCGCCAGCGACAAAATGCTCACCTGCGCCACAACGTTGATTGTCAGCGCGAACGCCCCAGCCCAACCCGCTAGCCATTCATTCATTTCGGTTTCTCTTCCCGTTCAGTCTCGTGAATCATTTCGCGAATTCGGCCGATCTCTTCCTCGCTGACGCCCCGCCCTTGCAGCAGGGCCATCACCAGGCCGTCGGCCGATCCCTTAAACGCAACATCCACCAGCGAGTCGACCATGCCCCGAAGCGTCCGGGTGCGGCCGACCACCGCCGAGTAGAAGAACTTCTTGGGGCCTTCGGCACGATGACGAAGCCACCCGCGACCTTCAAGACGAACCATCACCGTCTGGACCGTGTTGCGAGCAATCGGACGCTTGGCCGCCAACTGACGCCACACCTCCCCGACCGTCGTCTCCTCCTGATCCCACACGACGTCCATGATCTCCATCTGGGCGTCAGACAGCGGAGGGAGGCCCTTGGCGCTTCGTCTGGCTGTACGTTTGGTCATGACAACATTCTTCCTTCCTGACGACTTCAGTAGGTACTTTAACTACAACAGTAGTTCCCGTCAAGGGCATTCTAGCAGAACAAAACGACAGATGTGGGGAAAAGCTGTGCGAAATCATCAGGGGCAATTCCATCGCGGCGGCCGGCTCGGGGGGCGCAGGGGACTGGCTCGGGGCGTAGGGGACTGGCTCGGCAGCGCACGGGCGGAGCCCGAAGCGCACGTGCCTGTACCCGGAGCCGACGGGAGGCGCGTCTTCAGGTTTGGCCCCGACGCCACGTGGGGGTTGTTGAGAGAGGGTCGAAAGCCGCGTGGAGTGCGTGGGAGGGTTGGACGCCGCGGGACGGCTTCGGGTACAGGCACGTGCGCTACGGGCTTCGCCCGGTCGCTACCGAGCCAGTCCCCTGCGCTACCGAGCCAGTCCCCTGTGCGACCGAGTTGGCGTTTGGCCCCAAAGGCCCGGTTATGGGGACTTGGGTAGGGCGAAATCGGTTGACAGCCCGATCCGGCGAAACTACACTTCGCCCGTTGTCTTGCCAAACGGGCGGCGCGACCGGCCAACCCCATGGTCGGGGTCGCCCCGAGGCAAGACGTTGTATGTTGAACGAGTGTTCCGCGCCGTCGAGCTCGACGCCGCACGCGCCAACGGCGGCGCAACCGCACAAAGACGTTTACCCCACTATGCACGGAGGTCGATTCGACCATGGCGAAAAGAGGCACCAAGGAAGCAGCCGGTTCCGGGAAGTACGTTTACTTCTTCGGCGGAAACCGGTCTGAAGGCAAGAAGGAGATGAAGCAGCTCCTCGGCGGTAAGGGCGCCAACCTGGCGGAGATGTGCAATCTCGGCCTGCCGGTACCGGCAGGGTTCACCATCACCACCGAAGTGTGCGACCTGTACTACAAGCTCGGGCACAAGTACCCCGCCGGCCTCGACGACCAGATCGACGCCAACATCGCCAAAGTCGAGAAGTTCACCGGCAAGACCTTCGGTCACGGCTCCAACCCGCTGCTGTTCTCGGTTCGCTCCGGCGCCGCCGTCAGCATGCCTGGCATGATGGATACGGTGCTGAACCTCGGTCTCAACGACGAGACCCTCCCGGCGCTGATCGAACTGAGCGGCAACGAGAGGTTCGCGTGGGACTCGTACCGCCGGTTCATGCAGATGTTCGGCGACGTTGTGCTGGACATGGAGCATCACGACTTCGAAGCGGCGCTGGAGAAGGTGAAGACCCGTCGCAAGGCGGAGCTGGACACCGACCTGTGCGTCGACGGGCTCAAGGAAGTCTGCGACGAGTACCTCAAGGTGTACCAAAAAGCCGGCAAGAAGTTCCCCCAAGACGCTCGCGAGCAGCTTCGCGAGGCGGCCGACGCGGTCTTCGGATCCTGGGGCAACTCCCGGGCGATCAAGTACCGCCAACTCAATGACATCCGCGGCCTAATGGGCACCGCCGTGAACATTCAGGTGATGGTCTTCGGCAATATGGGCGACACCTCCGGTACGGGCGTGGCCTTCACACGCGACCCCTCCACCGGCGCCAATAAGTTCTACGGCGAGTATCTCATGAACGCCCAGGGCGAAGATGTCGTCGCCGGCATCCGCACGCCCCAGCCCATCTCCAAGCTGGCCAAGGTCGACAAGAAGGCCTACGATGAACTGGTCGCCATCCGCGCCAAGTTGGAGAACCATTACCTCGATATGCAGGACGTCGAG
Source organism: uncultured bacterium (assembly GCA_965372365.1). GTDB lineage: Bacteria > Planctomycetota > Phycisphaerae > SM23-33 > FEN-1343 > CBDVCA01. The sequence goes on from CBDVCA010000024.1 coordinate 14,328, forward strand.
TTCACCATCGAACGCGGCGAACTGTTCATGCTCCAGACCCGCTCGGGCAAGCGAACCGCCCCGGCGGCGGTCAAGATCGCCATGGACATGATCAAAGAAGGCCTCATCTCCGAGGAAGAGGCCGTCATGCGGGTCGAGCCCAAATCCCTCGACCAGTTGCTGCACCCGACATTCGATCCCAAGAGCGAAGCCGACGCCAAGCGGATCGGCAAGGGGCTGCCCGCCAGCCCCGGCGCCGCCTGCGGCAAGATCGTCTTCGACGCCCACACCGCCGAAGAGTGGTTCGACCTCGGCGAGCCGGTCATCCTCGTCCGCATCGAAACCAGCCCCGAAGACATCGGCGGCATGTCCGCCGCCAAGGGCATCCTCACCAGTCGCGGCGGCATGACCAGCCACGCGGCCGTCGTCGCCCGAGGCATGGGCAAGTGCTGCGTCGCCGGTTGCGCCGACGCCGTGATCGATTACAAGAAGAAGACCCTCACCGCCGGCGGCGTCAAGCTCACCCAAGGCGACTGGGTCAGCCTCAACGGCTCCCTCGGCGCCGTCTACGCCGGCCAGGTCGGGACCGTCGACCCCAAGCTGACCGGCCCGTTCGGCCACATTATGAAGCTGGCCGACAAGTACCGCACCCTGGGCGTCCGCGCCAACGCCGACAGCCCCCACGATGCGACCGTGGCCGTCAAGTTCGGCGCCGAAGGCATCGGCCTGTGCCGCACCGAGCACATGTTCTTCGAGGGCGACCGCATCATCGCGATGCGGAAGATGATCCTCGCCGACGACGCCGAAGGCCGCAAAGAGGCCCTCAAGAAGCTTTTGCCGCTGCAGCGGAAAGACTTCGTCGGCATCTTCCGAGCCCTCAAGGGCCGCCCGGCCACCATCCGGTTCCTCGACCCGCCCCTGCACGAGTTCGTTCCCCACGATAAGGCCGGCCAGGCGGAAATGGCCAAGGCCATGGGCGTCAAGCCCGCCGTCATCAAGGCCAAGGTCGAGTCGCTCCACGAGTTCAACCCCATGCTCGGCCACCGCGGCTGCCGGCTCGGGATAACCTACCCGGAAATCACCGCCATGCAGGCCCGCGCCGTCTTCGAGGCCGCGTTCAAGGTCAAAGGCGCCAAGCCCGAGATCATGATCCCGCTGGTCGGCAACGTGAAGGAACTCGCCCACCAGAAGCAGATCGTCCTGGACGTGCTGGCCGATATTCTCACCGCCAAGAAGCTCACCAAGCCCCCGTTCGAGTACAAGATCGGCACTATGATCGAAGTACCCCGCGGCGCCGTGACCGCCGACGCGATCGCCGAAGAGGCCGAGTTCTTCAGCTTCGGCACCAACGACCTCACCCAGATGGGCTGCGGGTTCAGTCGCGACGACGCCGGCAAATTCCTCGGCGAGTACGTCGACATGGGCGTGTACGAATACGACCCCTTCCAGACCCTCGACCGTGACGGCGTCGGCGAACTCGTTCGCATCGCCGTCCAGAAGGGCCGCTCGACCCGCAAGGATATCAAGCTCGGCATCTGCGGCGAACACGGCGGCGACCCCAACAGTATCGAATTCTGCCACGAGGTCGGCCTCGACTACGTCAGTTGCTCGCCCTACCGCGTCCCGATCGCCCGCTTGGCCGCCGCCCAGGCCGCCATCAAGGCCAAGGCCGCCAAGAAGGCCGCCAAGAAGAAGTAGACATTCGCACATAGCATAGCCTGCCACCCTACAGGCCCGTCAACGCCCCGGTCGGCTACCCCGACCGGGGCGTTACTTTTTACGACAAATACGAATCTCGAAATACGAAACAAATACGAATACGGCAAACAGCAAACAGCAAATGACCAAAACGGCTCCCGCGACCCAGACGTCAACGATTGTGGTTTCGAGCATTTGTTGTTTGCCGTATTCGTATTTGTTTCGTATTTCGAGATTCGGATTTCGTATTTCGCCTCCCTAACCCCATATTCGACAACGTAATAATGTCGCCCCCCCGCCGCGCCGATACAAAGGATGCGGGTCGAACCGAATCGCGGCTCTGACCGGAGCCTGCGACATGGCCGTCCCGGGGGAGTCGGCCGTAATACGACTACCTACAGAGAGTTATGGCCACGAGCAAGCAATTGAAACTGGCGTTGATCGGCTGCGGCCGCTACGGCCTCGGCGCCTATGCGCCGGCGATGGCCCGGTACGCCGGCGAGCACCCCGAGCAGGTGGAACTGACGGCCGCGTGCGATACCGGGGCCGATCGAGCCCAGCAGGCGTGCGATCAGTTCGGGTTCGCGGCCGCCTGCGAGGATGTCGCCGCGATGATCCGCGACCACTCCCCCACCGCCTGCGTGCTGGCCTTGCCGGGCGATGAGACGCTCATGCAAGGTTCGCAACTGCTCGTCCAGAGCATGCCCTGCCTGTTCGAGACGCCCCTGGGCGATTCGCTCGACGAGGTGATGGAAATGTCCGACGCCGCCGGCGAGATGAACACGCCGCATATGGTGGCCCTGAACCGACGCGTGAACCCCTACCTCATTCGCGGCATCCAGTGGGCCCGGCAACTGGGCGCCATTGATGCGGTCACCTGCACGCTCACCGGCCCCGCCGACCACAACGCGGCCTACTTCGGCGGCACGGTGGCCCACGCCGTCGACGCGATCGGCACGATTATGGGACGGCTCGACAGCTTCACACTGACGGCCGACCCCGGCGGGATCGCCATTGAACTGCACCGCGCCGATGGAGCCGCCGGGAAGATCGTCCTCACCCGCGGCGGCGACCGACAATCGGAAGCCTACGAGATCACCGGCGTCGGGTTCGGCGCCCTCGCGACGGTCGAAGCCGACGACGGACCCTCGCTGCACTGCTGGCGCGGGGACGTCCAGGAAGTGAACATCGCCGGCGCCGCCAACCAACCGGCCGGCGCCGCCGACGGAACCTACGACGTACTGACAGCCTTCATCGCCAATCTCTACGCCGGCGCCCCCCTCGCCCCCACCATCGACGACGCCACCGCCGCGATGGACCTCGCCTACCAGATCGCCGCCGAAGCTGCGCAGGTCGCGGAGGCGTAAGCCATTACCGGAGGCCTTATGGAGTGCGGCGGCTTGACGCCGCTTTGGCTCCTGTGGCGGTTGGGCGGACATAGGAATGCCAGGCGTTCTCAGGACGGGATCTACCGAAGACGAGGGACGGATGGGCTATTGAACGTCGCCGGAGAAGCCAAAGCGGCGTCATGCCGCCGCACTCCATAGCAGTCCGTTGAAAAATGGGTTCCGTCGCGAGATCGAGCTGAATTGGCGAGCATCAAGGAAGAAAACACAGGCAATGCCTTAGCATTGCCGAGTATTTCTGACGCAGACGCACAGGCAATTAAGCCGATCGTAGCAGGAACAGCTTTTTCAACGGACTGATAGAGCCACGCCTTCCTTCACAACTGCATGAGCCGCGTATTACGTATCGTTACGGCACGGTGATCAACGGCAAGCAGTTGGCCGCGTTGGTCGGGTTCATCAGGCAGACACCTTGGTCGTCGGCGTCCACTCTGCCGTCGCGGTTGTGGTCGTGGGGGTCGTCAATCAGGGCCGCCTCGCCGAATCGGCTCTTGAGGATGACGAAGTCGTCCAGTGCGACCGTACCGTTGCCGTCGTAGTCGCCCTCGGCCCACGTGACGCCGCTGAGGCCGAAGTGGCTCTTGAGGACGACGAAATCATCCAGGTCGAAGTTGCGGGGGTTGGCGGCGCAGTTGGCCACGTCGGCGGCGTCCACGTACGTATCGGTGGGCGAATCGCACGTATCGCCGGGGGTGTTGCCGAAGTAGAACACGTCGGCCGCGGCCAAGCCGGTCGCGACGGTCGCCTTGACCGTCACTTTGATCCATTGGTTGAGGGTCAACCAATCCGGGAAGACAATCGTGACCCGGTCGGAACCGCCGGCGCCGGCGCCGGGCCGAACGCTGACGGTGGGGGTCGGGGCGGCGATCCAGTACGAACCGGGGCCCATCATGAAATCGAAGTCGGCCGCACCGAGAGGACCCGGGGCGCCGTCGATATCGACCATGACGCCGTTGAGGCCGAAGAGGTAGCTGGTGTAGTTGGCCGCGGTCGCTTGCCCGGCCAGCAGGGCCGTCTTATCGGTGGCGATGGCCGCATCGTCGTCGGCGTTGGCCGCGGGGTCGTTGCCGTCGAAACTGGAGTTATTGTAGAACACGTACCGACCGACGACCGTCCCCGTCGCCTCCGGCGGTTCGCTGCTGATGAGCGTGATGCCGTCGGAGAAGCCCTGATTACCCCGATACTGCTTGTCGACTCCGTTGTTCCAATGCTCGTGAACGCCCTGCACCGGAATGCGGGTTCCGTCGCCTTCGGGATCGTAAAACGTTCCCGACGGGGGATTGTCGGCCTTGGCGGCTTCGTGGAGATAGTCGTCGCCGCCGGAAATATGCGGAAAGTGCTCCCTGCCGGCGGAGCTCTGCGTGAACGGGTAGGAGTACCACGAGACGCGGTCCTCTTCCCAATAGAAGTCGAAGCCGACCGAATCGATCGCCACCGGGTCCTGGCTGGCGAGGATGCTGTTGGGGTAGTCGTTATTGAACGGCGGCATGCCCCACGTCTGCGGGACGGTTCCGCCCCAGTTGTAGCCGCCCCAGATGCCGTCGATCAGGTACAGAATCGTCTTGCCGCCAAGGTGCTCGTGGGCCATCAGGTCGACCAAGGCCCGGTACGACGCCATGTCGGGCTCCAGGTACGGAAGGCTGTTGTGCAGATTGTAGTAGCCGCGATCGGCCGGGCGACGGTTCAGCGAGCCGTAGTGGTTCTTGCCGCACAGGGTCACCGCGGCGCTATGGGCCTTGAGGATCGAGAGGTTGATGAAGTACTTGGCGTCGGCGTAGTACTTGGGCAGGTAGTCCTGCGTAGTCTCGTCGGCGGCCGACGTGCTCCAGTACAACTTCACCGACGACGTCTGTATCCGCGGCCGACCTGCCAAGACCTTGCCGTCGCGGGCGCTCATGTAATTGACATCGGGGAAACTCGCCGACAGATACTCGTACTCGCGTGTGGGGAAATAGCACGTCGGATCGCCGATGAAGATATCCTGCTCCGGCACGCCGGCGTCGTTGACCAACTGGTCCAGCAGCGAGTGGATCATCTCGACGGTTACGCTGTTGGAAGAGAGGCTGTTGAGCTGATTGCCGGCGTTGTCGACGGTGTTGTAGGTGCTGCAGTTGGTCAGCGTCAGGTTGATCTTGATGGCGATCTTCTCGCCGGGCTGGTAGGCGTTGGCTTGGAGGCCGCGTTCCTGGTTGAAGTGGAAGAACAGCTCATCCCATGCGTCCGCCACGGTCGACTCACCGGCCAGCCAGCGAACGGTCTTGGCCATCATATCGTCGAGCACGGCCTGGTCGGTATCGCCGCCGTTCCACCAGTAGTCGGTGGTTCCGTTCCAGTCGGTGGCGTCGGCGTCATGCACCCACACCACGCGTCCGGGGTTGAGACCCTTCGGTACGCCCATCGGCTGGTTGGCCGGCTTCACGGCCGTGCGGGGCTCCCACACGGTGGCCTCGGCCTGATCCTGCGGCGCGCCGATAATGACGAAGTACATCGACACCGTTCCAATCGCCAACGCGGCCGTCGCCAGCAGGAAACGCGAGCGAAGGATCATCTGCTTGGCCTTGCGGAACGCCAGGATCGAACCCAGCACGCCGATGACCCACACCACGAAGCTCGACGCCAGCGGCGCGACCAACTGCTGGCACGGATACGTCGCCCGACTGGGCTTGGGAGCCACGCGAACCACGAACCAGATCAGCGACACCACGCCGATAATCGGGTACAGCCAGATCAGCCACCATGTCCGCCACCATGAGCGAGCCGGGGCGATGGGTTTGCCCGTCTTGGGGCATACACGTTGACTGAACTTCGGATCAGTGCGCGACATAGCAGCTCTCCTCCCGGACCAAGTGGTGATCATCCGTCAGTACACATGCCCCCCGGGCGCCGCCAGAACGCGGCAACAGAACGCCTCTTCTATAATAATGACATCTAACCCCAATATTGTCAAGAGCTTTCCGGCATTCCCACCCTCCGCCCCCGTCAATTTGCCGACCAACATGAGCCGAAATCAACAGCGTAGGCGACTGCCCCCCCCAACGCAGCGAAACGCAGGCGCCTGTACCCGACCGACGGTGACTCGGCAATCTCCTTTCCCGCGGCAGCCAAAGCGGCGACGTGGTCGTCGCACGCAATGACGCCGATTCCGGCCGGGACCGCCTTGCCTTCGATCGGCGAAGTAGCTATATTGGTGTTCAGTGTTTCTGGCTGGTGTAGACTTGAGCAACTGAATTGGGGCTATCGATGGCTAAGTCCGTCACGTTTGGGGAAGCATATGATAGCGGGTGCCGCGCGACTCTGGCCTATATTCTCGGCCCCGCAACGTGCTTACTTGTTGTGGGCATCGCCCTTCTGGTGGCGTACCACGCGTTCGCGAGATCCAATCCACTTACTGCCGCCTATGACAAGCATGCCGAAATTGCTCCGGCACCCTTGGCCGCCCTCGCGCCGACGGCAAACGATACCCCCAGAAAGAACACCGTCATCTCCCTTACCGAACTCCGCACTGATGTTATAGCGTATTACGATACACTCATAACAATTCTTGTGGCTCTCCTCGGCGGAACTGCGATTGTTGGCTTCGTGCATCTGAGACATGTGTCCAGAGAAGAGACTGAGCATAAAGCCTACCAAGCCGCGGAAGCGTGTTTTGAATTGCAGAAAACACATCGATTGCTTGAGGGCCTTATTGCCGACAAGGTCGAGGAGTACATCCAGGACGAGAACGTCATCACCTGTCGGCTCGGCATCCTGGAGGGGTATGTGGAGGATCTTCGTCAGTACTCACCACTCCCAGACACTATTCCTGATGAAGGCGAGACCGAATAATGGCGATAGTCAGGCGAACCACATCTGGCCGCGCCCCTGGGATATTGCCAGCCAATCCCGAATACCATACCGCCACGGAGGTCCACGAGGTGGCAAGGCGCAAAGGAATTGCCACTCGGCCATTCGACATACTGAAGCTTGTTAGAATCCACAATATCGCCGTGGTTCATGAAGAGATGGCAGACAATGACATCTCGGGCTATATCGAGCATCGTGCAGGCGGGTGGGTTATCGGGATCAACAAGTACCACAATCCTCGACGACAACGGTTCACTCTTGCACATGAATTCGCGCACTTCTGCTTGCACAAGGACGCGATCGAAAGAGAAACAAAGATCACCGATGCGATCCTCTTTCGAGACGCTAGCAGTAGTAATCGGGAAAAGGAAGCAAACGAGTTTGCCTCGCAAGTCCTGATCCCTGACGACGTGTTCAGGCAGTTCGTGGGAGAGCGGACGAGGAGCATCACAGAATTGGCTGACTTGTTTGGCGTTTCGCCGGCTGCAGTGCGGTACAAAGCGTTCAAACTGGGGTTCATAAGGGAGTACTAGGGATGCCTTTCCATTACTGTCCAATCATCAAGACTACCGCCGCAGAGCTTAGGGGGCTGGCCAATCTCTCAGCCAATGTCTCTGCCGGCATCTTGCCCATCATCGAGCTGACCCGTTCACGTCGATCGAAACACAACCCGGACGGAAGGATAGAGAAGCGAATCGAGCAGATCGAAGAGATCCTTGATGAACGGCCTTTCATCCTGGATGTCACGACACAAGAGTCGATGTCCAATTCGCAAATCGATGGCATGCTACACGGCGCGCCCGGCGGCTTCAAAGAGTGGGTCAAATGGATCAAGGGAATGCGTGAACGCGATCTGCAAGTGATTCCTATGATCCACCATGATCCAGATTGTGCTGACGGTACCAAGATGGAAATAGATGAATTGCGGAAGGTGGCGCCGTGCTTGGCTTTTCGAGCCGACCCCTTTGATGCAGAGATGCCGAACTACCTTGCTCTTCTGCAAGAATGCATGTCGTTATCTGACGTTATTCTCATCCTCGATGCCGGGTACCTTTCTTTGTCACTCAATAAGGCGGGAGACTATGCGTCCTACTTCGACGCAGCACTGGACCGTGTTGAGGCTGTGGATCCTCTCAAGGCTGTCGTGTGCGCCTTCTCCTCTTTCCCGGACTCCGTGACTCGTAAGAACTACGGGGACGACGAGTCTGGAGAGTTCCCGGTGGCGGAACTGATAACACACCGAAGGCTGCAGAAACGACGGGTGGTTGCCGGAGACTACGCCTCGGTGCATCCTATCCGATACAATACCGGTGGGGGTACATGGATTCCACGTATCGATTTCATCGTGAACGACAACTTCCATTACCACCGTTACCGACGAGAAGATGGCGGGTATGTGCAAGCGGCACAAAGCGTCATCGGCAATCCTGCGTACAAAGCAGCAACTCCTCCGACGTGGGCTGACAACGAGATTGAACTAGCTTCCGAGGGCGAGCCAACCGGCAGGAGCCCGTTGCATTGGATAGCTGTACGGGTCAATGCATACATGAGTCGAGTCCATCAGGAGTTCAGAGAAGGGAACCATATTCTCTTGTGAGGTACTCAAGATCCTCTAGATGGGTAGATTGGCCCTTCTCCTTAACGAATGTTCGAAATCTCCCGCCATACCTTGCTCGCAGCGCTGAAGTGGCCATTCTCTGAATTGCCCTACACGTATTCCGGGCAACTAACTGAGCCCGAAGTTCTGTAACGGATTTATCGTGATCACCCTTGGCACCGCAGATATCTCTCTTCCAGAGGAACTTCGCCAGATTCGCCTTTGACAGCCGTTCCTTTGCTCCAGCTCGCCTTTTGTAGACAAAACGCCCCTCACGCTGCTCAAAGAACGCTAACCCCACCCGAGACGGAAGCTGTCTCTTGGCCGAATCCAAGTGCCGTGGAGCAACAATCATATTCACACGGCTGAAGGTTTTCACGTAGTCCTCAACCTGCCCTCGCATTCGTCGAAGAGTGTCGAGATGGCTCTTGACTTCATAGGCTATCAGATCGCCACGACTGGTAATCACAAGAACGTCCACCCACCGCTTTCCCGACAAGAAGGGAACTTCAACGCAGATGATGCTCTTGGGATACTGCCGCAGAAGCGTGTCGAGAAGCCGACATTTGATCTTGTTCTCTGTGAAGTGTGGTTCCATAGTCGCTGGTTCGCCGCAATGCCATATGGTCCCGAAACTCGATCGTATCTGTCCGGCATTGTTGCGAGACTGATTCTAATCGAGACAGATGGCCTGGAACAAGATGAACGCACCGAAAAACCTATCCGGGACGGCGGTACACCATCGCCTTTTCGCCCCCCCCGCCTCTACTTCTTCGCGGCTTCTTCGCGGCGGGTGGCGACGATGTCTTCGGCGATGCGGACGGGGACGCGACCGTAGCGGCTCATTTCCATGGTGAAGGTGGCCATGCCTTTGCTGAGGCTGCGGACGACGGTGGCGTAGCCGAACATCGAGGCCAGGGGCACTTCGGCGCGGATGACGGCGTAGTGGCTGCGGTTCTCGGTGGAGCTGATCATCCCGCGACGGCTGTTCAGATCGCCGACGAGGGCGCCCTGGAACTGTAGCGGGGTTTCGACCTCGACGGTCATGATCGGCTCCAGCAGCACGGGCTTGGCCCGCAGGAACGCTTGCTTGAAGGCCGCGATGGCCGCGATGCGGAAGGCCATTTCCGAAGAGTCGACTTCGTGGTAGGAGCCGTCGTCGAGGCACATCTTGCAGCCGGTAATCTCGTAGCCGGCCACCGGCCCCGCGGCCATCGCCGACTGGAAGCCCTTGTTGACGGCGGGAATGTAATCCTTGGGGATATTGCCGCCGCGGATATTGTCTTCGAACTCGAACGGATCTTCGGCGTCGTCCTGAAGGGGGATCAGCCGACCGACGATGTGGGCGAACTGGCCGGATCCGCCGGTTTGCTTCTTGTGCTTGTAATTGAATTCCGACTCGACCGTCGGCGCCTCGCGGTAGCTCACCTTCGGGGCGCCCACGGTGACGGTGGCGTTGTATTCACGCCGCATCCGCTCGACGTACACTTCCAGGTGAAGTTCGCCCATACCGGAGATCACGGTCTCGCCGCTTTCGGGGCAGGTGGCCACGCGGAAGGTGGGGTCTTCTTTCATGAACCGGCTGAGGGCCTTGCCCATGCGGTCCTGGTCGGCCGAGGAAACCGGCGACACCGACAGGCTGATCACCGGATCGGCGATGAAGATGCTCTCGAGCGAATAGGAAATCGACGGGTCGCAATACGTATCGCCGCTGGCGCAGTCGACGGCCACCATGGCGACGATATCGCCGGGGCCGGCTTCGGCGACGTCTTCGCGATCGTTGGCGTGCATCTTCACGATCCGCCCGATCCGCTGAACGCGGTTGGTGCGAACGTTGCGGAACTGGCCGCCCTTGGCCAGCGTGCCCTGGTACACCCGGGTGTAGGTCAACTGGCCGAACGCCTCATCGACGATCTTGAACGCCATCGCCACCAGCGGCGCCGACGGGTCGCACGACAGCGGGACCTCCGCGGCGTCGTTGTCGTGGTCGCGAGCGAACGTCGGCCTGTCCAACGGGCTCGGCAGGTACGCACAGACCGCGTCGATCAGCGGCTGGACGCCCTTGTTGTGGTAGGCCGTACCCATCATCACAGGGACGACGCTGCAGTCCAGCGTCGCCGAACGCAGCACCTCGCAGATCATCTCGACCGGAACGTCCTGCTCATCGAGCATCAGCTCGGTCATCTCGTCGCTGAACATGCTCAGGGCGTCGAGCATCTGCTCATACGCGACGGCCGCGGATTCGGCGTATTCGGCGGGAATCGGGCCGCGAACGACGTCTTCGCCGCGATTGCCCTCGAAGGTGATCGCCTCGGAGGCGACCAGATCGATCACGCCGACGTGCTCGTCCCCGACGCCCATGGTCAGTTGGATCGGCACGACGTTGAGGCCAAGCTTCTCGGCCATATCCATGCAGACCCGCTCGGGGTCGGCTCCGGTTCGGTCCATCTTATTAATGAAGGCGATTCGCGGCACGTCGTAGCGTTTCATCTGGCGATCGACCGTCACCGACTGGCTCTGGACGCCGCCGACGGCGCACAGCACCATCACCGCCCCGTCCAGCACGCGTAGCGACCGCTCGACCTCGACGGTGAAGTCGACGTGGCCGGGGGTGTCGATCAGGTTGATCACGTTCTCGCCCCACTCGACCGAGGTGGCCGCCGAGGTGATCGTGATTCCGCGCTCGCGTTCGAGGTCCATGAAGTCCATGGTGGCGCCGCCGTCGTCGCCGTGAACTTCCCTCATTCGGTGGATGCGACCTGCGTAGTACAGGATTCGCTCGCTCAGGGTCGTCTTCCCCGAGTCGATGTGCGCCGATATACCGATATTGCGAATACGCGCCAGCTTCTTCATTTCAATGCTTTCAGGGTCCATCATTTTTTGTACTCTAGACATACTCCCCTACCCATCGCGCGATCATAGTCATGATCGACACATCCGGGATCATCCATGATTGGGGAGTCAACAACGAGTCCCGCATACTACCATAGGAACAGGTGGTTTGGAAGGATATTCTCAAACCTTTTTTTCACCCCCCGCGTCGGTAGCCCCCGTACCGGCGGCAGGTTACCACGGGCTCTCGCCCGA
>CBDVCA010000025.1:0-25900 GCA_965372365.1 uncultured bacterium
AATGGGACGATCACCCCGCACCGTCACTCCTGCCAATAGACCTGTGAACGGTTACAAGCGGGCTTACCTGTATGCGGACACAGTAGCGGCGGAGGCACGCTTAGCCACACGATTTGCCATACTGTCTGGTGACGAGGTGCTGCTGCCCGCAGCATCGTTCTTCGAATCAGATATTTGTGAAGTCGTAATCAGGGAGTTGGAGGCATTGTTTCCTCGCGGTCTGATTTGGCTTGTGGGCGGTGCGGCCAACATCGAGGAGTTCATTTACAGAAAGTTGCTCCAGTACGATCCGTCTTCCTCTCAGTACCGGAAGTATGCAGGTGCATGCCTGGAGAGGCTGCCTCCATTTCGTGCACGCCACAGCAGCGCAACGAATGACATAAAGACCCACTGGGCTAGCCTTCTCGATGAAGGTGACATCGTGAAGGACATTGTCACCGGAACGAACTACCGTCCCCCTAGCGACTTTGAATCTCGTTGGCAGATGATACCTGATTATTTAGAAGACAAGGCGTTCATAGTTCCCTACGTTGCGCCAGCCTTGCTGGGTGATGTCTTGCATCCCACTATTACGAATCGTCTGCATGCGATAATCAATGAAGCCTATTTTGCCAGCTACGTCAATGAGTTTGCTGCGCGCACAGTTGGTGATCTAGTCTATTTAGCATCACCCCACGGTGTCCCGAGCAGGGGGATGCGGATACCATTTCGTCGTATGGCAAGGGAGGTCCGGGCTTCTGGGCTTATGCATGACATAACGCGAGCTGACGCTTCTGCGCTTTTGGACATAAAGGCGACCGACAAATGGGCTGCGTGCTTGACTGCCACCATGACCCGTATCCCAGACGTGCCAATATTGTTATCGCAGTCTACACGCATACCGGAGATCAGGACAATGCAAGGATTACGCAGCTTCATCGTTCATGGCCACGATGATACTATCAAGCTGGAGCTAAAGGACTACCTGCAAAACACGCTACTGTGTTCAGAGCCCACGATATTGCACCAGCAGCCCAATCGAGGTCGCACGATCATTGAGAAGTTCGAAGAGTGCTCACAGGATGTAGATGTGGCCTTTGTACTGTTAACCCCTGACGACATCGGAGGCCTGTCAACTGATGTGTTGCGTGATCGAGCAAGGCAAAATGTTGTGTTTGAACTCGGTGTGTTTGTTGGCCGTTTCGGGAGGACTAGTGGGCGTGTGATCCTCCTCCACAAGGGAGATCTCGAATTGCCCTCCGATCTCGCGGGAGTTGTTTACATTGATGTGTCGAATGGAATTGCCGCTGCAGGCGAAGATATCCGGAAGGAACTGCAGGGAGTAACGCGACGATCTAACGAAGACTCATAGGGTAGCCATGGGACACATAAGGCTTGGACAACTGCCGAGAACAAGAAAGTGGTGTAACGTTGTAGAGCTTATTGCCGCCGGGCATCATCCGGTGGATAGAATCAAGATGAGTAAGGACAAGTGATGCCTTCACAGTACGAGCCACAGAATCATATTCAGCATTTGGAGGTCGCACCACGTGCCGAAGGCGTCCTTGACCAGCGCGAAATCACCATTCACTCATACCAAACGACGGTGCCGTTCGACTACGACCTTCTGAACACCGCTCTTGACGCGGCATGGCTTACACCGCAAATACGTCTAGGCGTCTTCGCCCGGACTCCGCTGAATGACAGCGATGCCCTGAACGTTGTGCTTGGGCTTCAGGATGAACTGTCCGTGCGGGCCTATGACTACGACGAGCGCCGACCGCTGTGGTTCTCTTGGCAAGACGTGATCGTCGACACCGTGAACATCCGCTACTTTCGGGACGATGATGGGCTCCTGCGATTCAAAACCACTGGGGGTGGACGAAGGATTACCGATGATCGCCTGCAGGACTTCAACGCGGCATTCCTGAATATACCCAAGGATGCTGTCAAGAAGCGGAACTTCGACCTTGAGAAACTTCGTGATTTGTGCTTCGACCGGTTCATCGACCATCTTTACATGCTCCGCTTTTCCGATCCATCTGGAGAAGAGTATCGCAGCATTGATCACGCCCTGTTCCAAAGCCGCCAATACATCGATCCGCAGGCGGAGCGACTCCACGAGATTCAAGCCGACACCGAGGTTACAATCGAGTCTTTTGAATCCGACATCGAAGTGCGTGCAAAGGAGTTGGCCTTGCCGATTCAGGTGCGCTTTCTCATTCGCGGTCTGAGCGGAGCACTACGGCTGCGGTTCCCGAAGATCCGCTACAAAAGCGAACCGAAGACTGTGGAAGAGCAGGCGCAAGTCTTCTATAGACTTGTGGATGTCACCGAGAACTCAATCCTCGACGCCGACTATTACACCCACCTGCCGAGGTCGCTCGATGAACTGGACATCGATCTTGGCATGTTCCCAGACATGGTGGATCTTGCGCCATTCCGGGAGGTTCTCACGAATGCCGATGCTCGTGCGAAGTTCATCGATGATCTTGACCTCGGAGCACCGTGGCAAGCGTGGCAACCACACCTCCGAGCTCTCGATGAGCTTCTTGCAACAGATGTCGTCGCCAACCACGTGGCGGAACTCATGAAGGCATTGACAAAGGGCAATCCGCAGCTCGCCGGGCGTCTGCTTGCCACATGCCACGGTGACCCGAAGATGAGCCGCGTGGGTGCCGCCGTGGCATGCGCTATTGCGGGCGGACTCCAGTCGATCCAAGCTGAGATGCGTGCGCAGGTCGAAGAATCACTGTTGTCATGGGCCGTTGATCAAGAACAGGATACCTGGGATGTCGATCCAGAAGCGGGCGAGATAATGGTCCTCAATCTCCGGTGGCAGGTGGCGGACTTGTCGCTCGATATTCTCCCAGCCGTGCTCTGGAAACTGGTCGGTGTGTTACACGCACGCCTCGTTGCTGCCAATGGCGACACGGGCTCATTGCTGAGGCGGTTTCACTGGTGCATGACCGCGGCAGAGGGCCTGCCACCCAACCATTCCAAGGTATCACCTGCGTTTCGGCTTGTAGCAGACAGCCGTGTACCGTCTTCCATTGCCGAAGGAGCCAAGGTGCTCAAGGAGCGAGTCGACGACCTGCAGGCCCTTGATGATGCCGTCCTGGACCAGTTTGGCCTACCGCTCTGGCCGTTTCTAACAGCATCACGAAAGGACGGACAGGTGGCATTGCAGAACACCGGCGTCGGCGTTGCTCTTTCTATCAGAGCAACACCAACTGGAACCCTGTTCAGTGATGGGGAAGCCTCGATCGCATGCGATCTGCGTCCCAGTGAGTCAATCGCACTGACGGTCTCCGGCAACCCGACAACATTGGACGTCCGGTTCTCGAAATATGGGATGCAACATCGATTGGAACTGCCGATTACTCGTGTGAAGCAGTCTGGCAAGAAGCAGATGAAGAAGCAGGCTCCCCGTGACGCCACCGTCGGGGCGCTGAAGCGGGAAATACACCAGCGAATTCTGTCGATGAAGAGCGCCATTCGGAACGCCGACGATATGGGCGTGCCCTTCGACCTTCCTCGCGTGACGCAGAAGGAACTCGCCGAAGCAATCAAGACAAGCGCATCGTCAGTGTCACGCGCAATCAAGAAGAGTGGTGATCGCGAGTTGGAGATCATGCTCCAGACCATTGAGAACGAAGACATGATCCGCAAGTATTCCCGCTGAGGATCATGAAATTGCAGTGTTCACCGTTTGCGGCAACTGCAATTCGAAAAACTGATGGCGTAACCGGTGTGATGGTAAGTGGTTCCGACGGGCCAGCATTTCTTATCATCGTTTCCTGCAATTTTCCCCCAGGGTGTCGAGCCGCGCACAAGGCGTTGCTCTCCACAAACACCCTTGTCGGAGATTTGTTATGCAGGAAGTTAGTAGCGTTCCCACCAAGTCGTCTCTGTCTGAATCCCAGACCCAATTCATCGAACTGATGCAGCGGATCAATTACGGCCGCATCGAAGGGCTATCGATACGCCGTGGCCAGCCGGTCCTTGAGCCACCACCTCGCATTATCCGCGAGATCAAGTTCGGTGGCGACAACGGGCCGCGACCTGAAGTCGCCAAGACCGACTTCGCGCTCAAGGCCCAGGTCCGCGATCTGTTCGCCCAGTTGGAGGCGCTGGGTGACGGCGTGATCCCGTGCATCGAGATTCAGCGCGGTCTTCCGTTCCGGATGACCGTCGAGGAGGTGTACGCCTGAGTAATGGGGGTCGGCTCCCCGCGTGTGATTTGAATCAAGACGTATCGAGTACCTGACAACTAACCGGCCACAAAGTGGAGGCGTTGTGGGTGCCGCAGAAGCGGCAATCCTGCAACGCCTCCACTGCATGTGGTCGCCGCTTCGGTAGGCGCCCACACGCCTCTCCTCGGCCTGAGGAGAGTCCAAATGGACCCCAAGCGAAGCACCTACGGACAGTCAATCGTATCGGACCCGTTCACCGTCACCCTCATCCGCATCAAGGCCCGCCAGCTCTGTCGGCGGTCCGACTTCTCCCGGTCGGATTGCGACGATCTGCAGCAGGACATGCGTCTCTACCTGCTTGAGAAGGCGCACCTGTTCGACCCCGTTCGGGGGAACATCGAAGCCTTCGTCACCAAGGCCTTGAGCACCTGGGTGGCGATGCGGCTGCGTTACCGCAGTCGCGAGAAGCGCCGCGAGTCGTACAAGGTGCTCTCGCTGGAACGTACGCGCGTCGAGTGCGACGGCGACATCACCGCCTTGGGCGCCATCCTCGTGGAGGAAGACGGCCGCCGCCTGTCCCAAGTCTACACCATGCCCGCCGCCGAGCGCTTCGAACTTCGCGAAGCGGTCGACCATGCGATGGCGAACCTGGATCCGAAGGACCGGGAGATGCTGGCCCACGTGGCCGAGCACGGTGTCGCCAGGGCCGCCAGGGCCTTCGGCGTATCTCGCCGCCAAGTGGGCAACGCGGTGGCTCGCGCTCGCGAGCACTTCGAAAAAGCGGGTCTCAGTCCCACCTGACCGGGCAGCACGCCCCGCCACGGCATAGGTAACCAGTAAGCACATAACGCATGCCGCCCCCGGAGGCCCAGGCACGGACGCCGAAGGCCTCCGGGGAACGGGGCTGGTCAGCAGACACGAGGACAACACATGGAACTGAACATAGACCTCACCATCCTGGAAGCCGAACCCGCCGAGCAGTACCACGCCAAGGCTGGTGAGTACCTGTCGAGCAGCATGCTCAAGGACTTCATGAAGTCCCCGGACTACTTCCACCGCAAGGAACAGGGGATGGTTGCGGAGTCTGAGACCGCCGGCCTTCTGCTGGGGACGGTCGCCCACGCCCGAATTCTCGAGGGCAAGGCGGCCTACGAATCCCAGTTCGCATTCATCGGACCGGTGAATCCGAACACGAGCAAACCGTATGGGACTAACACCAAAGCCTGGGCGCAGTGGGCTGCAGCCCAGGGCAAGCCGGTCGTTTCGGCAACGATGATGGGCCAGGTCGAGGCCATGGCCCGGGGCGTGTCGATCAATGCCGATGCGGTCGAGTTGCTGTTGTGGGGCCGAAGCGAAGGGGTCGCGCGAGCGACCTATCACGGCATGCCCTGCCAGATCCGCATCGACTGGCTCCATCCGGCCTGCGGCATTGTCGATCTCAAGACCACCGGCCGCCCGATCGAGGGCATCGCCCACCGGATCCGCGAATATCGCTACCACAACCAACTCGCCTTCTATCAGGCTGTCCTGGCCGAGGTCGTCGGCGAACCGGTCCCCGTTCATCTGGTGGTTGTCGAGGCGAACGAGCCGCATCGCTGCCAGGTTATCGGCCTGACCGCCGAAACGCTGGAGAGGGCCCGCCGCCGGAATGAGGCGGCGATGGACCAGATTCGGGAGTGCCGGCGAACCGATCACTGGCCCTCTGTCCACGAGAACGTTCGCGTTCTCGATGTTCCCTGATTGCCCCTCTCGCGCCCGGCGGCTTGTGGCGAGTCCACCACACGCGACGGCCACCCCTCGGGCGCATCTCGGCAGGGCCGGGCACCCAGAGCCTCTCTTTCGGAAAGGCTCTGGGACGTGGGTTCGACTCCCGCGCCTGCCAGTCTTCCAGAACCTCAAGAACAGGAGTAAACACAATGCCACTGATTGATTCACTGATCACCACGACCACGCCGGCGCCACCGAAGATGATCGTCTATGGTCAGC
Organism: uncultured bacterium; assembly: GCA_965372365.1. Classification (GTDB taxonomy): domain Bacteria; phylum Planctomycetota; class Phycisphaerae; order SM23-33; family FEN-1343; genus CBDVCA01. The sequence goes on from CBDVCA010000025.1 coordinate 6,162, forward strand.
CCGGCGTCGGCAAGACCACCTTCGCGGCCTCGGCCAACGCGATCCTGATCGACTGCGAGAATGGGGCCGGCGCTGTGCCCGGCTTGACGCGCACACCGTATCTGCAGTCGTGGCCGCAAATGCGCCAGTGGCTGGCGGAGATCGCCGCCACGCCTCCCGACGGCGTCTCGGCGCTCGCCGTCGACACCATCGACTGGATGATCCAACGCATCGTCGAGCACGTGGTGCTGGACCTGGACGGCAAGGCCGCGGGCGACATCACTAACACGCTGGGCGCCGCTCATGGGGGATACTTCAAGGCCCGCGAGATCGTGCAGAACATCGTCTACCGCGACCTGCTGCCGATGCTCAACGCCGTGGCCGACAAGGGCGTGGCGATCATTCTTCTGGCCCATGCCGCCAACACCAAGATGACCACCCCGGAAGGGTTCGATGTGCGATTGGCTGCGCCGGACCTGCCGCATTGGATCTCGCCGCCGTTCATCGAATGGGCCGACTGCGTCCTGTACGCCTCGCGTGACGGCGATCGACGCATGCTGCTCACCGAAGGCACGAACGTAATCCTGGCGAAAAACCGCTACAGCCTTCCCGCCCAGCTTCCCCTGTCATGGCCCGCGCTGATGCAGGCGTTGACGGCCAGTCCCTCACCTGCCCATGGCCTGCGCCTCGTGGGCGCTGAAGATCCCGAAAACACCAACCCCAAGGAGAACACCAATGACTGATTTGAACGGATTCAACGCAACCGAAGTCGAACCGACCACGAGTTTCGAGCCGCTGCCGGCGGGCAAGTACATCGCCGCCATTACCGAATCGGAAATGAAAGCCACCAAATCCGGCACAGGCAGCTACCTGCAACTGACCTTCACCGTCCTGGAGGGCGAGTACAAAGGCCGCATCCTCTGGGCTCGATTGAACCTCAACAACCCCAACGCCACGGCGGTGAAGATCGCCCGGAGCGAGCTGTCGGCCATCTGCCACGCCGTGGGCGTCATGCAGCCCCGCGACAGCGTCGACCTGCACAACCTGCCGCTGGTGATCACCGTCAAGGTCAAGAAACGCACCGACAACGATGAACTGACCAACGAGATTAAGGGTTACGCGAAAAAGGAATCAGCCGTCGGTCAGCCCCAGCAGGCGCCGGCACATGACACCACGCCCCCCTGGCAGCGCTAAACACGAAAGGATCCACCCATGATTATCACACTGATCGCCGTCTACTGGATCGCCGGGTCCGTCTTCAGCTACTACCTGGAGCGCCGGCAGCACCTGCAGTACGAGTTCCTGAAATGGGACAACTTCAGCCGCGCAATGAGCCTCATCGCCGCGATTCTGTTCGGCACGTACTGGTGGCTGTTGATCCTGACCGTCGGCGGAATAATGAAGATCGCCGATTCCAACTGGGCCAAGCGGGAGGCGAAATGGTAGCCCCCACGACCCATCTGGAGTTGCCCTACCCGCCGTCGATCAACCACTACTGGCGGAAGTGGAACAACCGAATGGTCATCAGCCGCGAAGGCCGGGAGTACCGCACCACCGTGTGCGGGCTCTTGGCCCAACCGGCCGGGGCCGGGCGGGTTCCGCCGCGGGACGGGCGGTTGGCGCTGTGTATGGATGCATTTCCGCCGGACCGACGACGACGCGATCTTGACAACCTCCAGAAGCCATTGCTCGATGCACTCGAACACGCGGCGGTCTACGAAAATGACAGCCAGATCGACCTGCTCATCACGCGGCGGCGCAACATCACTCGCGGCGGTCACGTGGCCGTTCGGATTGAGCAGCTTCCACTCTCCAGGTGCCCGTTGTGCGGGTCCGAACTTGATCCGCTGGAACCCAATGAGAATTGAGATGCACAAACTGTTCCCCACGCTCCTGATCGTTCTCGACATCTGCGCCGCCGCGGCCTACGTGCCCACCGGCGACTGGCGCAAGGTCGCCTACTGGCTGGCGGCGGCGGTGCTGACGACGGTGATCACATGGTAATGCAGCTTCGCCCCTACCAGACCGAGGCGGTCAGCGCCGTCTACGACCACCTGCGCCGGCGGGAGAACAACCCCTGCATCGTCATCCCAACGGCCGGAGGCAAGACGCCAGTGATGGCGACCATCTGCCGCGATGCGGCGCTACGTTGGGGCGGCCGAGTCCTGGTCCTGGCCCACGTCAAGGAACTGCTCCAGCAGACGGCCGACACACTGCGATGCGTGGCTCCGGATCTCGATATCGGCGTCTACTCAGCCGGGCTCAAGAGCCGGGATACCGACCATTCGATCATCGTCGCGGGCATTCAGAGCGTCTTTCGGCGGGCCTGCGAACTGGGGCGGTTCGATCTGGTCCTGATCGACGAGGCGCACTTGATCCCATTTGACGGCGAGGGGATGTACCGGCAGTTCCTGGCCGATGCGCAAGTAATCAATCCGCATGTCCGCGTGATCGGCCTGACGGCCACGCCGTATCGGCTCAAGGGCGGGATGATCTGCAACCCCGACCATTTTCTGAACCACGTCTGCTACGAGGTGGGCGTTCGCGAACTGATCGTTCAGGGCTATATCTGCCAGCTCAAGAGCCGAGCCGGGCGGACGAAGGCCAACTTGAGCAACCTGCACGTTCGGGGCGGCGAGTTCGTCGCCGGCGAGGTCGAGGCGGCGATGGACGAGCATTCGCTGGTCCAGGCCGCCTGCGAAGAGGTTGTTGCACTGACCCAGGACCGCCGTAGCGTGCTGATTTTCACCAGCGGCGTTCAGCACGGTCGCCACGTGGCCCGAACCATCGAGCGCATGGCCAAACAGGAATGCGGCTTCATCTGCGGCGACACGCCGGGACTCGAACGCGAGATGGTGCTGACCCGGTTCAAAGCCGGCGACATCAAGTACCTGGCCAACGTCAACGTGCTCACCATCGGCTTCGACGCCACGGGCATCGACTGCGTAGTCCTGCTGCGCCCGACCAACTCCCCGGGCCTGTATTACCAGATGGTCGGTCGCGGCTTCCGTCTGCACCCTGATAAGGACAACTGTCTGGTGCTGGACTACGGCGGCAACATCCTGCGCCACGGGCCGGTGGACGATCTGCAGGTCCAACAGCCCGGGGCAGGCGTCGGCGGTGAGGCGCCCGCAAAGGAATGCCCGGAGTGCCAGGCGCTGGTCCACGCGGGGTACGCCGCATGCCCCGAGTGCGGCTATGAATTCCCGCCGCCGGAAACCGAGAGGCACACGACCAACGCCAGCGACGCGGGGATCTTGACCGGTGAGGTCACTGAGACCGACTACACGGTCACCGACGTCGCCTATGCCGTCCACGTCAAGCGAGGCGCACCAGACGACCACCCACGCACCATGCGGGTCGAGTACCAGGTCGGATTCAACGAATGGAAGAGCGAGTGGGCGTGTCCCGAGCACACCGGCTACGCCCGCGGCAAGTTCAAAGCCTGGTGGCGAAAGCGAACCAACGAACCGTTCCCCGACACCGCCGAGCAGGCCGTCCTATTGGCCGAAGCCGGCGCCTTGGCCGAAACCGAGGCCATCACCGTTCGCTCAGTGGCGGGTGAGAAGTTCGACAGCATCACCGATTACCAGCTCGGGCCGATCCCGCCGCGTTCTGATGGAAGCGACGAACGTGATGACGTCGGTCTGCCCGATTACGCCTGGGCGGGAGATGAGGTGCCGTTCTAGAGATGATCAATTTGATCAAAATCCAAGTACCGCTCCCGGAACCGGTTCAGGAGTTCGGCGAAGAACGGTCCGGCCGATTCCAAGCCCCTGTCTACAACGGTTTCAAGGGGGAGCAGTTCAATGCAGTCCTTGTGCTCTGGGGCGAGTCGGTGCTGCAATTGCGACACGACCACGGGTGCTTCGCTGTCATCTATCGGCGCCAGCACGTAATTCTTGGCAAGGGCCAAGTCGTGCTTGTCGGCGTAGGCCAGCGTCAACAGAAGGTTGCGGGCGACTTGGTCAAAGCCACGGTCAGCGTACCAATCGAGGCCTTGCTCGGTGAACACTCCGAGCCGCTTAGCCAATCGCAGCTTCGTGCCCTCCTTCGAGGCCCGGTTGCCGCCCAACTTGTCGGTGTACTTGGTCTCAATGCTGGCCAAGCCCTTATTGCCGTCGCCATCGGTGTAGAGGACAGCGGCATCCCAAGCCGTCTTGTCGTCTATGTAATCGCTGGTCGGCTGAGGAATCATTTCGACGACAACCTCGTCGACACGCGTGATCGGCGAACTGCGGAAGATCGCCGCGAGGGTATCTGTGCATTGGGGGTCGCCCATCTGTGCAGCCGCCCTGAAGTCCGAAAAGAGATTGAAGCACATAGGCATGCTGGAAAGCATGTTGTTGAACAGCCTGAATTCATCAATGGTCATATCGGGGTTGTTCTTCCCATCCGCTGCTCGCTGTTTCGCGTAAGCGAAGGCCTCGGGACTGAGGAAATTCGCGCCCGACACCTCCCCATCGACCAGCGAACTGCCGACCAGGCTTCTTCCCGGTTGCCACGGCCCGCACTCATCAAGCTTCAGGATTTCCACACGATACCAGGACTGCAGCAAGCGGCATCGGCGTTTGAAGCGGCTGTCGCTGTCGGGAAGCGGCCCGTATCTCTCTTCGGTATCCACGGCTGTAGTAGACGCAGTTTCATCGGTCGAAGCAAGCACCGCTGCTCACTGCTGGAGGTGGACCTGCATGACTGACCTCTATCGCATCGCGACCAGCTATCTGGCCGCCGGACTGTGCGTCCTTCCCGCCCGACGGGCCGAGAAACGCCCGACAGTCGGTCGGTGGAAGCAGTACCAACAGAGCAGGCCTACAGAGGCCGAACTGTCGGCGTGGTTAGCAAACGGCCCTGATGCCGTCTGCATCCTCTGTGGGGCCATCTCCGGCAACCTTGAGATGATCGACTTTGACCACGGCGGCGAGTTGTTCGCAGCGTGGTGGGATCGCATCCCAACCGACATCCAGGAACGGCTCGTAATCGAAACGACCCAATCCGGTGGTCAGCATGTTGTCTACCGTTGCGAATCGGAAGTCTGCGGCAACCTGAAGCTCGCCCAACGCAAGGTTGATGGTAAGGTCACCACGCTCATCGAGACACGCGGCCAGGGCGGATTGTTCCTGTGTGCCCCGACGGCGGGATACGATCTCGTCCAGGGCGATCTGTGCAATCCGCCGATGTTAACCGCCGAACAGCGCGATGCGTTGCTGGCGGCCGCGTGGGGCCTCAACGAGTACGTTCCGCCTGTTGAGGCCACCCCGGCGACATGTGGCCACACGGGCGAACGTCGCGGCGACACGGCCCGCCCGGGCGACGATTTCAACGACCGTGGGGATGTTCGGGCAGTCCTGGCCGATCACGGTTGGGTCAGGGTCAAGCCCGGCGAGAACGAATACTGGCGTCGGCCCGGCAAAGCCTCCGGCATGTCGGCGACGCTGAAGGACCGGGTGTTCTACGTCTTCAGTTCCAACGCCGCGCCGTTTGAGCCGAACCGGGCGTACTCGCCGTTCTCTGTGTACGCGATACTGGCCTGCGGCGGGGATTTCGAACAAGCGGCGCGCTCGCTACGGGATCTGGGCTATGGCGACAATGGTCTCGTTGGCCACCACCCAGGCATGGACATTTCGGCCATCGCAGGTCAGGGCGTCACACCCAGCGATCGCCCACCGAGCATCACCGACCCCGGTCCGATGCCTGCGGAGATGCTGCGGGCGCCGGGCTTCATCAGTGAGATCATGGACCACTGCCTAGCCATAGCGCCGTACCCGAATCGGGTTATGGCGTTCAGTGGCGCACTGGCGCTGCAGGCGTTTCTGGCCGGCCGCAAGGTCCGTGACAGCGGTGACAATCGCACAAATCTGTATCTGTTGGGCTTGGCGCATTCCGGTGCGGGCAAGGACCAGTCCCGCAAGGTCAACAGCGACATCATCCATGCCATCGGCCTGGGCGATTGCCTGGGCCTGCACTTCGCCTCGGGCGAGGGCATTCAGGACGCGCTGTTCCAGACGCCCACCATGCTCTTCCAGACCGACGAGATCGACAGCATGCTCCAGTCGATCAATAAGGCCAAGGACGCCCGGCACGAAGCGATCATGAGCACGATGCTGACGATGTACTCGTCGGCCAACAGCGTCTTCCCTATGCGGCGCAAGGCGGGAAAGGAATCGCCGGGGGTCATCGACCAGCCCTGCCTGGTGATCTATGGCACGGCCATCCCGAACCACTATTACGAGGCGCTCAGCGAGCGGATGCTCACCAATGGCTTCTTCGCCCGCATGATCATCCTCGAAGCCGGGCCGCGATCACCAGGGCAAGAACCGTGCATCCGCGATCTGCCGCCACGTGTGCTGGCGACGGCGAAATGGTGGGCGGACTACCCGCCCGGTACGGGCAACCTGGAAGACCGGCACCCGGTCCCAACCATCATCGAGCACGGCGATGACGCCAAACGCCTGCTGATCGAGACGCGCTTGCAGGCCGAGGCCGAGTACAGCAAGGCCGAGGAAGGCTGCGATTCGGTAGGCACGACCGTCTGGGGACGTGTCAGCGAGCAGACTCGTAAGTTGGCCTTGCTCTATGCCATCAGCGAAAACCACGTCTCGCCGCGTATCGGCTTGGCCGCCGTCGAGTGGGCCTCGGCATTCGTCATGCACCAGACTCGGCGGATGCTCTTCATGGCGGCATCGCACGTTGCGGACGGTGAGTTCGACGCGCTCATCAAGCGTACGGTCGAGATTCTCAGGCAATGGCGTGAGAAGCACGGCCGCAACGCACTGATGCCAAACTGGGAGCTGCGGCGACGGCTCAAGCAGCGGCCCAGTGACTTTAAGGACATCGTCCTGGAACTCAAGGAGCGTCGCATCGTCGAGTTCGGCACCGACGCATCGTCGACCAAACCTAAATCAGGATACCGCCTGCTATGAGTACAAAAGAAAACCTCAGAGAAAACCTCAGAGAAAACCACACGCCACGCTTCCAGGCAAGGATTGGCGGGGAGATAACCGCAATAACCGCAAGATTACCGCATGGCCTCGTGAGGTTTTATCGAAGTTGGAAAGTGCTGGACAATAAGGAGATAGAGAGAGAAGAGAGAGATTACCTCATATACCACACGAACCCCCGTACACCCGCGTATATGCCGTCCGTGGGCGTACACGCGAGGGGGTGTGGCTTTCTTGTGAGGTTTTCTTTTCCGACGCCATAGGTACTTCCCGGCCAGGCCGTCTCCTGATGGCGGCGGGAACAGTCACGCTCATAGACACAGTTAGTTCAGCTTGTCCGGTTTTTTCAATGACCCCAATCCATATGGAGATGCACCCATGACGACAACCACGTTCGACGTCCAGATTCGACCTATCGACACCATCACACCCTACGAGCGCAACCCGCGTTTGAACGACGATGCCGTTGACGCTGTGGCCGCCAGTCTGGCCGAATTCGGCTTCCGCCAGCCCATCGTGGTGGATGGCGAGGGCGTGATCATCGTCGGCCACACGCGATGGAAGGCAGCGAAGAAGCTGGGCTTGACCGAGGCGCCGGTCCATGTGGCCACCGACCTGACCGATGAGCAGGTGCGGGCCTACCGGATCGCGGATAACAAGACCGGCGAACTGGCCGAATGGGACTTCGAGATCCTACCCATCGAGATCGCCGAACTTCACCGCGGCGATATCGACATGGAGGACTTCGGGTTCGATAGCAAGGAACTGACCCAACTGCTCGACGCCGCCAAAGGCATCGAACAGGGCCTGACGGATCCCGACGCCGTGCCCGAGCCGCCGGACGATCCGATCACGCAGTCTGGGGATATCTGGGTGCTGGGCGACCATCGGCTCATGTGCGGCGACAGCGGCAGCGAGGCCGACCTCGACCGCCTGCTGGACGGCGCGGGCATCGACCTGGTGGCGATGGACCCCCCGTATAATGTCCGCGTCGAACCTCGCAGCAACAACGCCATCGCCGCCGGTCTGAGCAGTTTCTCCAGCACCCACCATCAGAGCTTTGACGTCAACCGCCACCCCGGGAAGGCCAAGGGCAACACGAAGAAGATGCGGGCCAAGGACCGGCCGCTGGAGAACGACTTCGTCAGCGACGAGGCCTTCGACGAAATGCTCCTGGCGTGGTTCGGCAACGCCTCGCGCGTGCTCAAGCCAGGCGGGTCGTTCTACATCTGGGGCGGTTACGCCAACCTCGGCAACTACCCCGCGCCGCTGAAGGCGTCGGGCTTCTACTTCAGCCAGGGTCTGGTGTGGGACAAGCAGCATCCGGTGCTGACGAGGAAGGATTTCATGGGAGCGTTTGAGATTTGCTTTTATGGCTGGAAGGAGGGCGCCGGGCACCATTTCTTCGGCCCCAACAACGCTACGGACCTGTGGCATGTCAAGAAGGTCAACCCGCAGAGCATGGTCCATTTGACCGAAAAACCCGTCGAACTGGCGGTCCGGTCAATCCAGTATTCCTCCAAGCCCGGAGAGAACGTGCTGGACCTCTTCGGCGGCTCGGGCTCGACGCTGATCGGCTGTGAGCAGACCGGCCGCCGGGCGTTCCTGATGGAACTGGATCAGGCCTATTGTGACATCATCGTCCAGCGATGGGAAGAGTTCAGCGGCAGCAAGGCCGAGCGGGTCGTCGCCACTGAGACAACCCCGACCGAGGCCGGGGCTATCGAGGAGGTGAAGGCGTGAGTGTGCGATTAACGTTTGGGGGCCAGGGCGAACTTGCCGCGTTCGGTCTTGACGAATCGGCTGGCGTCGCCCTTGGTGGTGATCTCACGCAAAATCGATGCGTAAAGCGTGTTCGACGGTGTCTTGCCGTTGGTAGTCCAGAGACCCTTGGCCAGCATGCGCTCGACCATCACCTTGGTGCTCAATGGCTCGTTGGCGTCGGCCAGAACCTTCGCAGCCGCGTCCAGTCCGCTCATTCGTTTCTTCTTGTCGGCGTCGACCGCCGGCATCGCGGCGTTGACGGCGTCGGCCTTGTTTGCTTCGGTGATCCCGCCGCCGCGCTTCTTCTTGGACGTCGGAACATTGACGCCCTTGGCCAAGTCGCCCTTCTCGACGGCCTGGACCGTCTTGGCGATGTCCTTGCGGACCTGCTGGGCGGCGCGCTCCGCGCTGGCCTGCTCTCGCTGCGGATCCACGTCGTGTGTAGCCTTATCCCGCAATCGTTGGGCGGACCTGATTCGGACGGATTTCTTTGTCGTGAGATTCGTCCCATCCCACCCGCCGCGGGGATTCTCGCTGTCGATTCGGACGGGGACGACGTTCCCGCTGATCTTGCAATTGTACACGTCGCCGATCTTGACATCGTTCTTCTTCATGGTTGTGCTCCTGGTATCTGGGCCCGTCGGGGCCGGGGTCTAAAGTCCGATCTCATCGCAGAGGCGGTTCAGTTCGTTTTCGCCGCCGACCGTCTCAACCAGCTTCTGTCGGAACCAGTCGATCTGCCGGTTGACGTCGGGGTCGTTCGTGCGGGCGGGCTGGAGGTACGCGACGATGCCCGCGATCGCTTGCGGGCTGAGGGTCTCGCGGAGAGCGTCGGCCAAGACGTCGGCGATGCGGTTGGCTTGGTCGATGGTCAGTGTCTTGTCATTCACGATGGTTTCCTTTCAATCTGCGAAGCGTTGCAGTTCACGGTAGCACCCGTCGATGTCGCCGGTCGTTCCGATACGCCCGTCGAGGGCGAGCTGAAGGTTGCGAGCCCAGTTCCACAGTTCGCTCTCGTCGGCGTCGGCCGCGATGCGGTGGTCTTTGCCGTCGGGCTCGTACGGCGTGAGGATGGTGACCTCGATCCACCGGCTGCCCGAGCGGCGGGTCATCGTGGCGTAGCGTCCTTCGCGGCCTTCGATGTCGATTCGTGTGATTCGCATGGCGTATCTCCTTGTTGTCGCTCGCGTTACACACACATTCAGCCATGGAATCATGATTATATCAAGGCAATTAACCGCCTTTGGGGACAGAACTTACAGATTCATGCAACCATGCGGGGGTGCTAGAGATATGTCTGCCGAAACACCCAAAATCACGGCCCTGACACCCGCCCAAGCAGCGAAAATCCTCGCCGCCGCCGGGGGACGGCGGATCACCGAAGCGATGGTCCGCGCCGACATCGCCGCCGGGGCGCCCACCAATCCCGACGGCGCCATCAACTTGGTGCACTACGCCGCGTGGCTCGTTCGGATGTCGGTGAGCCCAGCGGAACCGGAGGCCTCTGGTGGCGATTGACCCTCGAAAACTCCGCCCGTCGATGCTGACGCGGATGCTGAACTCCACGCCGCTTGGCGAGGTGATCAGCGAGCGGCAACTGCGCCGTCACCGTAACCGGGCCGGCTATCGTATCGGCGATGAGAAACACGTTGACCTGCTGCGCTACGGCGCCTGGCTCTTGTGGCTGCGTCACAACCCCGCACCCACCAAGCCGCCGGCCGACTACGAGGCGGTCAAAGAGGCCGCTCGCGCCCGCAACGCCGAGCTTTCGGCGATCGGCCGCGATATCGGCGGCATCCCCGAGGTGGTCGAGCCGCAACGGAAGGCGCGGGCCGCGACGGAGTTTCGATTCTTCTGCGAGGCGTATTTTCCGCAGACGTTCTGCCTGCCGTGGTCGGACGACCATCTCAAGGTGATCGCCAAGATCGAGAAGGCCGTTCGCACCGGCGGGCTATTCGCCATGGCCATGCCCCGAGGCAGCGGCAAGACCTCACTGGCTGAGACGGCCTGCATCTGGGCCATGCTGACCGGGGCGCGAGAGTTTGTCTGCCTCATCGGCTCGGACGCCGGGCACGCCCGCAGCATGCTGGAAAGCATCAAGGTCGAATTCGAGACCAACGGCCGGCTGCTGGATGATTACCCCGAAGCAGTGTTTGCCATCCACGCGCTGGAGCGGATCCACAATCGGGCCAAGGGCCAACTCTGTAACGGCAATCACACGCGAATCGTCTGGACGGCCGACGAGATCGTCCTACCAACCATCCCGGACTCGAAGGCGTCGGGCGCGATCATCCGCGTGGCCGGCATCGAGAGCCGCATCCGCGGCATGAAGTACAAGCGCGCCGACGGCCGGGCGATTCGCCCGTCGCTGGTGGTGCTGGACGATCCGCAGACCGATGAATCGGCGCGCAGCGATCCGCAGACCAAAGCCAGGATGGAGACGCTCAACGGCGCGATCCTCAACATGGCCGGGCCGGGTGAGAAGATTGCCGGCGTCATGCCCTGCACCGTGATCCGACCCGGCGACATGGCCGATCAGATCCTCGATCGAGACAAACACCCCACCTGGCAGGGCCAACGCACGAAACTGGTCTACTCGTTCCCGACCAACGAGAAGCTCTGGGACCAGTACGCCCAGATTCGGGGGGACAGTTTTCGTAACGACGGCGATGGCCACGAGGCCACGGAATTATACCGCCAGCATCGTGAGGAAATGGATGCCGGCGCGGTGATCGCCTGGCCGCAGCGGCACAACGAGGACGAACTATCCGCCCTCCAGCATGCGATGAACCTGAAGCTCCAGGATGAGCGAGCGTTCTGGGCCGAGTACCAGAACGAGCCCTTGGCAGAGACCGAAGGCGACGCCGACCAACTCAACGCCGAGCAGATCGCCGCGAAGGTCAACAGGCATGTGCGGGGCGAGGCGCCCATCGGCGCGAGCCATCTGACCATGTTCATCGACGTGCAGGGCAAGCTCCTGTTCCACGCGGTGGTCGCATGGGAGGATGACTTTACCGGCTACGTGCTCGATTACGGCGCCTATCCCCAACAGCATCGGCCGTTCTTCACCTTGCGGGATGCACAGAACACCCTCGGCCGGGCCGCGCCAGGGGCAGGCCTCGAGGGTTCGATCTACGCCGGGCTGGAAAAGCTCACGGGCGATTACCTCTCTCGTGAATGGCGGCGTGATGACGGGGCCATGTTGAAAATCGACCGCTGCCTGATCGACGCCAACTGGGGTCAGTCCACCGATGTCGTTTACCAGTTCTGTCGGCAGAGCACCCATTCCGCCATCGTCATGCCCAGCCACGGGCGCTATGTCGGGGCCTCCAGCGTTCCCTTCAGCGAGTACAAACGCAAGCGTGGCGAACGCGTTGGTCACCACTGGCGCGTTCCCAATGTGCAAGGCCGCCGCCAAGTGCGCCACGTTCTGATCGATACGAACTACTGGAAGAGTTTTGTTCACACCCGCCTGGCCGTCGCCATGGGAGATCCGGGCGGCCTTTCGCTGTTCGGCCGCGAACCTGTCGAACATCAACTGTTGGCCGAACACCTCACCGCCGAATATCGCGTGCAAACTGAAGCGCGGGGCCGCGTGGTGGATGAGTGGAAACTGCGTGCAGGCCGTCCGGACAATCATTGGTTCGACTGCTTGGTCGGCTGCGCGGTGGCGGCGTCGATGCAAGGCGCTGTGTTGCCGGGCACGGCCGCCAAGGCCGCGCCGGCGCGGCAACGCGTCCGGCTGTCGGAGATTCAAAGGAGCAGAGGGTAGATGGCTCAGGCAACGGACAACCGGCTCACCCAGAAGCGAGGCCTGGAATGCCCCACGTGCGGCTGTGGACATTTCCGCGTGTTGTACACCCGTCGCGCCTTGGGCGGTCGGCTCCTGCGTCGCCGCCAGTGTCGCTACTGTGGACGGCGTATCACGACGTACGAATCGAGCGCCGCGATGACTTCGTAGCCTTGTTTTCCCGGCCCCAGGTTCTACATGCGGAACATCTTCATGCCTCTTGTGAGTTTTTCAGCGATTTGCGGTGCGCTGCGTGCGCCACGGCATAGGTAACCAATGTCAGGGCATTGTTGCCGGAAGACCCACATGAACGAAGAACTCGACAACTCGATCCGGGAGAACGCCGCCGGGCCACGGAAGGCCAGCGGTGATTCGGGAAGCGTGGAGCAGCACCCTCTGGTCGACCAGATCGCTGCCGATCGGTACCTGGAATCGAAGAAGGCCAGTCGGTCGAAGGGACTTGGCGTCAAACTGGTCAAGATCTCGCCGGGAGGGACTGTCTGATGTGGCCGTTCCAGAAGAAAGCGAAGGCCCCGCGGTCCCTCCCGGTGACGCTGCGGGCACGGTATGACGCGGCGCAGACCACTGTTGAGAACGTCCGACACTGGGCGATGGCGGATTCGCTGTCGGCCGACAGTGCAGCGTCGCCGGATGTCCGACGTAAGCTGCGCCAGCGGGCCCGATACGAGGTGGCGAACAACAGCTACGCCAAGGGCATTGTGTTGACGCTGGCCAATGACTGCATCGGGACCGGGCCTCGTCTGCAACTGCTTACCGAAGACAGCGAGACCAACCGCCGCGTTGAGGCCGCGTTCGCTCAGTGGGCCAAGGCGGTGGGCCTCGCTGAAAAGCTCCGCACGATGCGGATGGCGAAATCCAGTGACGGCGAGGCGTTTGCCGTGCTGACGGCCAACCCTCTGATCGATTCGCCGGTGAAGCTGGATGTGCGGCTTGTTGAGGCCGATCGCGTCGCCACGCCGACAGGGTCGCCCTGGAATCACTTCGGCGACAATGACGTCGATGGAATCATTCTGGACAACTTCGGGAACCCTCGAACGTACAGTCTGCTCCGTCAACATCCGGGCGATCTCACCAACTGGATGATGTCGGCCGACATGGTTCCCGTCGAGGCAATGGTTCACTGGTTCCGCGCCGACCGGCCCGGCCAGCATCGTGGCATTCCGGAGATCACACCGGCGTTGCCGTTGTTCGCTCAATTGCGGCGTTACACGCTGGCTGTGCTGGGTGCGGCGGAGACTGCCGCTGACTTCGCGGCCGTGCTGTACACCGATTCGCCCGCCAACGGCGAGGCCGCGGCCGTCGAGCCGATGGATATCGTCGAACTTGAGAAGCGAATGGCCACGACGCTACCCGATGGCTGGAAACTCGGGCAGATCAAGGCCGAACAGCCCACCACAACCTACAGCGAATTCAAGCGGGAACTGCTCAACGAGATCGCTCGATGTCTGAACCTGCCGTACAACATCGCCGCGTGCAATTCGTCGGGCTACAACTACGCCTCCGGGCGTTTGGATCACCAGACCTACTACAAGTCCATTCGCGTGGAGCAGACGCACTTGGCCGAGGCCGTACTCGACCGCATCTTCGCTGCCTGGCTCGATGAGGCGAAGCTGCTGAGCGAGTTCGCCTTCCTTCGCACGATGGATGTGCCGCACCAGTGGTTTTTTGACGGCACCGAGCATGTGGATCCGGCCAAAGAGGCCAACGCCCAGGCCACCCGCCTGGCGAGCAACACCACCACACTCGCAGCCGAGTATGCCAGAGCGGGCAAGGATTGGGAAACCGAACTGCGCCAACGGGCCAAGGAACAGACGCTGATGACCGAACTTGGGCTAACCGGCGCCGACGCCGTACCCGAATCCACGGATGAAGACAAGGAGACCGACACGGATGTCGAACAACAGCAAGCAGCCTGAATTCCTGACCTTCCGCTGTCCACTCACGGTTGAGGCCGCGGGGGAGACCGGCAAGCAGACGCCGCGTTTCAGCATGGTCGCCTACACCGGCGGCGTGATGCGAATCGCGGGGTTCCCGCACCCGGTCGTGGTCGACCTGGAGGGCCTGGCCATCGACCGCCAGGACATTCCGGTTCGCCTCGATCACAACCCGCGCCAGGGCGTCGGCCACACGCAGCGGGTCGTGATCGAGGGCGGACAGGTTGTCGCCGAAGGGTTGATCAGCCGCGATACGTCGTGGGCGAGGGATGTCGCGAAATCCGGCGTGAACGGATTCCCGTGGCAGGCCAGTATCGGCGCTGCCGTCGTGGACGCCGAATTCATCCCCAACGGCCAGCAAGTGACAGTCAACGGAAGGACCTTCGACGGGCCGCTGCACGTGGTTCGCAAGGCCATCCTCAAGGAAATCTCATTCGTCGACAGTGGCGCCGACACCGCCACGTCGGCACGCATCGCCGCCAACAGCAAGGAGCAATCGTCCATGGACGGAACCGACACCAACACGACCACGCAGGATCAGGCCTCCGATGCTTCGCAAACGGACGCCACCGCACCCGACACGAACGCGCCGGACACCAACACCCAGTTGCCCCCCTCGCAGGAGGCGCCCCCGCAGGCAACCCAAGCGCCCGCGACTGCCGATACCGTCAACGCGTCTGCCTCGGGTGACGCCGACCCGGTGACGCAGATACGGCAGCGGATGGCCGCCGAGACACGGCGTATCGAGGCGATCCACAAGGCATGCGGCGGCAAGCACACCGACATCGAGGCCCAGGCCATCGAAGAAGGCTGGGACGAGATGAAGGTCGAACTGCACGTGCTCCGCGCCTCGCGGCCGCAGGCGCCGGCGGTCAGCACCCGCCCGCGGAACTCCAGCCCGCAGATGTTCGAGGCCCTCGCGCTGATGGCGTCGGGGCTGCCGAACTCGCGGATCGAGGCGATCTACGCCGAGCCGGTCCTCGAAGCCGCCGACAAGCTCCGGGGTGTGGGTATCCAGGAGTTCTGCGAGCTGGCCTCGGGGCTGCAGCTGCCGCGGTTCCGGCGCGACGCCAGCGGCTGGCTGGAGGCGGCGTTCAGCACGGCCTCGCTGCCGGGCATCCTCTCCAACATCGCCAACAAGATGTTGCTGGAGGGGTACAACTACATCGAGGACGCCTGGCGTCGGATCGCCAAGATCGCCTCGGTGAACGACTTCAAGGAGCACACCCGCTACCGGATGACCGGCAGTTTCCAGTTCCAGCAGGTCGGCCCTGACGGCGAACTGAAACACGGCCAACTCGGCGAGCAGAGTTTCGGGCAGAAGGCCGACACCCACGGGATCATGTTCGCTCTGACTCGTCAGATGATTATCAATGATGACATGGGGGCGTTCACCGACATCCCACGCCAGATCGGCATGGGCGCCGCCGAGGCCATCGCCGACGCCGTTTGGGGTCTGTGGCTGTCCAACCCCACGCAGTCCGACGGCAAGGCGTTCTTCCACGCCGACCACGCCAACTACGTCGCCGGTGCGGACACCGCGCTGACCGTTGATGGGCTGACCGACGCCGAGGTCCTCTTCGGCAAGCAGACCAAGCCCAACGGCAAGCCGCTGGGCATGCCGGCCAGCCTGCTGCTGGTGCCGACGGCGCTGAAGGTTCCGGCCGAGATGCTCATGAAGAGCCTCCAGCTCAACGAGACCACCACCGCCAACAAGGGAAAACCCTCGGCCAATCCGCATGTCGGCAAGTTCGACGTGGTCAGTTCGGTCTACCTGGCCAACACCAGTTTCACCGGGGCGTCCAGCAAGGCCTGGTACCTGATGGCCGACCCGAATCGTCTGCCGGCGATCGAGGTGGCGTTCCTCAACGGTGTGGACCGTCCGACCGTTGAGAAGACCGACGCCGATTTCAACACGCTCGGCATTCAGTTCCGTGGGTATATCGACTTCGGCGTCCGGGAACAGGACCACCGAGGCGCACTGAAAATGAGGGGCGAAGCATAGGCCTCGCCGTTCATCTGATCGCGTGATTCCTCTCAACCATCAAGGAGTAATGATTCATGGCAACTGCAATCTTCGTACATGACGGCAAGAGCATTGACTACACCCCCGGCGCAGATGTGAGCGCCGGGGACGTGGTCGTGCAGGGCGACCTGATCGGCATCGCCAAACTGGACATTCTCTCGGGCATCCTCGGGGCGCTGGCCGTGACGGGCGTGTTCGATGTTCCCACCGGCGCCAGCGAGGCGATCGTCGCCGGGGCGAAGGTCTACTGGGACGTCGCCGACGGCGTCGCCAAGACCGACGACGAGAGCGCCGCGAACAAGTATCTCGGCAAGACGATCGCGGCCGCGGGCGACGATGACGCCACCGTTCGAGTGCGGCTGGAGCAGTGACCCATGGGTGACCTCCTTCGTCAGGGCTCGCAGTGGCTGGAGCAGATGCGTACGTCGCACTGCTCCAGCCCGGTGGAGTATCGCAGGCCGCCTGACGCCTACACCGTCAACGCAACCTACGGGAAGACCGACTTCGAGGTCGCCGACGAATCGGGCCTGACGATCACCGCCCACGTATGGGACTTCCTGATCCTGGCCGAGGATTTTCTGCAAGAAGGCTTCGAACCGGAGGCCGCCGACGTGATCGCGGCCGACGGGCGGAGATACGAGGTCATGAATCTGGCAGGCGATGGTTGCTGGCGATGGAGTGATCCTTACAGGCACACGTACCGCATCCACACCAAGGACATCGGAGCAGATGTATGAGTGAGACGACCATCCAACAGCATCTTGAAGTGATCCACACCAAGCTGGATCGCCTGGATGAGGCCGTTCGAGGCAACGGCAAGCCGGGGATCCTGATCCGGCTGGACCGCCTGGAACAGGACGCCAAGCGTCAGAGCAAGCTGGTGTGGCTGATTGTGGGCGCCGCCGTGGTGGCCGCGACGTCGGGCGCCATTGCATGGATCGCGGGGTAGACGGATGAGCTTGGTAATCGATATCGCCGATGCCGTGGCCGCGGAACTGAATGCCGCCGATCCAGCTACGTTCAGCCAGGCACTCACCGCCGAGCGCAAGGTTCTACCAGTCCAAGAACTGGTTGACCTGGCGGAGCTGAAGGTCACGGTCGTACCCAAGGGCGTTGAGATCAGTGGCTCGACGCGAAGCGTCTGTCAGTACGACGTCAGCGTCGATATCGGCGTGCAGAAGAAGTTGGGCAAGGATCTCGACGCCGAGGTCGCGGCCCTGAGCACGCTCGTTGATGACATCGCGGATTACCTCCGCAAGCGACAACTGACGGCCGCGGCGCACGCGGCTTGGATACGGACGGTCAACGAGCCCGTCTACGTCCCCGAACATCTGGCGAGCCAGCGCGTGTTCACCAGCGTTCTGACGCTGACGTACCGAGCGATGAAGTAACGGGAGAACCCATGAACAACACTATCATGCGACAGATCGACGTAACGGCCGCGTATCAGCCGCTCGTGGCTGAGCAACTCGTGGCCACGGTCACCGTTTCCTGCCCGCCGACCAACGCCGATGTCGTCTACTTCAAGGGCGACGATGGCTCCGACGTTCGCTGGCAACCCGGCCAGTGGCATAGGCTGAACCACGTGGACCTGTCGGCCATCGAGATCAAAGGAACCGTGGGCGACACCATCACGCTCGTCGGAGGCACGTGGTAATGGGCTACCGCACTCCCGATACAACGTTCGGCGATGGCTCCGACGGGCACGCCCATTTCACTCTCGCCAGCGGCGCAACGCAGTTGCTCCCCGAAGCGAACATGCAGTACGCCTCTCTGGAGATCGACGCGGGGGTGACGGTCAAGCAGAAGCAGTGGAAGGACGATCTCTCCCCGGTGTGCCGCATCTACTGCCGGACGCCGATCGTCCTGAATGGGGTGCTGTCGGTCTCTGATGTCGTCTGTGATTCGGCCAAGTCCGGGGACGGATCTCCCGGCGAGCTTCGAGACAATAACGGCGGTTCCTTCGGCGGCTATGGCGCCCCGCCTCTCAGCGTCGCCTTCCCCATTTACCCTATCGCAGGTGGAGGCGCCGTGGGCGGCGTGAGCAAGGTGGCCTGGTCTTCTGATTTCCCCGGGTACTCCGATACGGAGGTCCCCTCGGGTAGCCAAGGCGCCGATGGCGAGACGGTCTTCATTGGCAATCGAGACGTCCTCATCGGCCCGAACAGGATGTTTCGCTATTGCGCCGGCGCCGGCGGCGCTCAAGGCGACGTGAACGGCGCAATCGGGGGGGGCGTCATCGTCGTCACCGCCCCGGCCATCATCTTCGGCGCCGCGGGCGGCATCGAGGCGACAGGCGGCGACGGATACGGTGATTTCGAGAGCGCCGGCTCCGGCGGGGGCGGTGGCGGCTACGTCGAGACGGCCACCAAGGTGACGGTTGACCTCGCCAAGTTGAGTGTCAGCGGTGGCGCAGCGAGTTCAGGCGTTGGCGGCAACGGCGGTGCCGGCATGGACGGCCATATTGTAAGGCGGCTTGTCTGACGAGGATCGCGGGAATGATCGGCTTCAACTGCAAGGCGGTGTTCTTCGACGGCAAGGCGGTTCGGCGGTACATGGACCGGAAAACCCGCCGCGTACTGAGCCGGTTCGGTGCGTTCGTTCGCAAGACGGCGAAGCAGTCGATCCGCAAGCGGAAGAAGCCGTCGGCGCCCGGACAGCCGCCGTCGAGCCACGTCGGCCTGCTGCGGAAGTTCATCTGGTTCGGGTACGACCCGGCCAAAGGCAGCGTGGCCATTGGCCCGGCGCGGCTGACACAGAACGACCGCGGGGAGGCACCGAGCCTGCTGGAGTACGGAGGATCGACCACGTTGCAACGCAAGGGCAAACGCAGACACGCGAGAATACGGCCCCGACCCTTCATGGGTCCGGCGTTTGAACACGAGAAACCCAAGTTGCCCGCCATGTGGCGCGACAGCATTACGAAGTAAGGAGAGTCGCGATGGCTCAGGAATTCATCATCGGCATGAATGGCAAGGCGTACCAGGGCGCCGCGGGCAGTGCGCTCGGGAGCCTTACGGAGATCACCAACATCAAGGACGTCTCGATCAGCATGGAAGCTGGCGAGGCTGACGTGACGACTCGCGGCAACAACGGCTGGCGAGCGACGGCGGCGACGCTCCGTGAGTGCTCGGCCGAGTTCGAGATGCTCTGGAAGCCGAGCGATCCGAGCTTCACCGCGATCAAGGACGCCTTCCTGACCGCGACGCCTCTGGCGATGGCCTTCCTGAGTGAAGAGGGAGGTCAGGGTCCGCTCGGCGACTTCGCCATCACCAACTTCTCGC
>CBDVCA010000026.1:0-25093 GCA_965372365.1 uncultured bacterium
GCGGACTCGCACGACATTCGACCCCCCGCACTGCGGGGGGCTAGTACGCAAGCGGCCTCATAAGCAACGATATCGCGGCGCGAGCCGTTACTAGCCCCCTGCAGTGCAGGGGGTCGCCGGACCGAACGCGTTCGGTCAGCAGAGGTAACGTCGATCGGCGGAACCTGAAGGCTCTGACGACAGGCCGCGGACTCGCACGACATTCGACCCCCCGCACTGCGGGGGGCTAGTACGCAAGCGGACTCATCGGACGCACTGCCCGCGGCGGGGTCATGAACCGTAGGGAACGCGTCGGGATGGATCATCTCGGCCAGCTTCTGCGCCGTGGCGCCCACGCGGCTGCCGGGGATGGTCAGGCGGCGATCGTCGGTGATGTAGACCCGGCCGGTCTGGACGGCCTTCAGATCGGTCAGCCGACCCCAGTGCCGACGGGCGCGATCCATGGCCTCGGGGCCGGCGCCGCTCAGGCAGATCAGCACGTCCGGCTGAGCCGCCAGGACCGTTTCGAGATTGATATTCGCCCAACGGGTCAGACCCAGTTCGGCCGCGGCGTTGACGCCCCCGGCGATTTCGATCAGCTCATGGGTGAGCCACCCTTCGCCGATGGTCGACGGATGCTCGATGCCCTGCACGAACAGCACCCGCGGCTTGGGACGACCGGCCACCGCTTCGGCGACCGAGGCCAATTCGGCGTCGATCCGCCCCAGCATCGCCGTCGCCAGGTCCGCCCGCCCCAAGGCCTCGCCCATCGCGGCGATCCCGGCGCGAAGCTCGGCGAGCGTGCCGTTCCGCATGCGAACCAGCTTCAACGACGGACGCAATTTCCCCAACGTGTCGTAATCGGAGTCCTTGGTGTTATAGAATAGGATGTCGGGGTTTTCCGAGCCGATGGCTTCGCTGTTGATCTTGAACGCGTTGCCCATCACCGTCCGAGACTGCCCCGCCGGAAGAATACAGTAACTGCTGACGCCGACAACGTGATCGCCGAGACCCATGTCGAACGCGATGTCGGTGATATGCGGCGCGAAGGTAACCACCCGCGGCGACGCGGCTTCGGTCTGACGCGACTTGCGACAGCCCCCAACCAGGGCCAACGCAACGGCGACGATGACTGCAAGACGTTTCATACGCGGGCGATCCTTCTCGTTGACCCAAAGCCGAGGCGAACCGCCGCCCCGGGAACAAGGTAGCGTAGAGCGGCCGACGCCAAGTGTCAATACGGCCCCGTCGGGCGCCGAGCGCTGGCCATGCACAAAGGAGCGACGATGGACAAGCGAACACTCATACAGAAACTGGCCGACAAGATCGGTCGAAAGCCCGCCAACGTCGAATCGCACCCGGCGACCGCCGACGAACACGACAGCGAGCCGACAGCCGAACCGGTCGCCGAGCAGGCCACCGAGCAGGCCGCCTACGAGCCCGTCCGCCCCCCCGAGGCCGCCAAACCGGAGCCGTCGGCCGAGACGCCCCAGCCGCCCGAGCCCGAATCGATCGGCGCCGCGATGGGCTCGGTCGACCCCGGCGCGCCGGCCGCCGAGCGATTGGGCAAGAGCCTCGCCGACGCGATCGCCGTCATGGACAAGTCCGGCCGGATGCTCGAAGCCCAGGCCAAGCGTCAGCAGCAGCTCGCCGACGCCGTAAGCGAACTGGACCAGGTATTGCAGACCCAGAGCGATCGGATCGAGCAGCTCCGCGCCGACCTCGCCGGCGGCCCCGCATCGGTCGCCGACCTGGCCGCGAAGCTGCAGGATCTCGTCGAGCGCGTAGGCGCCGCCTCGCTCCAAACCGCCGAGCAATCCGAGAGCCTCGCCTCCCTGGCCGCGGCCGTCGAAGCCCTCGACAACACCGTCACGCTCGCCCAGCAAACCGTCCGCAACGACATCGTCGACCTGCGAAAGACAGCCCTACACAACATCGCCCACATGCGCCGCCTCGTCCTCTTCACCGCCAGCCTCGCCGCCGCCGCCATCCTCGCGGCGTTCGTGAGCCGGCTGGTGATGTGAGACCGGCATGGACGGTAAGGGCAGACGCAGGGGAGTGGATCCGGCCCGCTATGAACTGATCTGAGCGGCTTGCGCGGCTGTTGGCTTAGAGAGCGATGATATGACTCGCTGAGATTCCTCCAGAATCTTCGCGGCCTGCTCAAGACTTCTTATGTTAGCCTCGCCACCTTCTAGCAATCTTGTCAATTCCTCCAGTAGGCGTGCTTCTAGCTCATCCAGCAGGTGGTGACAGGCACCGACACCGAACTTCTCAATAGTATCAGCTTGGTGAGGCAGAGCGAGCGTTATAACCTTACGAATAGCATTCTCGTCAATCAAACCTTCATCTTCAATTCCTTCTTGAAGCATGTACATTCTCATTACGGCAACCGATAATATGGCCCGGTAGGCTGAGTACAATGCCCAAGCCGTCTGAGAGACGAAAGGGCGAGCCTTGTCGGCGGCACTCAGGTCCAGCTTCTTCAAATCGGGCAGTTCCCCCATTGACGCAAACAACGCTCTAGCCTTCGGGTCTTTGGCGGCCTTCTTGGCCGCAGCCTCAAACTTGACACACGCCATTACCCCTGAAACCCACTTAGCCGCACCAAACAACATGACCGCCGACCACAGCTGATCTACAGCCGCAATGCGACGCTTGTCTACCGCCACCTGTCGGCTTACCATTCCGGAAATCACTCCGCTACGAAGGGCCTCTATCTGGGTCTCTTTTCCACGCAGATCAGCCTTGAATTGTTCTTCGCTTTTCCTATGACCTGCCCGAATCTCCTCAAGCTTATGATTGAATTCATACTCCACGCTGGCTTTGAGACGGGTAAGAATGAGGCGCCGACATAGCCATAGGGCCACGCCAAGAGCCGAGCTTGTAGAAACAGCTGGAATCCAGTCATACAGGTTCATTGTCTGTCCTTCGCTTTGATGAGCAGGCTTCGATTACACCCACGCCGTTGCCTTCTCATAGTTCTTCAACCCCCAATCCCCGTTTGCCCCAGAACCCGGTCGCCATCTCCCAGAACCCTGGCACGGCTCTCGATTCACAGATGGTGCCGAGTTCTTTGCCGCTCCGTGTCAGCCTCACATAGCCGACACGTAGCTTCTTCTCCGTCTCCCCCGCAGTGATCTTCGCCTTTCTTCCACGGTACTCGACGACACACTCCCCCCCCTTGATGAGTGCAGTGCAGCGGCCTGGACCCATTCCGCCGATGACAACCGCTACCAGCCCCAAGGATTCCAGTTGGTGCAGCCACCCAAACCCTCCCACTTCTTCGGAAACCCGAAATACCTCTTTCGTTGGATTCAGCACACAAACCATAGGCCTGCCATCCACCTTTATCACGAACGACCACAAATGCCTGAACAGATCAGCATCTGCTCGATCCATGTCTGCAAGGCAGGAGATGGTCTGACGGGCGAAAGTCCCTGGCCTGTTCGCTTCTCCGGCCAAGATCTTGGCCCACACCTCTTGCACTTCCTCGTCACTGAACGCGCGTGCTTTGTCAAAGAAATGCGACAGCCAATCGTTCTCCATGTCATCTGGACGTGCATCCTGCGGGAGTTGCTTCAACGCCTTCCCGAGGATGGCGTCAATGTTCCCCTGCTTCCTGACTTCCTCAGCAACAAAGCGTAGGGCGTACTCGTCATTCATTCCCTGTATCTGAAGGTCCGCCTTGGCACGGATTATGCTCGCGTCCGCCTCGGCTTCCGCAACTCTCTTAATCTGCCATGGCCGGGTAGAGCCCCATACGGCCTCGCCCACCTTATTGATAAGAGCCTCGCCTATCTTCCCTATCCCTGCCCAATCATCCATGGTCACACTCCGTGTATTCCGCCTGCCATACACAACCCGGGACACTCGAATGACCCGGGCCAGCTACACTCGGATTAGTGAGATGGTGGCTATTCACGGACAAAGGAAATGACAACCATCCCATTCCTTAGACTATCCGAAGCGGGAGCCGATTGCACAGAAAAGACTATTCTACCCCGTCCCCGCCATCGCCTCCCGAATAAACTCCCCCTTCGCGTGCGTATACGCCACGCGGTCGCCTTCGTGCTGGTCGACGAGGCGGAGTTTGAGTTGGGCGTAGGCCGCGGCTATCTCGGGACGGGTGCGCAAAATGTCGCGGAAGCGGAGTTCGGGGTCTTTGAAGCCGACGGCGCCGACGTGGAGGTGGTGGGTTCGTTGGCCGCGGGGGTCGCGGCGGATGCACCAGGTGTACCAGGGGGGCGTATCGTCGCCGAGGGTCGGCCGCCAGAAGCAGTCGTAGCCGACCGGTTCGAGCCGTTGGGGGAATACGACCTTGGCGTGGTCGACGTCGGCGACCTCGACGACCATATCGACGATCGGCTTGGCCCGAAGGCCGACGACGGCGGTGGAGCCGAAGTGCTCGATGCGGACGATGAGCCCGTCGGGCATGCAGTCGAGCAGATGGTCGCGCTCCTGGGCGAACAGCGCCGGCCACGCCGGATCGTAGGCCGCCACCTGCACCTGCTCGGCGGTGACGCGATTGACCTTGTCGTGCAATGTTTCCATGGGTTGCGATTATGCCTGCAGTTTCCCACGGGCTCGCGCCCGAGGCTACTAACAAACGCCGCTACGCGGCTAACGGCGACGGCGCACTTGGCGCGCCGTCCAGGACACGGCGTCGAAACGCTTAGATTGCGTACGAACAAACCCTTCACCCTTGCTGCAACCGCCGAAACGCTTCGGGCAAATAGTCGATGATGTCGGTTGCGATCAGCGACACCTCCGAACCGGCCGCGGCGGCGGCGTCGCCGGCTGCGCCGTGGAGACAGGCGCCGAGGACGGCGGCGTCGAAGGGGGACAGGCCCTGGCCGACCAGCGCGGCGATCAGGCCGGTGAGGACGTCGCCGGAGCCGCCGGTGGCCATGCCGGGGTTGCCGGTGGCGTTGACGTAGAGACGGCGGCCGTCGGTGACGATGGTGCCGGCGCCTTTGAGCACCAGGACGAACGGTGCGTCTTCGAGCGTTCGCCGGTCGACCCATTCGCGAGCCGCGGCGGCCGCGGCGGATTCGCGATCGGCCTGGATCTCGTCGATCGACCGGCCGGTGAGGCGGGCCATTTCGCCGGGATGCGGGGTGAGGATCAATGGGCACCGGCGACGGGCGGGCCAGTCGACGATGGCCGCGAGGTTGTTCAGGCCGTCGGCGTCGAGCACGACGGGCTTGGATTGCTCCAGCGCCGCCTGCACCACCATCTGCTGAGCCGCGGCTACCGCCATCCCCGGCCCGACGGCCAACACGTCGGCGGCGTCGGCGGCTTGCAATACGCGTGCGGCCGCCGCGGGGGACAGTTCGCCGGCGTCATCGCAGGGCAGTCGCACCGAGGTGGCGCATGGGCACAGAGAGACCGCGTACGGCTGAACCGACGCCGGTACGGCCATCGTCACCAACCCCGCTCCGCCCCGCAACGCGGCCATCGCCGCCAGGGCCGGCGCGCCGAACATCGCAGGCGAACCGCCCACGACCAGCACGCGACCCATCTCGCCCTTGTGCGCCGCCTGCCGACGCGGCGCCAACGTCGGAACCTGCTCCACGCGTTCGGTTTCGATACCCATCGTCGTCCCTTTCCTCGCGAATCCGTATCCTGCGTACCCCCCCCCTCTACTCGGCGGCCAGTCCGATCGCCGAGGCGAAGCCTTCGTTGACGGTGTGGCTGATCGAGACGAGGATTTTACCAAGGCCCAGGTCGGCGGCGACCTCGGCGCAGCGCCCCGAAAGGGTCACCGAGGGTTGGCCGGAGGGGGCGTTGGTGACTTCGATATCGGTCCAGGCGATTCCGTCGCGCCAGCCGGTTCCGAGAACCTTCAGCACCGCCTCCTTGACGGCGAATCGGCCGGCGAGGTGCTCGTAGCGGCGCTTGCGGTCGAGGCAGTACGCCTGCTCGGCTGCGGTGAACACCCTGTCGAGAAAACGCTGCCCGTGCCGGTCGTGCATCTCGACAATGCGCTCGGTCTGAACCAGGTCCACGCCGTGTGCGATTACGTTCATCCATCGACCTTCCGTCTGGGGTGGGCCTCAATCGGGCGAGTCATCGGGCTTGCTCGATCAGGTCGCGTAGCTCGGGGGCGATGAACCGCCCCTCCAACTCGCCATGTCGCTTCAACGCCATCGCGGCGACCGCCAACTGGTCGGCCACGCCAGCCGTCGGGTCCAGGAACAACACCTCGGCGCCCTTGAGGCGAACCACCGCCCCGCCGGGGTGCTCGTTCTCGCCCAGGCCCGACACCTGCCGAACCGTCAACCCGACCTGTTCGGCCAAGTCCAGCATGGATTCTAACTGGCGATACGTATCCAAGGTGTTTATCCTAGTTACTTGGAAATCTCAAGTTACTTCAAGGCGTTGTCGATAATATCAATGGGCGTCTGCCGGTCGCGCCGACGCGGCGCCACGTCTGCCGTGTTGTTGTATAGCATAGAGGTGAACCTGTGGCCAGTGTTGCAGCAGAGCAAACCGGATCCGGAGCCGCGACGATCGCTCGTCTGGCCGAGGAGAACGAGTCCCTTCGGCGGCAACTTCGCCACTGCCAGCGGCTTGCGACCGTCGGCACGATGACGGCGATGATCGTCCACGAGTTCAACAACATCCTCACGCCGATTATCAACTACGCCCAGCTCGCCACCGGGGGCGACGAGGAGATGGTCGCCAAGGCCATCGCCAAGGCCGCCGACGGCGGTCAGCGAGCCACCGACATCTGCGACGCTCTGCTGGGCCTGCTTCGCGACCAGGCGCCCGAGCCGGTTCGTGCGAACCTGGCCGAACTGGTCGAACAGTCGCTGCTGGCCATCGGCCGCGGCCCCGAGAAGGACGGCATCAAGCTGGAAGTGACCATCCCCGCCGGCGTCAGCGTCATGGCCCGACCGGCCGAGCTCAAACAGGCGATCGTCAACCTCGTTATCAACGCCCGGGCGGCGATCCTCACCAAAGGCCGCCAAGGCGGGCGGATTTCCATCGTCGCGACCCGCCAGGACGATCACGCGACGCTGACGGTTTCCGATTCGGGAACCGGGATCCAACCGGAGCACCTCGACAAGCTCTTCGAGCCGTTCTTCACCACCAAGACCGGCGAGAACAACGGCGAAATCGGCACCGGGCTCGGCCTGGCTCTCTGCAAAGAAGTAATCACCCGCATGTGCGGCGATATCAGCGTCCAAAGCACACCCGGCGAAGGCGCCACCTTCCTGGTCACGCTGCCGACGTAAGAGGGCGGACGACGAACGGCAGGCTTCAGGCTTCGGACCTCAGGCTTCAGCAACGACAAACGACAAACGACAAACGGCGAACGGCGAACGGCGAACGACAAACGGCGGACGGCGGACGGCGGACGGCGGACGGCGGACGGCGGACGGCGGACGGCGGATTCTACTCCACAGGGGCGATTGTCAGTGGACACGCGGCGGAAGCTCGTGGATGTTGTTCAGGCCCGTAGGGCCGGCAGAATTGTAGCCCGCGGCGTGAGCCGCGGGATTACGCCGCCTCCCCCACGACCCCAGCCCCGTCAGGGGCGGCAGATCACCGGCCCGACGTCGACCCCATTGTTCTGTCGCCCCTGGCGGGGCTGGGCGCGTAGGGAGTGTCCACGTTACCCGCGGCTCACGCCGCGGGCTACAATTCTGCCGCCCCGGACGGGGCTGACAGCGCTACGACAGGGCTGACGGCGCTACGCTTGACGCTTCCATTCTCACATGAACAACGGTACGTTGTTCTCTTCCTCGAATCAGGAGACACACCTATGGCGGATGCGAAACTGGTTGTGATCGGCGGCGGGAATATGGGCGAGGCGATGCTCCGCGGGATGCTGGGCGCCAACCTCGTCGCGGCGGCGGACGTGACGATCGTCGAACCGATCGCCAAACGTCGAGAACAACTCGCCGACCAACTTAAGACCAACGTCGTCGCCGATCTCACCGACGCCGCCCCCGCCCAAAGGTACATCCTATCCGTCAAGCCTCAGCAGATGGAGGCGGTTCTGCCGGCCTTGGCGGCTGCGATCCCCGACGCCGGGGCGATGGTCGTATCGGTCGCGGCGGGGATTTCGACGGCGTTCATCGCCGCGGCTTTGGGGGCAAAAGCTCGCATCGTCCGAGCCATGCCCAATACGCCTATGCTCGTCGGAGCCGGCTGCACCGGCGTCTGCCGCGGGCCGGGCGCTACGGATGAGGACATGGCGTTCGCCGGTGAGTTATTCGCCGCCGGCGGGGAGGTGCTCACGGTCGACGAGTCGGCCATCGACGCGGTGACGGCGGTATCGGGGAGCGGACCGGCGTACTTCTTCTATCTCATCGAAGCGATGGTCGCCGCCGGCGTCGCCGAAGGGCTCACCGAAGACACAGCCGCGGCTCTGGCGTCCCAGACCTGCCTGGGCGCCGCAAAACTACTGGCCGCGACCGGCGAGGCGCCCGCCGTCCTCCGGGCCAAGGTGACCAGCCCCGGCGGCGCCACCGAAGCGGCGATCCAATCGATGGACGACTCCGGCGTCATGGCGGCCCTGACCGCCTCGGTGCGTGCGGCCGCGGCGCGGAGCCGGGAACTGGGGAAGTGAGAACTGGAAACCAGGACTTGACAAACAACAGAAACGCGGCGAACGGCGAACCGCAGAATATCCAACACGGAATTTCCAATGTCCAAGTAACAACAGAAACAGCAGCGGCAACGGCCTCCGACCGAAACAGGCCGTCAGCCGTCGCCGTTCTCCGTTCTCCGTTGCCGTTACTTGGACATTGGAAATTTCGTGTTGGATATTCGATATTCGCCGTCAGTCGCGGCCCGTAACCCAGATCGGTGAACTCCACGCCATATTGCCGTCGACCTGCTGAACGCGGACGTAATAGAAATGCTCGCCGGGACCGACGGCGAGTTTCTTCCGGCCGGTCAGCTTGACGCGGCTTCGCTTGGGCGAGGGACCGAAGGTGTGGACGACGGCGCCGTCGGCGAGCAGTT
The DNA here is from genome assembly GCA_965372365.1 of uncultured bacterium. Taxonomy (GTDB): domain Bacteria; phylum Planctomycetota; class Phycisphaerae; order SM23-33; family FEN-1343; genus CBDVCA01. Next base: position 8,962 of record CBDVCA010000026.1, read on the forward strand.
CGACGCTGCCGATCTCTCCGGCGGCGACGCAGCGGAACTTGAACGTCACTTTCGCGGCGGCCGCGTCGAACGATTCGCCCATGAAGTAGCCATCGGCCCAGAAGGCCAGTTCGATCTTATCGGTGGCCGCGAAGCATCGTCGCTGGCGCAGGGCCGCGAGGATATCTCGCCGCGTGTTGCTGTCGGCCCAGACGCCGGCGTAGGCGCCGCTGATCGACAGGTGATCGCTGGAGGCGACGACCCCCAACTTCAGTCCGGCCCGCCACGCGGCCAACAGCGAACGCTCCGGCATCGGCTCGCCCCCCTGCTCGACCCATGGCGTCGACGGGGCCGGGCAGCCGGGGCCTTCGAAACTGGTTCGGTACGGCTGGTAGATCTCCGCGACCGGAGCGATCGCATCGTCATGCCCCTCCCACGGGTAGCTGTGTCTGGGGTCGCCGGGATGGTGGGGGATCCCCACGGCTCCCGCGGCGATAATTGCATCGCGGAGTTGGCGACGATTGACGACCTGGGGAACCAGCGGCGGGTCGCAATCGCTCAGGACCACCGTATGGCCCTCGCGGCTTTCCAGCAGGCTCACCTCACACGCGCAGAACGCCGTGAAGATGCCCGGCTGGTTGTAGCCGTTGGCGAGTGAAAATTCCTCGGCCCGGGTGTCGGCGGTGGTAAGGGCCCGCATGTGATCGGTCACCGCGAGGAAATCCAACTCGGCCGCGACCAACGCGTAACGGTAGGCGTCGCCGGGGGCGCCCTCGACCCACCACCGGCAGGCGGAGAGGTTGGTGTGACGGTGCAAGTCGCCCCACAGCAGCACCGGCGAATCGTAGTCGCCCGAGAGCGTCACACGATCGCGAGCGGAGGCCTCGTCAAACTCGGCGGTCGCCATGGCGTCGAATTCACCGACCGGCGGTATCTCGCCGGCCCCGGCCGCCGGCAGGGCCGTTATGCAGCCGGTGTAATGCTGGTCCTTTCGCGAAATGCACGCCAGCAGCAGCCCGCCGGATGCGTCGGGGGTGAAACCGGCCGGCATGTCGCTGGTCCCGGCGCTGTCGGGGGCGACCACCGGGGGCGACCAATCGCCATCGCGAAAGCACGTCACGACCGAGACAAAGCCCGTCTCAGCGTCGGCGGTCGCCAGTGAGAGAATCTGCCGATACGTGAGCCACAGCCCCCCGCAGGCGTCGCGGCCCAGCACAGGCCGCGTTCGCACCGGGGAGGGGATCGCGGCGTTGAGCCTGCGATTGATATCACCGGCCAACGGGGCGACGCCTTCGGGGGCGATCATCGCTCCGTGCAAGTCGCGACGGGCGGCCATGTAGTTTCCCTTGCTCATCGCCGGCCGACTGGCGCTGCCGATAACGCGATTTCGCCGGCCCCAGCCCTCGGGGGCTCGCTCCCACATCACCAAGCTGCGTTCGATATCGAGCGCGACGATGGTGGGGTTGGCGACCAGGGTGTCGGCCTCGACGACCACGGCCACCGGCTCGCGTTCGCCCACTTTCGGATTGGTGTCGACCTCCCGCATGTAGACGCCGTAGGTTCGGTCGATACGACCGTCCCACACGACGCGAACGCCGTCGCCGAACGCACACAGCGCCGGGGCGAAACAGTGGCCGTCGCCGTCGCTGATCCGCTGACCGAACGACCATTCGCCGCCTGCAAGCCAGGCGACGTAGATGTGATGGGTTCCCGTCGCGTTGGACTGGTACGCACACCACAGCCGACCGGTGCGGTCGAGCGCCGTCGCCGGCGCCAGGGCGGTTCCCGGCGGGCCGCAGATCGGCTCGGGGCGGCTCCATCGCCCGGCGTCGTCCAAACAGGCGTACTGCAACTGCAGTCCGACGTCGGCGGCCTGGTTCCACACCACGACCGGACGGCCGGAGCCGTCGGTGGCCAGGCAGATGTCGCGGATGCCCGGCGCCGACACCACCAGAACGTCGTCACCGCCGGCGTTGGGGTCGCTGCAGTCCTTGGGCGCCACGCGGAGGGTATTACGAAAGTCGCCCGCCAGGACGGTCGCCACGAAGGTTCGGCCCTGCCCGTCGCAGACGGCCGCCACGCGGTGGGCCCTCGCTCGAAATATCACCGGAAGCTCGCTCATCATTCCTTTGCCGCGGGCGCAGGGTCATCGTCATTGTCAGCGTCATCGTCAGGGGCGGCCCGCGCGAAATGGACCATTCTTGCAACCGACGCCGCCGAAGCAAGAACCCTTTGGCCGGCGACGGCCGCGAAAAAGGCCTCTCGGCCCGCCCGGTCGCGGTGAAACATTGGTCGACCGCAACCGTCAACCCTGTTGGAGAAGGCCGAGTGGCCGCCAAGGGGGCCATGCGCCTAAGGATAGTTTTGGTAAGCAGTAACCGTGTCTCCACCGGCCGATCGCCCCCCTTGTCGCCATGATCGTACCGGCCGGGTGAGCGACGTTGGCGATCCATGAAACGACGCCCCGGAAAAAACCTCGCCGATCTTCGCGGAATCCTTGACTCCCCGGTTCCGGCGCGGTAGGTTCCGTTTGCGAACGCATCTGTGATCGCTGCTGTTGTTAGTGTACGTGGGATGATTCGTCGGGGTATGACACGTCCTGTGCTCTGACGGCAATGGATTGCCGGGCATTTTTTCCTCCGGTCCAATGCGCCCTTGTGCGGTTGGTCCTCGCTGGAACACGTTGCGTAATGGATGTTGTGTTCAGGCGTCGGCGAGGACATTGAAGCAGCCATAGCAAAGCTATCGCGATGGAAACGAACGCCGCCAGCCGATGCCGCAACCGGCATGAAGGCGACAGGTCGTATGTAACCTGCTCTAATGGATGAAGCGAGAAGCAGCCGGAGCAGGCGTAACGGGAGAGTCGCTTACACTCCCGAGATGAGGGGAATAGAGCCCGGATGTCGCGGCTCGTCCCGTGACAGAAAGGATAAGTAACCATGAAACTTCGTATCCGGATCAGTAGGAGTAACGACGGCTGCTACGTCGCCACGTGCCCGGCGCTGCCGGGGTGCATCGCCCAAGGCAAGACCAAAGACCAAGCCCAAGAGAACATCAACGAGGCCATCCGCGGCTACCTGTGCAGCATCGCCGATTTCGTCCCCGAACGCATCCTCGACGAAATCGTCATGGAGGTCTGACACGCGTCTAAACAAGTGAATATCTGCGAGGTAAGGCGGCCGCTGCGCCGCCTTTTTCGTGCGCTGTGCGAAGGGGAGGAACGATTGCTCCTGAGATTCGCTCCGGAGCCGGAGCCCCCTCAAAGAAGGTTCATGACGAATCAGCGGGGAGTTCTCACGGCCAACGATCTGCCGTTACTAGCCCCCTGCAGTGCAGGGGGTCGCTGGACCGATGGTGTTCCCGCTGTATACTCGATGTCGATTGTCCCGAAGCGGCAATTGGATCCACAAATCGTGGGTCACACGTCTTCTGACCCCCCGCACTGCGGGGGGCTAGTAACGGCAAGCACTCATCCGACCGACTCCCCGCTAATCCGACATGGGGCTCAAAAAGGGGGCGGCCCGGCGACACGTGAATGAGCAGTCGCCGCGCCGCCTGTGCCATTGCTTCGGTGTCACTACGTATACCTTCGCGGCGGGTCGCCGGCGCCCTACCGCAGCGTCAGCTTCGTTTCGCCGCTGTTGACGTCGAACACGGGGATCTTCCATTCGCCGATGATGGTGAACTCGCCTTTGAGACCTTTGGGCACACGCCATGTGTGCGAGTAGCCGCCTCAACCATACTCCATTGTGCCGCGGTGGACTGTCTTGCCGGCCGCGTCGACCACCCTGAATGTCACCGGCCGCGTCGGGGGCATGCGGTTGTCGCCCAGGACGAGATCGGAGATAATCATGCCGGCCGCGTCGCGCTGTTCCAGTGTCAGGCGAACGACGCTTCGACGACCGGACGCCCTCGCGTATCGGGTGTCCTCGACGATCCGGACGGTCACAGGGGAGCCGCTGGCGAGTTTCAGCGTTTCGCCGGCGGTGACGGTCACCTTCACCGGCGGGCCGGTTTGCGCTCGACTCCGGCACATCACGACGCCGACCTCTTTGGTTTGATCGGAATCGAGCACAATCTGCCCGGAAGCGACGATCTCGTACTGGCCGGCGGGGACCGGAACCGGATCGCGGCCGCCGTCCCATGTGATCACACGATCTTTGGACGCCAGGCGCAGCCAGTAGCTGTCGTGGTCAACCTGGATGTAGCCGGTCTTCGGCCCCACCGCCGCGGCCGCCACGGTCGACGCATCCTCGGAGACGGTCACGTCATACCAACGGCCGTCGACGAGCACCGGATGGCCGTAGGCGGCCCGGGCGACCTTCTCGAAGGTGGGGTTTCCACCGCCGATATCGACCAGGAGGGTGTCCCCGAGCGCGATGACGCCGAGGCGACCGGCGACCGGCCCCATCTCGAGTTTATCAGGCAGCGTGAGGTTGTTGTCGCCGTCCACCACGCGAACGGGCCGGACCTTGCCGCCGAAATCGCACAGCCCCTCGCGAACGGTTTGAACGTTCACGCGGAGGGTGCGATAGTCCGAATGCTTGTAGTAATGGCCGTCGACCCGCACAGGCAGCGCGACGCCGTTGCGATTGATCGTCACCGTGACCGGATCGATGACGCCGTAAACCCCGCCGCCGCTCGACTGCATCTTCAGAGGCGCGACCAAGGCGTCCTGGAACCGGCCCTCACCGCTGAAATCGAGCCGGATGACATCGGGCATCTTCGCGCCGGGGTGGCTCGAATCGATCGCCACCCAAACCGACGTGTTGGCTCCCCGGCACTTGGCGACCGTCGCCAGGGGATTCACCGTCCCGCTGTCGGCGCCGGCTTTGGCGAAATCGTCCGTCCCCGCCGTCAGCGGCTGATAGCTCTGCTGCGACGATTTGCCGTCGCAGGCGACAGGCCTCAGCGTACCGACCTCCGCCGCCCAAACCCCGGCGGCCAGCAACCCCACACATCCCAGCACGACCCACCGTTGATGTTTCATCGGTCTGATCTCCTGTTCAATGCCGCGCGTTTACCCACATACGTAGTGATGTACACATACTATCGCCACGCCGCCGAGTTGGCAAGCGTCTTTCCTGGAGGGAGGGGAACTTTCACCGTCCCCCCCCTTGCGGTGGTGAGCCGGGACCGTATGCTACGGGGCGATCAAGACCCCAACGGCAGGAGAGAACGATATGCAGACGATTTCCGACCCCGCAACACTGGCCGCGGCCGTTCGCGAGGCGGTCGCCACTGCGACGATTACCGACGTTCACACGCACTTGTTCCCCCCCAGCCATGGCGATTTGCTGCTGTGGGGCGTGGATGAACTGCTGACGTACCACTACCTCGTGGCCGAGCTGTTCGCGGCGGCGCCGGCGGAGTTGACCTACGACGCGTTCTGGGCGATGACCAAGAGCGAGCAGGCCGACCTGATCTGGAAGCAGTTGTTCCTCGACGCCTCCCCGATCAGCGAATCCCGTCGCGGCGTACTGACCGTGATGTCGGCCTTGGGGCTCGACCCGGCCGAACGCGACCTGGCGAAAATTCGCGAGTGGTTCGCCGCTCAGAAGGTGGACGACTATCTCGAAAAGGTCTTCCAGATCGCCGGGCTCAACTGTGCGATTATGACCAACAACCCGCTCAAGAGCGAAGAGGTGGCCTGCTTCGACGCCGGCAGCCCGATCCCCGCCAGGCTCAAGACGGCCCTGCGGATCGACGACCTCGTGCTGAACCTGGACGCGAGCGGAGCCGAGATCGCCCGCCAAGGCGGCGACGCCACGTCGGTGAGCACGCTTGGCGACTGGCTGGAAGGATGGATCGACCGTATCGACCCGGTCTACATGGCCGCGAGTTTGCCCAATAGTTGGACCTACCCGGTCGACGACGAGCCGACGCGGCTGCTGGATGAGTTGATCTGCCCGCTGGCCGCCAAGCGGGGGCTGCCGCTGGCGCTGATGATCGGCGTTCGTCGGCAGGTGAACCCCGACCTCGGCGACGCCGGCGATGCGGTGGGGCAGTCGGATATCACGAGTGTCACCCGTTTGTGCCGGAACCATCCGGGGACGAAGTTCCTGGTCACCACGCTCAGCCGCGTCGATCAGCACGCGTTGACGGTCGCCGGGCGGAAGTTCCGCAACCTTCATCTGTTCGGCTGCTGGTGGTACTGCAACAATCCGAGCATCATCGACGAGATGACCCGCCAGCGGCTGGAACTGCTCGGGACCAACGTAACGCTGCAGCACAGCGACGCCAGGGTGCTGGACCAGTTGATCTACAAATGGAGCCACACGCGCCGGATCGTCGCCGACGTTCTGGTCGACAAGTACGCCGACGCCCACGCGGCCGGGTGGCGGTTCACCGAAGATGAAATCGCCCGTGACGTTCGCCAGGTGTTTGGCGGAGCGTTCGCCGACTATCTGAGCAAGTAAACACCGCCGGCGACGGCGGCCGAACGGGGAAAAAGACTGAAGGACGTTTGACGTTCGCCGCACACAAGGCTACAGTCGGGCAAGGCTCCTCCCGTCGGCGTTCTCGGAGGCCGGACCGCCGGGGGAAGCGTTTCTGTTTCCGTTCGATAACAATCGCCAGAATCGGAGACCGCTGGTATGGATTCGCAATCGTTCCAGTCACCGGCCGCGGAATACCGCGGCGTTACGCTGTGGATGCTCAACGACAAGCTCCAGACCGATCAGATCATCGCTCAACTCGAAGGTTTCAAGCGAGCAGGCTGGGGGGCCGTTATCGGCCGCACCTTCGATGGCCTGCTGACCGAATATCTGTCCGATGAGTGGATGGAGATGGTCGACGCCCTTGTGACCCGGGCCGGCGAATTGGGGCTTCGCGTCTGGCTCCAGGCGGGGTACATGCCCAGCGCCGTACCCGATCTTCCCGAGGCGATCCAATACAAGGGCCTCGCCCGCCGATCGGTCGACGAACCGGGCGAACCGGGAGAGACCGTCTTGGCCGTATTCGACGACCAAGCCTACTGCATGCGGTCGATGGAAAACGTGCTGGACCTGCTGAACGGTCAAGCTGTCACCGAATACCTCGACAAGGCGTATCGGGATCCGTGGTACGGACGATTCGGCGACCAGTTCGGCAAGACGATCGAGGCCATCTGGGTCGACGAGCCCCACTTCAGGCCCAACCTGCCGCCGTGGAGCAGTCGTCTGGCGGAGCTGTTCAGCCGAACGTGGGGGTACGAGATCACCGAGCATCTGCCCGAACTGTTCTCGGCCGTCGGCGACTACCGGAAGGTGCGCCATCACTACTGGCGAACGGTGTTGGGGATGTTCGTCGACGCCTACTTCGTGGCCGTGGGCCAATGGTGCCAGAGCCACAACGTGAAGTTCTCCGGCCACCTGATGGGCGAAGACACGCTCAACAGCCAGGTCGCCTGGACCGGGGCCGCGATGCCCTGCTACGAGTACATGCAACTGCCGGGGATCGACCACCTGACGCTGAGCCTGAAATGGCCGACGGCCGTCAAGAACTACCTGCTGCCGCCCAAGCAGGCGTCCAGCGTGGCCGCCCAACTGGGCAAACGCGAAGTGCTGGCCGAAATATACGCCGTCAGCTCGCATCGAATCACGTTCGAGGAGCGTAAGCGAATCTCCGACTGGATGGCCGTGCTGGGGATCAACTACCGCTGCACTCACGGGTCGTTCTACTCGATGCGAGGTCGGCGCAAGCGGATCTACGCGCCGCACCTGTCGTATCAGCAGCCGTGGTGGGACGACAACCACCTCGCATCGGACTACTTCGCACGCGTGTCGTACGCCGGTCGCCAAGGCAAAGCCGTCGCCGACGTGCTGGTGGTGCATCCGGAGGAGTCGGCCTTCTGCCTGTACGACCCGACGAAGATGGACCGCCCGCATGATCGCGATTGCGAGGCCGGCGAAATACGCGCCATGGACGACACACTGATCGCCCTGTCGGAGAACCTGCTGAAGATCCACCGCGACTTCCACTTCGGCGACGAAAGCCTCATGGCCAAGTACGCCCAGGTCCGCGACGCCAAACTGTACGTGGGGCAGATGGCCTACAAGGTGGTCGTGCTGCCGCCGATGGTTACCATGCGCGAGACGACGATGGAACTGCTGACCCGTTTCGCGGCCGCCGGCGGGAAGGTGCTCGCCATCGGCGACTTCCCCCAGCGCATCGACGGCGCCCTCGTCGAACCGCTGACCGACACCATCACCAACGGCCTGGAAGTGAGCCTGAACGAACTTCGACTGGCCGTGGACTCCGTGGGCAACGAACCGGCCGCGTTGAAGCTGGCGATGGACGGTTGCGTGGCCGAGGGCGTCGAGATCGTAACAGACGACCCGGCCGGCGGCGCCGAGGATGTGTGGGTACAGGTACGCAAGACCGAATCCGACCGGATGTACTTCCTCGTCAACACCAGTCCCGACCAGCCCCTGACCGGCGCCCTCAAGATCCGCGGCCACGGGAGGCTCCGCGATTGGGGGCTGCAGACCGGGGCCGTCACGACGCCTCCGCAATGCCAGAAGGAAGGATTCGTCTTCACCCCGCTGTCGCTGGCCCCCGGCGAGACGAAGCTGTTCGTACTGAAGACCGCCGAAGCCGCCGAAACCGTGCCCCAGACGCGGCTGACCGTCAACCGCACCATCGCCCTCGACGACACGATGGCCGTCGATCGCGACGGCCCCAACGCCCTGACGCTGGACACCTGCCGCCTGCGCAAAGGCGACGAGCCCTGGAGCGACCCGCTGCCGGTGATTACCGTCCAGAAGAGGCTGGAGGCCGACGAGTACAGCGGGCCGGTGACGCTGCAGTTCAGCTTCGACGTCACCGACGCCCCCAAGAGTCTGTGCGTGGTGATCGAAGACGCCGCCAACTTCGATATCACCATCAACGGCCAACCGGTCGCCTACGCCGGGCTGCCCTATTTCGTCGACCGCTCGTTCGGTCCGGTGGATATCTGCGAGCACGTGACGACCGGAGCGAACACGTTGGAACTGTCGATCGATTTCCGACCGGTGGCCAAGTCCACGTTCGCCTTGGCGAGCCAGTACGAAGTGAATGAAGGGACCGAACTGGAATCGATCTACCTGATCGGCGATTTCGCCCTCACCAGCGCCGTGTCGGCCGAGGAGGCCCATCCGATGTGCGTTCGCCTCCAGCCGCGGTTCTCGCTGACGGCCGAGCCGGCCGCCGTCGGAGCCGACTTGACCGCAAGCGGATACCCCTTCTTCGCCGGGCGAGTAACGCTATCGCAAACGGTGCAGTTGCCCGAACGGGCCGACGGCGAGAAGGTCCTGCTGCGACTGGGGGAAATCAACGCCGTGCTGGTCAAGGTCCGCGTGAACGAACGCGACGCCGGGGCGATACTGTGGAAGCCCTACGAGGTCGATATCACCGACTGCGTCAACCCCGGAGCCAACAAGGTCGAGATCGAACTGGTCAGTTCCCTTCGAAATCTCCTCGGCCCCCACCACCGCACCACCGGCGAGCCCGACAACTGCTGGCGAACCGCCTTCGACGACAATCGCGACGTAGTAAAGGTCTTCGAGCATCGCGAAGAAGCCAAAGCCGGCTGGACCGACGACTACTTCTGCATCCACTTCGGATTCGGAGGCGGAGCCGAGATCGTCGTGGCCGCCGAAGAACCGATCGAGTGAGCCCCCCCCCCCCCAGCGTGTGGGCGAGAACTTCGTCGGAGCCACGAACACCGTGGGTAACAACGTCGATCCGACAGGACACCACTCGACTTCTTCGACAAACACGCAGCCGCGGCCAGGTAAGACCGCTCGGTCGAAGTCGGTCAGAAGCGACCACGTCATAGAAAGCGAAAGAGCCCGGTTCCTGAGCAGAACCGGGCTCTTTGCATGGCTCATTTGGCCGACGGTCGGGGGAGGGGGAGGGCCCAACCGCCGAGCCAAAGGAGCCTCACTATGGTCAGCGTTTTTCAGCATTCGGCGCTACGCGCCAAACCAACGCTTCTTGTCTTCGCGATAATCCACACTGCGGAGGTCGGAAGGATCGCCGTCCATGGCATACGCTACCGGGTGATCCTCACAAATAGCCCCTGCAACGATCGTACCGTCAAACAGTATAACGCAGTTACGAGAACTGCCAAGGGCAAAAACCCCGTCGACAGCAGCATTTTCGTTTGGAGGCGATGCGTCCAACCCATTACAATACGCCCCTATCTACTTCACATTCCACACGTTAGAGTCTATTCCCCGGCCTCAACTCCCCGCCAGATCCATCCGCTGGCTGCATCTTTCTTGTCGCGAAAGTCCCGAGCCCCCTCTTGGTCCCGTTGGCCACGGGTTTGCCCCCCGCAGGCGTATCGCGAGGCAAACAGGGACGACCGCCGCGACCGAAACGCACGCCCGGCATGGTCGCATCACGATTCGGTCCTTGACTCACCGCCGCGAATCCTTATCTTGGTGCGGTTGCTTTGCGCTTGGCGGCGACCGGCCTCTCGCCGTCGCGAGATGAACACCGAAATCGAGAACCATTATGAGTATTCAGAACCTGACGGTCATCGGCCTGCAATGGGGCGACGAGGGCAAAGGCAAGATCGTTGACGCCTTGACGGAACAGTTTGACTACGTCGTCCGTTTCTGCGGCGGCGCCAACGCCGGGCACACCGTCACCGTCGGCGACCAGAAATACGCACTGCACCTGATCCCCTCGGGCATCCTTCGGCCCGCCACGCACAACATCGTCGGCAACGGGGTGGTCGTCGACCCGGGCAAAGTGCTGGAAGAGATCGACGGCCTTCTCGGACGCGACATCGCCGTCAGCGGAGAGAATCTCCACATCTCCAACCGGGCGCACGTGGTGATGCCGTACCACAAGGCCGCCGACCAGTTGAACGAAGAGAAGCTCTCGGCGGGCAAAAAGATCGGCACCACGGCGCGCGGGATCGGCCCGTGCTACAGCGACAAGGCCAATCGATCGACCGCCGTTCGCGTCGGCGACCTGCTGTCGGCTAGCTGCGCCGCCAAGATCCGCGCGATCGTCGCCGAGAAGAACACCATCTTCGGCGCGCTGTACGGCGCCGAACCGATGGACGCCGAAGCGATCGTCACCGAGGCCCGCGCCTGGGCCGACCGGCTGGCTCCGTTTGTGTGCGACACCGGGGCGCTTCTGCGAGACGGCCTGGCCGCCGGCAAGCGGATCCTCTTCGAAGGCGCCCAGGGCAGCCTGCTGGACGTGGACCACGGGACGTACCCGTTCGTGACCAGTTCACAGGTCACAGCCTGCGGCGTATCCTCAGGGGCCGGCGTACCCCCCAAGGCGATCGGCCACATCGTCGGCGTGATCAAAGCCTATTGCACACGCGTGGGCGCCGGGCCGTTCGTGACCGAGCAGGACAACGATCTCGGCCGGCTGATCCGCGAACGCGGCCACGAGTTCGGCACCACCACCGGCCGGCCCCGGCGCTGCGGCTGGTTCGACGCCGTCGCCGGCCGATACGCCGCGGACATCTCCGGCGTAGATGAATTCGCCCTGATGCTGCTGGACGTGCTCAGCACCGTCGGCGAACTGAAGATCTGCACCGGCTATCGCCTCGACGGCAAGCTTCTGCCCGGATTCGACCCGACGATCTCCACGCTCCAGAGAATCGAGTGCGAGTACGAAACCATCGAAGGCTGGGAAGAAGACATCACCGGCTGCACGAGTTTCGACGAGCTCCCGGCCGCCGCCAAGGCGTACGTCCAACGGCTGGAGCAACTGCTTTTGCGCCCGATCGGCATCATCAGCGTCGGCCCCGGCCGCAAGCAGACGATTCTGCGGAACACCCAGTTGACCCTGGCGACGATCTGAGGAAACCCATGGCCGACGTCTCTCCACAAGCGATCGCTGCGGCCCGCGCGGATCTGGAGATCGCCGATGAGCGTATCCCGCGCCACGTCGCGATCATTATGGACGGCAACGGGCGATGGGCCGCCGCACGCGGCTTGCCGCGAGTGGCCGGGCACGCCGAAGGGGCCAAGGTGGTTCGCGTCATCGTCACCGAGGCCGCCCGTCTGGGCCTTGACGCCCTGACGCTGTACAGCTTCTCGATCGAGAACTGGTCCCGCCCGGCCGACGAGGTCTCCTCGCTGATGGGCCTGTACGCCGAGTACCTCCGCCAGGAGCGACAGACCTGCATCGACCACAATATCCGCCTGCGACACGTCGGAATTCGCGAGGGACTCCCCGAGAGCGTCCTGGCTGAACTGGACGAATCGATTCGCGTGACCGCGTCGAATACCGGCATGTTCCTGTGCCTGGCGCTCAACTACGGCAGCCGGGCCGAGATCGTCGAGGCCGTCAAGCAGATCGCCGCCGAAGTCTCGACCGGCGCCATGGCCCCACAGGACATCGACGAAAGCACGATCGACGCCCACCTGACCACCGCCGGCGTGCCCGACCCCGACCTGATCGTCCGCACCAGCGGCGAACTGCGACTGAGCAACTACCTGATGTGGCAGGCCAGCTACGCCGAGTTCTACGCCACCGACGTCTGCTGGCCCGACTTCAACGCCGACGAACTGCACGAATCCATTCTCGAATTCAGCCGGCGAAACCGGCGATTCGGCGGACTGAGCCAACAGGCCCGGCGATGATCCGCGTGACCCACTCGATCAGCCTCGACGACTCGGAACTATCCCTGACCTTCGTCCGTTCCCCCGGCCCCGGCGGCCAAAACGTCAACAAAGTCGCCACCGCCTGCCAGCTCCGTTTCAACGTCGCGACCTCGCCGTCGCTCGCCGAAGACGTCAAACGCCGCCTCAACGCCCTCGCCGGCAGTCGCATGACCGACGAGGGGATCCTGATTGTCAGCGCCCGCCGCTACCGAACGCAGAAGCGGAACCGCGACGACGCCGTCGAGCGCCTGATCGAGATGATCCGCCAGGCCGCGACCCCGCCGGTCAAACGCCGGGCCACACGCCCCACGCTCGCCTCCAAGCGCCGCCGCCTCGACGGAAAGAAACGCCGCGGGCAAACCAAGCAACTTCGGCGGTCACCCAAGGCAACGAACGATTGACCCGGACGTAGCGCCGCCACTCGGCGTCGCCTGTCGCTGGGAGTGAGCACGGGCGGAAGGCTCCGGGTACAGGCACTTCCGCAGCAGTCCCGCCCTTTCCCATCGCCGGAAAAGTAGCCTGTCCCCTTAGATTCAGCACGGGCGGAAAGCTTCGGGTACAGGCACTTACGCTTCGGGCTCCGCCCTGCGCTACAGAGCCAGTCCCCTGTGCGGAGCGCCGTTCAATTCGCAATCCGCAATCCGCAATTCGCAATCATCAAGCCCACTCGACCTCGGCGCCGCCTTTCTTGACCTTACCGAGTTCCCAGCAGCGTTCGCCGTTGCGGCGGAGGCGGGCCATCACGCTGGATGCGAAGTTGGCCGCGACGATCATGACGAAGCCGACGCCCATATTGAACACCCGGTACATTTCGGTTTCATCGACGGGGCCTTTGGTCTCGATCAGATTGAAGATGGGCGGAATCTGCCAACTGTTCCGCTTGATTCGCGCGGTCAGGCCATCGGGCAATGCGCGAGGGAGATTGCCGGGCAGGCCGCCGCCGGTGATGTGGGCCATGGCCTTGACGACGCGCTTGACCTTGTAATGGCTCAGCACGTCGAGGACCGGCTTGACGTAGATTCGCGTGGGGGCAAGCATCGCCTGGCCGATCGACGCACCTTCCAACTCGGCCGGGGCGTCGTCGACGCCGTACCCCGCCCGGTCCAGCAACACACGGCGGGCGAGGCCGTAGCCGTTGGAGTGCAGCCCGTCGGAGGCCAGGGCGATAAGGCTGTCGCCCGGCTCGACCTTGGACCCATCGATAAGCTTCTTGCGTTCGACCACGCCGACGGCGAAGCCGGCCATGTCGAACTCCTCGGGAGCGTAGAAGTCGGGCATCTCGGCGGTCTCGCCGCCCAAGAGCGTGCAGTTGGATTGCAGGCAGCCGTCGGAGACGCCGCGAACGATGTCTTCCATGGTCTCGGGGGCAAGCTTGCCCACAGCCAGGTAGTCCAGAAAGAACAGCGGCTCGGCGCCGCAGCAGATCAGGTCGTTAACGCTCATCGCCACCAGATCAATCCCGACGCTGTCGAGCTTTTCGCACAGGAACGCGACCTTCAACTTGGTGCCGACGCCGTCGGTGCAGGCGACCAGAACCGGGTCGGTGTAGTTTCGCTTGAAGAGCTTTTCATTGTAGTCCAGCCGGAACAGCCCGGCGAACCCGCCGAAGTCGCCCATCACCCTCGGGCCGAACGTCCGGCGAACCAGCGGCGCGATCCGATCGACCATCGCCTCGCCGGCGTCGATATCCACGCCGGAATCCTTGTACGTGATCGGCGCCGCGCCCGAATCGCCCTGCTTGCGATGCTTCTGTGATTGTCTCTTGGCCATGGCGACATGGTAGCAAACGACCGCCGGTTTGCAACACACCGGCGAGCCGCCTCTTGAACAGACGAGGCGTTCACGGTATTCAGAGGGTTTGAATTCTTGGTATTGCAGACACCGGCTCCCTGCCGGGGGCCTTTGACATGAGATCGGGAAGGAACCCACGATGATTCAACTGTACTGGCGAAACGCCACCGCCAAGGCCGTCGGCGCCGACCACGGCGTCTCCGACGGAGAGCTTTCGGCCATCGGCGACCGCATGGCCGCGGCTCAGCAGACCGTCGCCGGCCAGGTGGCCGCAGGCGAACTCGGTTACGCGAAACTCCCCACACGCACGGATTACCGCGACAGCGCCCTGCAGATGGTCAAGAAGCACAAGCCCATGTGCACCGACCTGGTCGTGCTGGGCATCGGCGGCTCGGCCCTGGGAAATATCGCCGTCCAGCAGGCGCTGAACCCGGCGACGTACAACCTCCAGAGCAACGCCAAACGCAAAGGCCCGCGTCTGTTCGTGCTGGATAACGTCGACCCGGCCCTGCTTCGCGATACGATGGAAGTTCTGGGCCGCCGACTGACCTCGACGGTGTTCAACGTCATCAGCAAGAGCGGCGAAACCGCCGAGACCGCTGGCCAGTTCATGGTCATCCGCGGCATGCTCCAGAAGAGACTCGGCGAAGCCTACGCCCACCATATCGTGGCCACCACCGACGCCCAGAAGGGCACGCTCAACCGCATCGCCCGCCAGGACGGCTACGACACGCTCATCGTCCCCGACGACGTCGGCGGACGGTTCAGCGTCCTCAGCCACGTCGGGCTTTTTTCGGCGGCGATGTGCAACATCGACATCGACCAACTGCTCGCCGGAGCCGCGGCCATGGCCGAACGATGCGCCGAGGCCGACTGGACCGCCAACCCCGCCTGCATGCTGGCCGCGATCAAGTACGTCATGTACGCCGACAAGGGCAAGCCCATGCACGTGATGATGCCCTACTCCAACCGGCTGTACGCCATGGCCGACTGGTACCGCCAGCTCTGGGCCGAAAGCCTCGGCAAGGCCGTCAATCGCGCCGGCGACGCGGTTTCGGTCGGCCCCACGCCGATCAAGGCCCTCGGCGCGACCGACCAGCACAGCCAGATCCAACTGTACCGCGAAGGCCCCAACGACAAGCTGACGGTCTTCCTGGAAGTGAAGAAACACCCCCGGGACGTCCGTATTCCCGATATGTTCGGCGACATCCCCGGGCTGAGCTACCTGCGAAACACACGCATGAGCCAGTTGCTCCAAGCCGAGAAGATCGCCACCGAATACGCCATGGCCAGTTCCGCCCGGCCCACCATGACGATCAAATTCCCCGATATCAGCCCCCACAGCATCGGCGAATTCATCTACCTGTACGAGTACGCCACCAGCATCATGGGCGAACTGCTCGACATCAACGCCTACGACCAGCCCGCCGTCGAACTCGGCAAGCAGGCCACCTTCGCGCTGATGGGCCGCGAGGGGTACGAGGAACTGGCCAAGGAAATCCAGCCGTTCAAGCGGGTCAACAAGCGATATCTGGTGTAACTTGGTGTGCGACACACATTGGGGGCGGCGCGAACAACGGCATCAGCCGCGAACTACGGTTCTCATCCCGAAAGGGTGGTGGATACTCGTTCGGCGATGATGGAATCGCTTGCTTGGAACGGGGTTCGGTCGTTCAAGTGAATCTGCCGGCAAGGCCCGTAGGGCCGACAGATTTGTAGCTCGCCGCGGCGAGATAGGGTCCGCCCCCTAGCGCCCCAAG
>CBDVCA010000027.1:0-24708 GCA_965372365.1 uncultured bacterium
CAAGGGCTCGACAGCACGCTCAACGGCAATTTACAGAAGAGAACTTACACTACCCCATTCGCACAGTACACCTGTTTGTTTGTCAGTCCATGGCAAGTCTATAATCAGGGCCTCCCTGCCCGATATGACAACGATGCCGTTAGCAGGAAATCGCCCCAACTGGGGCAGAGTCTGATACGAGGTATGAAGCCATATGCCGCTGGCGAGTGGTGAAACCTCCACGTCGTCTGCAAGCCTGGAGGTCTTGTTGCCTCCCGCAGCTTGGCCATCCCTGCTGATATCAGAGTGGCCAGTGCGGGCATCATTGGACACAATCCGAGAAGTCTGGCGGCTGTCTGCATCAGCAGCGGTCTGGGTGGCGTTATCTGTATTGCGGAAACCGGTACTCGACAGAATTGCCAGCAGCAGCATTGCGGCGGCATACGATCCCGGGGGTAGCATCTTCTTGTCTTCGGAAACAAGCTGGCGTACCAATCTATGACCCCTTCCCAATCTTAGCACCACCTCTTATGGGAGAATCGGGTGGTCAGGTATCGTTGGCTGAGCCGGCGAGAGGCCCGCGGCCTCGCGTCGTTACTCTACCCTCGCCAGTCGGCCTTGTCGGCGGTGGTCTCGAAATCGTCGACGACGCGTTCGGGCAGTTCCTCGTCGGCGACGGCGGCGAGGTCTTTGGCGGTGGGCTTGCCGAGGTAGATCATCCCGCCCATGGGGCACTTGTCGAGGGCTTTGGAGAAGTCCATGTCGGGCTCGTACTTTTCGTAATTGATCCGGGCGACGTTGTCGGAAACCTCGAAGATATCCATCATCTTGGTGCACAGTTTGCAGCCGATGCAGCCGACGGTGCACACCTGTTTGACCAGGCGGCCGGGGTCGTGATTGGAGCAGGCGATTGCGAGCATCCGCTCGGCCTTGAACGGGATCATACTGATAATGTGCCGCGGGCACGACCGTTCGCAGGCGCCGCAGCCGATGCACTTTTCGTAGTCGATGGCGGCAAGTCCGTTGACGATTTCGATGGCGTCGTAGTCGCAGGAAACCTTGCAGTCGCCGAAGCCGAGGCAGCCGTAGGTGCAGCCTTGGACGCCGCCGATGACGTTGGCGGCGAAGCAGGTGGGCTCGCCCCGGTAGTCGGAGCGGCCGAGGCGATGATCGTTGTCGGCGGCGCAGTGGATGACGGGGCGGTACGGGGCCGACTCGTCGACCTCGATGCCGAGGATGTCGGCGATGGCCAAGGCGACGTCGGCGCCGCCGACGGGGCAGCCGTCGGGGGCCGCGTCACCGGCGACGACGGCGCGTGCGAACTCGGCGCAGCCGGCGTAGCCGCAGCCGCCGCAGTTGGCGCCGGGGGTGGCGGCTTCGACCTGGTCGATCCGCGGGTCCTGATCGACGTGGAATGTCACGTTAGCCCACCCCAGAACGAGCCCGAACAGCAATCCGAGCAGAACCATCGTCCCGGCGGCCAGAAGAATCATTGTCATCATATCGTTTCGTCCTATGGACGGCCCTGAACACCGTTTGCTTGCGGGCCGCCGTTTCAGTTCGTCAGGTCGCCGCTACTTTCCGATGCCCGTGAAACCCATGAACGCCAGGGCCAGAATGCCAGAGACGATCAGCGTGATGCCGGCGCCCTTGAGCGGAGCGGGCACGTCGGCGTAGTCGAGTTCCTCTCGGATGCCGGCCATGATGCTGATGGCGATCGTGAAGCCGAGCCCGCCGGCGATGGCGTACGCGAGGGTCTCGACAAAGCCCTTGCTCTTCATCATGACTTGCAGACAGCAGAAGAGGATGGCGCAATTGGTGGTGATCAGCGGCAGGTACACCCCGAACGCCTGGTACAGCGGCGGGAAGAATTTTCGGACGTACATCTCGACGAACTGAACGGCCCCGGCGATGACCAGGATGAACACCACCAGGTTCAGGAAGCTCAAATCGAGGCCGCCGTCGAACATCATCTGCGTCAGCACGCCGGTTTGGCCGCCGTCGACATTGGCGTTGCCGGTGACGAAGTAGGTGATGGTCTTGGTCAGAATCGCCGCGATGGTCATCACGAACGTCACCGCCATGCCCATACCGAAGGCGGTGTCGATCCGTCGCGAGACGCCGATGAAGGGGCAGATGCCCACGAAATAGCTCAGTACGAAGTTGTTGACCAGCGCCGTGGTGATGATCAGCATCAGCACGCCGCCGAAGGTCAGTTCCATCGCCGCCAGGGAGTTCATTGTGGTTTCCATATCTACGCCGCCGCCTTCCGCCGCTTCGCACGGGCGGCTTCAATCCAGTTGACCAGACCCAGCAGGATGCCGAGCGTGAAGAACGCACCCGGCGCCAGGACCATCAGGTTCCAGTTGGGGAACGACTCGGGCATAATCCGAATGCCTTCCTTGACGCCCTCGGCTCCGACCCAGCCTTGAAGAATCGTCCCGTTGCCCAGTACCTCGCGGACCAGCGAGATGCTCAACAGCGCCAACAAGAAGCCGAGGCTCTGGCCGATCGCGTCGGCGGCGGCCGTGAGCGGTCCCTGCTTGGATCCGCAGACTTCGCATCGGCAGATAATCATGCAGTTGACGATGATCAGCGGGATGTACGGCCCCAACGCCGCGCTCATCTCGGGCATGAAGGCCGCCAGCACCCGGTCGGCGATGGTGACGAACGTCGCGATGGTGACGGTGAACACCAGGATCCGCAGATGCGGCTGCAGCAGACTCCGCAGCAGCGAGGCGATGACGTTCGCACAAATCAGCACGAACGCCGTCGCTGCGGCCATGGTGACGGCCTGGGCGACCGTGTTGGTAATCGCCAAGGTTGGGCACAGGGCCAGCAATTGGCGGTACACCGGGTTCTCCGGCAAAATGCCGCTGAAGAACCGTTGGCTCGGTGACGGTAATGAAGACGCCATAGGTCAGTCCTTACTTGGCTTTGGCGGCCAGTTTCTTGGTCAACTCGTCCTGCATCAACTGGTTCGAGATAATATCACACACGGCCTGAGACGAAATCGTGGCCCCCGTGATCGCCTGGATCTCGTGGGCCTTGAAGCCGGCGGTCTTCTTGGCGGCCACCAACGGCGCGGCGGTCGCCTTGCCGATGAATCTCTTGCGGAATGAGCCGCGAGTGATGTAGTTGCCCAGGCCGGGAGTCTCCTGGTTGTAGATCACTTTCACGCCGGTCAGTTTCGACGCGTCGGGTTCAACGCCGAACACCAGCTTGATCGTATCGGCGTAGCCTTGCCCCTTGGCCGGCACGGCCCATCCGAGGAGTTTGTCCTTGGGGCCGGTGACGCGGTAGACCGTCTTGGCGACGCCGTCGAGCTCGACGGCCATCTCTTCGGCGGTCGCCTCGGCGATGAACGCCTTCTTGGCGGCGGGGTCGGCGCCCTTGGGCGTGAACACTTCCACGGCCGCCCGCTCCCGGGCTAGGCGTGCGTTCTCGGCGATGCGTTCGCTCAACGCCGTATTCACGCCGGCCAGCGCGACGCCGAAACACAGCGACAGTAGAAGGACCAGCCATGCTTGTCGAATGTACAGGAACATGTAGTACTCTCCCGATTCTGTTCGGTCTGTCGGTCGTCGCCTCAGCTCTTGGGTTTACCGCCGACGGGAACGGGAATCGTCCAGCGGTTGATCATCGGCGTCAGGGCGTTCATCAGCAGCACGGCGAACATCATGCCTTCGGGGTAGGCCGCGTACAGGCGGATGACCATCGTGAGCGCCCCCAGCCCGATCGCAAAGACCCACCGGCCCATGGGGCTGACCGGCGAACTGACCGGGTCGGTGGCGATGAAGAAGGCCCCGAACATCAACGCCCCGCCCAACAGGTGATGGCCGGGCTTGAGGATGGCCTCGGGGTTCAGGCCCGCATGAATGAACGCGATAATCATGGCTCCGCCAAGAACGCCGATGGGGATTTGCCAGGCGGCGGTTCGTCGCAGGCAGAGGTAGATTCCACCCATCAGCAGCGCCAACGCGCTGGTTTCGCCGAGGCAGCCGTTGATGTTGCCGACCATCATATGGCTCCAGGCGTAGGTTACTTTCGATTCCAGGGGCGTCGCGCCGGTCGTCGCGTCGGGCGTCGCCGGGGCGGCTCCGGCCACGTCGGCGGCCTCGGCCGCGGGGGTAAGCCAGACGGCGTTGGGGGGCGGGACGTTGGTGTCCATCAGCCAGGTGGTCATTTGCGTGGTGAAGCAGATCATCAGGAACGCCCGGCCCACCATGGCGGGGTTGAACAGGTTATCGCCGAGCCCGCCGAAGACCATCTTGCCGATCGCCACAGCGACGACCCCGCCGATGACGGGCATCCACCACGGAGCCGTCCACGGCAGCGACAGGGCCAGGATCAGTCCGGTGACCATGGCCGAGCCGTCCGGCAGCGAACTGCGACGACCGCGGATGATCTGGAAGACAGCCTCGGTCGCCATGCAACTGAGGATGGTCAGGCCGATCACGCGTCCGGCGTCGGAGCCGAACACATAGAAGCTCATCGCCACCGCCGGCAGCAGGGCCAACACGACGTCGTACATCATCGATCGCGTGGACCGGCCGCTGGAGCCGAAGTGGGGGCCGGGGGCCACGTGCAGGGTTGGTTCTGTTTGCTCTTGGGCCATATTTCCTTCCATCTGCGACGGTAGTCCTTAGCAGAGACGTAACTGCAAAATACGAAATGCGAAGCACGAAATACGAAACAAATACGAAATACAAATGACCAAAACTCGAAACGACATCCGAACGACAGCCAACTGTTTGAGACTTTTCCGTTTTCGTGCTTAGAATTTGTTTCGTATTTCGTATTTCGAGATTCGTGCTTCGCCGTCACACGGCGCCCATCAGGGCCAACCGTCATTCTCTCGGCATGGTAGCCTTGCCGGCTCGGATAATCTGCACCAGGGGAATGCTCGCCGGGCAGACGTAGGCGCAGCAGCCGCATTCCATGCAGGCGGTGATGTAATAGCGTTTGGCCAGATCCCAGTCCTTGTTACGAGAGGCCAGGGCCAGTCGCGTGGGCGTCAGGTTCAGCGGGCACACGTCGACGCAGCGGCCGCAGCGGACGCAGGCGGTCTCGTCGGCGCGGCGGATGTCGTCGTCGGTGAGCACCGTGATGCCGCTGGCGCCCTTGGTGATCGGGGTTTCCAGATTGTTGAGGGCGAAGCCCATCATCGGCCCGCCGGAGACGACCCGGACGGCCTGATCGTTGAGCCCGCCGGCCAGTTCGATCAGCTCGCCATGGCTTGTGCCGACCGCGGCCAGGAGATTGCAGGGCCGGTTCACCCCGCGCCCGCTGACGGTGACGATTCGGTGGGTGAGCGGCTTGCCACGCAGCACGGCCCGTGCGATCGCCGCGGCGGTGCCCACGTTGATGACGGCGACGCCGCAATCGAGCGGGAGTCCGCCGGTGGGAACCGTCCGGCCGAGCGTGGCGAGGATCAGTTGCTTCTCGCCGCCCATGGGGTACTTGGTGACGGTGCAGACGACGTTCACCTTCGTCCCGCCGGCCGCGGCCTGCATTCGAGCGAGGGCCTCGGGCTTGTTGTCTTCGAGGCTGATGACGATCCGCTCGGCTCCGCAGGCCTTGGCGGCCAGCAGGCAGCCGGAGATGATCGGCTCGGGCGCTTCGAGCATCAGTCGGTAGTCGGCCGTCAGGTAGGGTTCGCATTCGCTGCCGTTGAGCAGGAGCGTATCGACGGGTTTGTCGGGGTTGGGGTTGAGCTTCACGTGCGTGGGGAAGCCCGCACCGCCCATGCCGACCAGCCCGCCGTCGCGGATGGCTTTGAGGATGGTTTCGCTTGTGAGGCTGTCGAAGCCCTCGGTGGGCCAATCGCCGCCGTAGGTGTCTTCCCACAGCGCCTCGCCGGCCAGTTGGTCGCCTTCGGCGGTGATCTTCACCGAATCGACGTGGCGGCCGTTGGGCAGCGTCACTCGCAGAGCCGCGGCGGCCTTGCCGGCGATGGGGGTGTGCACCGGCGCCGAGACGAACGCGTCGCAACTGCCGATGACCTCGCCGGCGACCACTTCCTGGCGGGGCTTGGTGATCGGGGTGTTGGGGGCGCCGATGTGCTGGACCATCGGGATGTTCACCGACGCGGGGGTCGGGGCGACTTCGATCCCGGCCTCGGCGGACAGTTCTTTCCAGTCGTGGGGATGAATTCCCCGGGCGAACGCGCCCTTGCCGGTCGAATTCACTGCCTGACTCATGCTGACTCCTCACCCCTGGCGGCCGTCGGCTCCGCAGGAGATTCACTGCAAATCGGCTCGACCCCCCGGCGGCGCATAAGCCGCCCGAGGCCGATACTTGTGATGGTAGCGAGCGCAAGGCCCGTCAACAGGCCGACGAACCGGCGGGTCTCGCCGCCGCCGGCGACCAGAGCGCCGGCCAGCGCACCGGCGAGCGGCAGCACAAAAGCCGCTCCGGCGCGAGCCAGCAGAGCGCCGCCGCGGAGGCTGTGCGCCGCGGCCGTGTCGTGGGCGGCTTCCCAGGCCATCAGACCTTCGTTACCGGTGGCCATCGGGCACATCGGGCACGAAGCCGGGCATGATTGTGACGACGTGTCTGTCATCTCGAGCGTTCTGTAGTACTCACGGCGGTCCGCCAAAAGAACCACTGTACATACTACGCCGCCGGTGTCAATTCAAGATCGCCCGATGTGACAACGCCATCAGAATCCCTGGGTGTTCTTGGATCGGGAGATCGCTTCCCAGAAGCTCGGGTCAACTGGCGTCATGGCGATGTGCCCGTCTCCGAACGCCACGGGGGTCCGACGGCCGGTCCTTTGGCCGATGGGATTCTCGTAGGCCATGATCATGTCGCCGCCGGCCCCCTCCGGCAAGGGAATGTACTCATATCTGCGGCCAGTCGTGGGGCTGACCAGCGACTTGGCGCCTAGCAGCCCCTCTCTGACCAATACATCCAGATCGGCCGGAGCGGCCCCGTTGTTTTCGGCCTGGTACATCAGAACCGCCGTAGAAATGGCGCGAAGGTTGGCCATAGAGACGCTATCCCGGGCTATCGCACGCGCTCTGCCCAGGGCTGGCAGCAGGATGCTCGCCGCCAGAGCGGGGGGGGCCGCGAGGATGGGCATCGCTGCACCAATGGGTATCGCCACCCAACGGGTGCTCGTAACGCCTGTTGCGTCGGCGCTGGCGGCTGACATCGACGGTCGCATGTACTTCAGGAGTGTCGGCAGGGTGGGGAGCCACCCGGCCCGCAGGGGAAAGCCCTCGGACTCGCCGAAAGCTGCGAGGGTCGTCCAGGCGATCAGCGGAAGTGAGTTGACCCGACGGAGAATGGCCGGCTCGTTGATGTACCTCAGGAACGTCGGCGAATCGGCCATCCGCCCCAGCACCTCCTGGAACGCCGACTCGCCGATCAGCGCCGGCTCGCCGGTTCCCTCGATGACCGCACGCACCACCTGCGGCCACGCGGCAATGATCAGCCGGCCGTCGTGAATGGCCCACGCTGGGGCGACGACGGGCATCTGCACATACGAGATGGTCGCATCGGAGGTTTTCAGAACCTGAAACGACGTCGGGACCGACCCGCCGCGCGCCTTGTCGGCCGACATGGCCGTCTTGGCCAACGTCTCCAACTTGGCCACGGTCGCGGCGAACGCGGCTTCATCTTTCAACTCGACGACCAGGGCCGTGCCGGCTCCAAACCCGCCCAGCGACGGCGCCGACACCAAGGTGAACTGGTCGCCCATGTGGGCCAGCAGATCGTCTTGAATCGAGATCCCCAACTGCCGGCTCGCCATCATCAACCCGGCGTTCATTTGCATGCCCGCCTTCGGCTCGATCGTGGTGACAATACGCTGAATCTCGGCCAGGAGCGCCGCCGGGTCGATGCTGAAACTGACCAGCAGAATGGTATCGGCCGGGGCGACGGCCAGGAGCGCCTGCTTGAGGGGCTCCCCGGCCCACAGCATCAGAACCCCTTCGTGCGGGGCGGGGCTGAGCACGCGCGTCTTGGTGTACATCTGGCGGTCGACGATCCGTGTGGCCGAGACCATCGCCGTGATCTTCCCGAGGCCCAGGGCGTCTACGATCATCTCCAGGTTCGGCGGCAATTCGCCGGTCGTCTGGCCGATCCGGCCGACCATCGCGGCGATCGCCTGAACATCGGCGTACATGACGACCTGCTCATCGTCGCCGGCGACTTCCTTGTACGCCGAACTGAACTTCGGGGCGTTCAGCAGGCTCCGGTCAGCGGCGTCGGCCATCGCAACGATCCGCCCGGGCATGTCGGCCCCGAGGGTGACGAACAGCATGTCGCCAATGTAGCCATAGCCCTGGGCGGGCGTTCCAGGCCCCACCTGGAGGGTCTTGTAGCTGATGCTCCCGGTCGCGGCGTCGCCCCACGTCAGTTGATCGGCGAAGATCGCCAGCAGGGCGTCGAGATGATCGGCGAACGCCTGGCGATCGGCGCCAAGATCGATCAGCAGCGCCGCATCGGGAATCGGAGCCGCGGCCGTCGCCGGAATGTCGGTTACGCACAGCGCCGCCGGACGGCGAACGACGATCGCGGCCATCGCCATCGCATGCTCGACCACCTCGCGAGTCTCTTGCTCGTTGATATTGGCGTCCAGGCCCTGGCGAATCGCCGCTGCGATCTCGTCGGTGGGCCATTCGCTGACCAACTGGCCGAGCAACGATCCGTCCAGCGCGTGATTGCGGCCCGCCCAGCCGACATAGAACGATGCGTCATCGGGCAGTCGATCGGCCAGAGGAGGCGCGGCCACCGCGGCGGTCGTCATCAGAATTCCCATGGCCACGATAAGTGAATAGCTGATTGCTCGATTTCCCATGAAACGCTCCTGTTAGTGCCGGCGCCGGTATTCGCCGCCGCGGTCAATGTGAAAATGCGCCCCTCGCCGCCTCTGCCGGCGCGTCAAGTGGCTGCGATTGTAGACGTCGACTACCTCGCACGCAACAGTTGCCCGGGTGCGTGAGGTCACGCGACAACGCATGGCCTGGCGCCCGGGGGTCCGTCGGGTCCAGTTCATCGTAGTGGCCGGGTGTGGATTTTCGCCCCGCATCCAGAGTGTCCACGTAAAGACCTCCCATTGATATGACGACTTAATAACAAAGAGTTGCACGTTTCCTGGCGAGTTTCTGGTGTTTTCCCGTCATATCGGCGCCATCGCCCGGAACGTGAGCTGGATTCGAGCTGAAAAAGTCCGAATAGTAGGTAGAAGGTGATCGCAACCCATCGCGCCGACCGTGGCAGTCGGCGTGGGCCGACGTGTCGTTTTGATTAGTTCGGACATGGGGGCTGGGTGGCCATCCTTCTTTTATGGTTTGTCGCCTTGGTGTGGGTGTCGGGGTTCATCGCCCCGAACAGGAGCGTCGTCCTTCCGGCATTGATCGTTCTGCGCTGATGGCCAATGGCTGTCGATTGGCCGCTTCTCCCAGCAGCGGATTTCACTTCTCCACAACCCTCTATACGCGTAATATCGCCAACCATGATTCGTTTGTGCGATATTGTCGGCCAGGACGCGGCCATCGACCGATTGGCCCGCATCCTCCGCGGCGACCGCCGGCCCCATGCCTACATCTTCGCCGGGCCGACCGGCGTGGGCCGCCGGACCACGGCCGAGGCCTTGGCCGCGGTATTGTTGTGCGAGCAGCCCCGGCGGGCCGCCGGCGAGAGCTCCCCGCCGGAGCCATGTGGTAACTGTAATGGTTGCAGAATGTTAGACGCCGGCGTCCACGGCGACTTCCACCCTGTTAGCCGCGAGTCGGCCCGGTTTTCGGCCGATTCGCGAACCCGATCGAGCAAGATGCAGGAGTTGAGCATTTCGGTGGTGCGGGAATTCGTAATCGACCCGTCCAACCGAGCCGCCGGCCAGGGCCGCGGGCGGGTGTTCATCATCCGAGAAGCCGAGTTGATGAGCATCGCCGCCCAGAACGCACTTCTCAAGACGTTGGAAGAGCCTCCCCCCGGAGTCACGCTGATCCTGATCTGTCGCTCGCCGGAGGAACTGCTGCCCACCACGCGGAGCCGGTGTTCGCTGGTGCGTCTGGGGACGTTGCCGTTCGATTTCGTCGCCGAGCGACTGATGGCCTCGGGTGTGGAGGCGGCCGAATCGCGTTTTTGGGCCGCCTACACCACCGGTAGCGTCGGGGCGGGGCTGAGGCTGGCCGAATCGGACCTGTACGCCTTCAAGTGCGATGTGGTGACTCGATTGGCCGCGTTGACCGAAAGCGTCGACGCCGAACTGGGCGATCTCCTGGTTGCACGCGCCGAAGCGTTGGCCGACCGCGCTGTGGCCGCCGACAAGCAACTGGCCCGAACGCTGGCGACCCGTCAGGCGGCCGGTATCTTGCTGGGGTTGCTGGCCTCGGTGTATCGCGATGCCATGAGACACGCCGCCGGCGGCCACGCGGTGCTCATCCACCAAGACCAGACCGACGCAATCGCCCGGATCGCCGCGGCTGTGGGGGCCGTACCCTGCGCCGACATCGTAGCCCAGATGGCCCGCTACGAGCAGTTGCTGTGGCGCAACGTCAACGCCAAGACCCTGTGGGATAACGTGATGATCACCTGCGCGACCGGGGCGCCGCTGGACGTATAGAGGTGACGTATAGAGGCATAGCCGAGCGCCGGCCGCAAGCGAACCGTTGCCTCGACGGCGCCGGCCAAGTATAAGTACGTTCGGTGGTGGCGCCTGCGGCGCCGGAACAGAGGCTCTCAATGCGATATTTCTTCCGATCCGCTCGATACGTGCTCACCTACAGGCTCCGGCTCGCCGGACTGCTGTTCTGCGTAGTGATGATCTCACTGCTGTGGGCCGCCGGGCTCGGGGTGCTGCTTCCGGCGATGAAGGTGCTCATCAGCGACGAAGGTCTCCACGGCTGGGCCGACCGAGGCTTGGTCGCCCATCGGCTGAAAATTGACGTCATCCGGCGGGAGATCGACGACCCGAACATGCGAATCCGCTTGGGCGGAATCTCCGACGTCGTCTCCATCTATCGAATCCGGACGACCCGAAAGGCCGCCACCACCAGCCCGCTGGCCGCCGAACCGATCGATCCGGACGCGTGGATCGTCGGCGTCGACGGCGAACATCTCGACTACCAAGGCGTCCTCCAACGCCTGGCCCTTATGGATGCCGGCCAGGACTGGAATCTCGATATTCTCAACCCCGGCTCCGACGCCGTCGTCAGCATCCGTGTAACTCCCCTGCCGGCGACCGCAGGGGTGGCGACGAGGGTCCATCGGCTGGTCGAACTGATGCCGAGGCCCCAGGACCAAGCGGACCGCTTCACCCAACTGGTCATCATCCTCTTGATCGGCCTGGGGCTCACCTACGCTCGCAATGCGTTCCGCTTCCTCCAGACGTATTTGGTCCAGACGACGGTTCACCGGGCCATCATGGACATCCGTTGCGTGAACTACGGTGTGGCCATCCGCCTGCCCCTGATCCATTACGCCCTCCGGGGCGCCAGCGATACGATGAGCCGATTCGTCGCCGATTGCCAGGAGATCACCAAGGGGCTGGTCTTCCTGCTCGGCAAGTCACTGGTCGAGCCGGCCAAACTGATCGGGGCGTTCTCACTGGCTCTGGTGCTGAACTGGAAGCTCACGCTGCTGGCCTGCATCGTGGGGCCGCCGACGTTCGTGCTGATTCGCAAGCTGGGCAAGAAGATCCGCAAAGCCTCCAAACGCGCCCTCGAAGGCCAGGCGACGCTGCTGCAATCGCTGGAAGAGACCCTCACCGGCCTTCGCGTCGTCAAGGCCTACACTACCGAGGAGATCGAGTGCAAGCGGTTCCGGGGAATCACCAACCGCATCTACAAGCAACTGAAGCGCGTCGCCGCCGCTGACGCCGCGACCGCCCCGATCGTGGAGGCCATGGGGCTCACCGCGGCTCTGGCGGCCATCGGGCTCGCCGGCTACTGGGTGATCCAGCCCGGCCGCGGGCACACCGGCCTGGCCGGTTGGCTGCTCGATAACGAGATGGACGCCGAAACGTTCATGACCGTCATCGGCACCCTGGCGGCGATGTTCGACCCCGTCCGGCGCCTCTCGCAGATCTCGGTGGCGTTCTACAACGCCGACGCCGCCGCTCAGCGCGTATTCGAGCTTCAAGACGAGGCCACCGAGACCGATCTGAAGGACGCACAGGACCTGCCGCGTCACCATGAGGACATCGAGTTCCGCGACGTCAGCTACACCTACACCCGCGCCTCCCGCCCGGCGGTGTCGGACATCACGCTGAAGATCTGGCAGGGCGAGTCGGTCGCCTTCGTCGGCGGGAACGGATCGGGCAAGACCACGCTGCTGAGTCTGCTGCCGCGGTTCTTTCACCCTCAGAAGGGCAAGATCCTTATCGACGGGGTCGACATCGCAGAAGTGAAGTTGCTGTCGCTCCGCAAGCAGATCGGCCTGGTCACCCAGGACGCCGTCATCTTCAACGCCTCGGTCGCCGACAATATCGCCTACGGCGCCCCCCACGTCACTCGCGACGAGATCGTCGCCGCCGGCCGTCAGTCGTTTGCCGATGACTTCGTCACCCAGATGCCCGAAGGCTACGACACCGTCATCGGCGAGCACGGCAGCACCCTCAGCGGCGGCCAGCGGCAGCGAATCGCCATCGCACGAGCGATCCTGCGCGATCCGGCCATCTTGATTCTGGACGAGGCCATGAGCCAGATCGACTCCGAGAGCGAAGCGAAGATCAACCTGGCCCTGAAAACCTTCATGGCCGGACGCACCACGCTGCTGATCGCCCACCGCTTCTCCACCGTCATCAGCGCCGACACCGTCGTCGTCCTCCACGACGGCCGCCTGATCGACGCCGGCAAGCACGAAGAACTCGTCAGGCGCTGCGACGTGTACCGAACGCTGTTCGAAACCCAGTTGATCGGCGACCAATAGAACGGCAGAACGGCAGGCTACAGGCTTCAGACCTCAGGCTTCAGGAACGGCAACAACAACGGCAACGACGACGGCGACAGCCGGTTAGGTCCGCAGAGCCGACAGACTTGTACCCGCCCCCCTGCGTGAGCGGGGGGGGAGTATACCACCACCATCCGACGCCAAGCCGCCGTTCGCCGTTCGCCGTCGTCGTTCGTCGTTCGTCGTTCGTCGTCGCTTTTGCCGTCGCAGTTCGCCGTGCCTGAAGCCTGAGGTCTGAAGCCTGTAGCCTTCCGTTCGTCGTTCGCCGTTCGCCGTCAGTCGTCCTTCTCGACGACCACGGCGGTTCCGTAGGCCATCACCTCGGCCGCCGACGCCATCACCGCGGCGGTCGAGAGCCTGATGTTGAGCACGGCGTTGGCCCCGAGGGCCTCGGCCTGGGTCTGCATGCGACGAATGGCCTCATTGCGGGCGTCGCTGAGCATGTCGGTGTAGCCGCGGATCTCACCCCCGACGATGTTCTTCAGCCCCGCCATGATGTCGCGACCGACATGTTTGGCGCGGATCGTGTTGCCGCAGGCCAACCCCAAGTGACGAACGATACGATATCCCGGCGCCGTCTCCATGTTGCTCAGCAGCATGGCCGCTCCCCTTTCCGACGGCTGCCGCCGCCGCGTCTACAAAACTCTGCCCACAGGAGAATAATAGGCGATGAACTCGTCGACGCCATCCAGTTCGAGCAGTTTATCGACCGCTTCCTGGTTGTAGGCGCCGATCCCGCAGACGCCGAAGTCGATCGACTCGGCCGTGAGGTAGAGGTTCTGGCAGACATGTCCGGCGTCGAGCAGGACCATCCTGGCCGCGTCGGATCCGTATCGGAACTCGCCGCGATAGGGCACGGCCGCTCCTACCCGCCCGTTGAAAAAGCTGTTCCTGCTGCGATCGGCTTGATCGCCTGCGCATCTGCGTCAAGAATACTCGCCAATGCCAAGGCATTGCCTGCGTTTTTTCCTTTGAATCATCCGACGCCAGCAACCTGTCCCCGAACCGGCGTTCATGGCGGAATGTGCATTGTTGAATCTCGACTGTTGTGGTATACTCGGTGTTCATTGTTCGGGAGATATGTGCTCGGATTCCCGACGAAGGAGAGACGTTTCAACAGGAGGATGATTCGAATCATGCATACTCATAGAGCTATTGCTGTTAGCGTAGATACTCGCCGACTTCTGGCGGGGCGCCTTTTCGTTGCGATCGCCATTCTGGCTTTCCCCGCTTGGGCATGGGGACTCGACGACTACCTTCCCGTCCAGATGCTCCAGGCCAACGGTGCGAATATCGACGTCCCTGGATACTCGGTCCCGTCGATGGCCGATTGGAACGGCGACGGCCTCGCCGACCTGATTGTCGGCGAAGGCAGCGGCGGTGTGACGCCACAGGTTCGCGTGTATCTCAACGGGGGAACGCCCAGCGCGCCGCTGTTCAACACCTTCCAATACGCTCAGATGGATGATGGGCTAGGCGCCCAGGTCAACCTGACCGCCCTCGGCAGCGGGTGCCTGGGCCTGTTCCCGCGCATGGTGTATTGGGACGACGACAACCTGCCCGACATGCTGATCGGCGAATCCGGCGGCCAACTGCGGCTGCACACCAATGTCGGCGCCGCCGGCGCCCCGATCTTCGACACCGGGACCCTCCTGGAAGTCGGCGCCGCCGGCGCCAAGCTCGCCATCGACGTCGGATCGCGTGCGACCCCCTCGGTGGTCGACTGGAACAACGACGGGCGCAAAGATATTGTCAGCGGCGCCTATGACGGCAAGATCCGTATCTACCTCAACGACGGGACCGACGCCGCCCCAACCTTTGCCTCCGTCGCCTACGCCCAGGAATACGGCTCCGATATGGCCGTCACCACCTACCGGGCCAGCCCGGTGGTGGCCGACCTCGACGGCGACGGCGTCAAGGATATGCTCATCGGCGACACGTACGGCCTCATTCGCTACTACGGCGGCGTCGGCATCGATACCGATCCCGCATTCGGCGGGTGGACCTATGCGGCATCCGACGGCGCGATCATCGACCTGCCCGCGTACGCTCGGTCGCGGCCGAGCCTCTGCGACTTCAACGGCGATGGTGAACTCGACCTGCTGGTCGGAGCCGGCGACGGCCAAGTGTATCTCTATCAGGCCGTCCCTGAACCGGCCACGCTGGCCATGCTGGCCGCCGGCGGACTCGCCCTGCTGAGGCGGCGACGCGCGGCCTGAGACGAACCACGCACGACGCATAACGGGCGGCCCCCTGATGGGGGTCGCCCGTTTGTTTGGTTCATGACGGATGAGCGGGGGATTCTCGTGGCCAAGGGGCCGCGGTGACTAGCCCCCTGCAGTGCAGGGGGTCGCTGGACCGATGGTGTTCCCGCGGTACCTTCGATGTCGATTGTCCCGAAGCGGCAGTTGGATCCACAGATCGTGGGTTCACACGTCTTCTGACCCCCCGCACTGCGGGGGGCTAGTAACGGCAAGCATTCATCCGACCCACTCCCCGCTCATCCGATATGGGCCGTTTGTTTTGGATTCATGTCGGCGTGACGGGCGTCGTCGCCCGCAACCGGCGTCACGGAAGTTGAAGCATCTGCACGGCCGGCCTTCCCTTGGGGTCTCTCGCGGTGGGGATGTTCAGATCGACGGCGCCGGCGTCAAGGAGCGAGTCGATCAGGGTCGGGTTGATCTGAGGCCACCAGCCGTAGGTGTGATGGAGGCGGAGGATCTCGGGCCAATTGATCAGCAGGTGGGTTACGCCGTAGTCGCGGCGCAGCCGGTGGATCATCTCGACGCCGTCGCCGTCGCCGGTTTGCTGTGCGATTCGGGTGAGGGGGTCCAGTTCCCAGATGCTTGCGTACAGCGTATTAGCCGGAAGGTTGAACGGTCGTATGTCGCCGACCAGCAGAAGCCGGCCGCCGGAGGCGAGGGGGGCGAACACCGGCTGGCTGCCTTTGAGCGAGGCGAGATCGTGGGGCAGCATTCCGTGCAGCCCTGACGCCCCGTGGGTCGCCCCGGCCGCCTGCTGCTCGGCGCGGTACAGTTCCCACCCGGCCAGCACTCCGGCCGCGGCCGCCAGAACGATCATCGCGGTCGCCGCCGGCGCCGTCCACCATTTCAGTCGAAGGCCCCCGGCCGAATCGGACGGTTCGGTCCATCGGACCAGGCGAGCGATCATTCCGCCGACCAGCAGGCACATGGGCACGACGGCCGGGATGATGAATCGGCTCGGCATATGCGTTAGCAACATCCACGCGGCCACTTGCAGGCCGAGGATTCCTACGCACGCCCGATCCAGCGGCGGCGACCGACGCGGCTTGGCGACCACCCAGGCGACCGCCGCCAGCGTCATCACGGTAAGGGCAATCCCGACCCCTCGTGTCGCCGTGAACGGTTCCATCATCGCCGGCAGACGGGCCGACCACGCCGGCGGGGCGTGTCCGAGGTTCCATCGGGCGACCTGCTCGGCCGACCAGTGGCCGGCGCCGAGGAGATTGGCGGCCAGGGGGAATACGGGATTGCCCGTTTCGAGTGCGTTGCGGATGAGCCACGGCGCCGTCAAGGCGCAGCAGACGGCCGCGGCTGCGAGCCAGTGGGTGATGCGTCGGGGCCGGCGGATCATGCTGACGAGCATTACGCCAAGGACCGGCCCGGCCACCAGGGGGATGCTGAGGTATTTGGTTGCGCAGGCGCCGCCGCAGGCCAGGCCGATCATGATCGCGGCGCGGTAGGTGGGGGTTGGCAGCCACGCCGCCAGCCAGGCGATGGCGATGGCGAGGTAGGCCAGTTCGCTGAGTTCGACGAAGGCGAGCCAACTGAGATACAGCACCATCGGCGCGGTCGCCAGCAACGCCGCGGCTGTTCGGCGGCGCACCCGTTGCTCGGGGGGTAACCCGAAGTAGACGGCGGCGAGGGCGAGTACGCCCCACAGGCCGTGGGTGAACTTGGCTGCGTAGACGCCGTCCCACGCGCCGCCTTTGAGAATCATGGCCAGGGCGAATAGCATTTCGCCGCCGAGAGGGTAGTGGCTGTACGTGTTGTGCGGCAGCGGTGTGATGCGCCCGGCGTCGACGAATTCACGCGGGATCTGGAGATGGTAGGAGACGACGTCGTAGAAGTCTTTGGTGACCAGGCCGATCTTGCCGGCCGGCATCGAGGCTCCGGCCAGCCATAATCCCCCGGCGGCCGCGACGATAATGCCGATCAGCGCGCCCGGGCGGGTCGTCTTGGGCAGTGCGTAGCGGGCCACCCGCTTTCGACAAGCCCACGCGGCCATCGCCAGTCCGCCGGCGATCACGGCCCACCCTACCGTATGAGTCATCGCCCCGTCGATCAGCGATCCGGCCGTCAGCATGGCCGTCGACAGCATCCACAACCCCGCCCCCACGCTGGTCACCGCCAGCAGTCCGGGCGTTGTCGAGGGGGGTACGAGCCGACGAATCGCCAGCCATCCCCAGCCGCCGGCGGCGATGAAGATGGCGACGGCGAGGGGCAGATCCCCGATGACCGTCAGCAGCAGTCCGGCCAGTCCGTACGAACCCGTCGCGGTCGCCGCGATCCCGGCCGTCGCGGCCAGGCATAAGGCGATGACGAGCCCCGTGGAGACCCCGTCGGGTCCGATCTCTATGTTCAGTTTCATCGAACGCATCGCCGCCATTGGACCACACCGGGCGGCGTCGGACAAGCGGTCTCCTACAACACCATCTTCACGTTGTCGTGGTCGCGCAGGGCGAAGAAGAGCGCGTCGCGATCGGCCTCGCTATCGACGATCAATTCCACGCGAAGGCTGTGATATTTCCCGGTTCGGCTCGCGTTAGCGGCGGCGACGGAATGCTCGCGAGATCCCACAACCTCCCCGATCGCGGCGCGAACGCCGTCGGGGTCGGGGCCGATGACGGTGTATTCCCATGGGCGGGGGTAGGTAAGTGCGGGCTCGCTCTGTTGCTGCTGCTGGTCGTTCAAGGGTCAGGTTCTCAATAGCTTCGGAGCCGAAGGCCATGACGAACACAACAGGTGTCCGGTCGCCTCGGCCGGCGACGACCATGATAGCCGATCGCCACGGCAAACCCAACCCAACGCCCTTGGCTGCGACCCCTGAACGAGTTCCGTCGAATCTCGCGGCGACGGCGTCTCGGTCGCTCCGACAAACGTTGAACTCGGGCCTTGTCGCATACGTGTGAAATAGCAGAGCCCATTCGTGAGGGAGAGTGTCATGAGAGTCTCATGTATCGCACTGATCGTCGTTGCGATCGCCGTCGCTCTACTGGTCGGCTGCAACGGCCCGGTCTGGCTGCCCCAGCAGTATCCGCGGGGACTGTTCTACGGCCCCGGATATTACCATTGGTACTATCAGCCGCATTTCAAACTGGTCCCCACCCCTCCGGCCCTGTACGGCTACGGAGCCCCGGAAGTCGGGTTGATTCCGTTTTGTTTGCAGCCGGAAGGCCGGCAAGCCCTCTTAGAGGGTGACTGGAAGTAGACACGGACGCGAGCCCGTGGGGAAAGAAACGGATATTGGCGTCAAGCCTCCGCGAGGGACGGCTAAGCGGACGGCGAATGGGGCAAGCGTCCTTCAGTCGCCCCCTGCGGGGGCTCATCCCTACGGGGCGTCCCAATTCCACGGGCTCGCGCCCGAGGCTACTATCAAACGCCGCTACGCGGCTAACGACATTGCGATTCCGCCCAACCTGTTCGGAAGCGACTCAAAACCTGTTCGGAAGCGACTCTAATTGAACCGCGTGACCGCCGCGCTGGCTGGGCCGGACGCCGCGCCGACGGCTTCGCCGCGACCGTTGCGGCTCTGCCAGGAGGACCGGGCTCGACGGGGGGCGGCGGGCTTGCCCTTGAAGATGACGTTATGCTCGTCCAGCAGTTCTTCGAGCTTCTTCATCAGCGGCCGCTGCGGCGATACGTACCATTGACGGTCGCTGACCACGGTGACCCGCAGGTGTGGGGCCGTGGCCGGTAGGACCGTCAGCTTCAGGGGGCAGTCGCCCTTGAAGGCGATGAGCGTGTCGTGCAGGCGTTTCATGCTCTCACCGTCTCCGGCGATGCGGTCGAGGTGAAGGATCACTTCGCCGGTCAGTTGCTCGACGGCCGTGTCCATGGGGATGACCTCGTCGATGACGATGCTGGGATCCTCGCGTCGGCAGTCGACCGACCCTCGCAGGAAGACCATCGCCTCGGTGGCCAGCAGGTGGCCGTATTGCTCGAACGTGTCGGCAAAGATCACGCAGTCGGCGTTGCCGGTGAGATCTTCCACGGTCAGCATGGCCATCTTCTGCCCGGCGGACCGTCCCTTCTTGACGAACGTCGGGCGGATCTGACTGATCATGACGCCAACGGTGACCGGCGTACCCTCGGATTTGTCTTTCAAGTGGGCCAGCTTGGCGTTGCCGAGGTTGTCCAGTTCTCGCCCGTGACTGGTCAGCGGGTGGGAGGTGATGTAGAAACCCAGGGTTTCCTTCTCGCTCTTGAGAAGCTGCGTTTCGGTCCACGGGTCCACGTCGGGGAACGTCGGGCGTCGGTCGTCGACCGGGGCGTCGGCTTCGAACGTCTCGAAGAAGTTCATCTGCCCGCTGCGCCGGTCGGCGGCGTGGCCCTGGCCCAGTTGGATCGCTCCCTCGACGGCGGCGATCATCGCCGCACGGTGGGCGCCGAGGCCGTCGAAGGCCCCGCACTTGATCATCGCTTCGAGAGTGGAGCGATTGACCGCGCGAAGGTCGACGTTCTCACAGAGATGGTACAGGTCCTCGAACCGGCCGACCTCCTGGCGGGCTTGGAGGATGGCCTCGACGGCCTTGGACCCGACGCCCTTGATCGCCGCCAACCCGAAGAGGATGCCCTCGCCGACGACGGTGAAGTCCGCGGCCGAATCGTTGATGTTCGGTGAGCCGACCTTGATATCCAACGCCGTGCACTCGTCGAGATACTCACTCAGCTTGTCGCTGTCGCCGGCTTCGAACGTCAACGTCGCGGCCATGAACTCCTTGGGATGGTGCGTCTTGAACCACGCGCTCTGGTAGGCGACGATCGCATACCGTGTGGAGTGAGCCTTATTGAAACCGTAGCCGGCGAACTTGAGGATCAGGGCGAACAAGTCCTGGGCCTCGGATTCGGCGATGCCGTTTTCCTTGGCGCCGGCCAGGAAGTTGGGCCGCTCGGAGGCGATGGTCTCTTCCTTCTTCTTGGAAATCGCCTTAATCAGCGTCAGCGCCCGGTTCAGCGGAAGCTTGCCGAGCTTGTTGAGCACCTGCATGACCTGTTCCTGGTAGGCCATAATGCCGTAGGTTTCGGCCAGCAGATCGTCGACCAGTTCGTGCACCGAGGGCGTCTTCTCGGTTCCGTGCTTGCGGGCGCAGTAGCTGGGGATCAGTTCCATCGGCCCCGGGCGGTACATGGCGTTGGCGGCGATGAGTTCTTCGATCTTGTCCGGCTGAATCTGATGCAGCACGTTTCGCATGCCGCCGGATTCGAACTGGAACACGCCGGCGGTGCGGCCCTCGCAGAACAGCTTGAATACGTCCGGGTCGTTCAGGGCAAGCGTCTCGGGGTCGATGTCCTTGCCGGTCCGCTCTCGCACCAGGTCGCGGGCGCGTTGGATAATCGTCAGCGTACGGAGGCCGAGGAAGTCCATCTTCATCAGCCCGATCTTGTCGCACGTCGGCCCGTCCCATTGGGTGATCGCCCCGTCGCTGTTGGCCTGCTTGTACAGGGGGATGATCCCCTCCAGCGGTTCGCTGGCGATAACGACCCCCGCGGCATGGACGCCGGCGTGGCGGGCGAGCCCTTCGAGATTGCGGGCGTGGTCGAGCAGCGTGCGGATTCGATTGTCCTGATCGTACAGTTTCTTGAGATCCGGCTCGGCCTCCAGGGCCGAATCGATCGTGACCTTTAGCCCGTCGGGGAGGAGCTTGCAGAGCTGGTCGACTTCCGGCAGCGGAATCGCCATCACGCGTCCGACATCCCGGATGGCGGCCCGGGCCTTGAGGGTTCCGTAGGTGATGATTTGGGCGACGTGGCCATACTTCTGGCGGACGTATTCGATAACTTTCGGGCGGCCCTCCTGGCAGATATCGATATCGATATCCGGCGCCTCTTCGCGTTGGGGGTCGGTGAAGCGTTCGAACAGCAGTCCGTAGGGCAGGGGGTCGACGTCGGCGATGCCGAGGACGTAGCCCAGCAGTGTGGCGACCCCACTGCCGCGAGGGGCGGAGGGGATGTTGTTCCGGCGGGCGAATTGGACGAAATCGTGAACGATCAGGAAGTACGAACTGTACCCCTTGTCCTTGATTACCTTCAGTTCCCACTCGAGGCGCGTGATGTACTCTTCGCCGGGATCATCGCCTCGCCGCCATTTGATGCCCTTGTAGGCCAGTTCTCGCAGGTACTCATCGTCGCTTTGCCCGTCGGGGGTGTCGAAGGTCGGCAGGTGCGATTCGCTGAAGTCGAGGTTCACGTTGCACATCTCGGCGATTCGCAAGGTGTTGTCGGCGGCTTGGGGCCAACGCTTCATCGCATCGCGCATCTCGGCGGGGCTCTTGAGGTAGAGTTCCGGCGGATAGGCATCGTGCATCGTGCTATCTTGGATGGTCTTGCCGGTAGAGATACAGCAGAGAATCTCGTGGCTGGGCTTGTGGTCGCGTGTGAGGAAATGCACGTCGTTGGTTCCGACGAGGTCGATCCCCATCGATTCGGCCAGTTCGACCAGCATGGGGTTGACCTTGGCCTGCTCGTCGACGCCCTGATTCTGCAGTTCGATGAAGAACCGCTCGGGGCCGAAGATCTCCAGGTACTGTTCGGCCACGCGTCGTGCGTGGTCGGCCCGGCCGGCCAGCAGGGCCGAGGGGATCTGGCCGCCGAGGCAGGCGGAGGTGCAGATGAGCCCTTCGTTGAACTCGCGAAGCAGTTCCATGTCGATTCGCGGGCGGTAGTAGAATCCTTCCATGTACGCCCGGCTGGACAGCTTGACGAGATTGTCGAACCCGGTCTTGTTCTGGGCCAGCAGGATCAGGTGGAAGCTGGAATCGCGGATATTGCCGAAGCTGCGGTCGGTGTGGGTGGTCGGCGAGATGTACGCCTCGATCCCCAGGATCGGCTTGATGCCGGCGGCCTTGCACTTGGAATAGAACTCGACGGCCCCGAACATGTTCCCGTGATCGGTCAGCGCTAGGGTGTCCATGCCCAGCTTCTTGGCCTGGTTGATCAGGGGGCCGAGGGCGTTGCCGCCGTCGAGCAGCGAGTAGTGCGAATGTACGTGAAGGTGAACAAATCCGTCCATGGCTGCTCGCTTTTCGATAGGGGTCTGCGGGTCTCCGATGAAGAGAGACTATACCATCATGGCCGGGGATCGGTCCAGAGGCGGCTGGGGAATCTGAGTGCAATCGTCGTTACGTGGCGGCGGCCTTCAGCAGTTTTCGGCCTTCGGAGGTGTCGGGGACGCGGAAGACCTCCCACATCGAATCGGGCCCGCAGGAGACGCAGTAGTAGTTTCGGTAGACGCGTCGGGCGGCGAAGGTTCCGTGGCAATGGGTGCACTTGTGGAGGTACACAAATCGTCGGCGCCGCCGCTTCAGGCGGCCGACGTCCAATTGGTGGGTGGCGGCCGGGCTGAGATTCACCGCTCGCATGAGCGTGCGGAACTCGACCCCGTGGGGCGCGACGCGTCCGTATCGCCAATACACGACCAAATGAGCCAATTCATGGGCCAGCGTGGGGACCAGTTCGGCGGGGTGCTCCAGCAGGAGTCTGGGGTTCAGCTCGATGCGTCCGTCGTCCAGCGTGGCGCGTCCCAGCGTAGTCCGCAGCCGCGGTGCGTAGTCGATTTTTACGCGGCCGGCCAAGTCCGGGCAGTCCCACGCCCGCCCACACCGTCCGGCGATTGCCTCCAGAATGGGCCGTCGCGGCAGCGCCCGCCCATCGGCGGCAGTCCAAAGGTCGTCCACACTGAAACCGGCGATCATGGCGAACTCTCCCGCAGAGGTGTCGCTGGTCTACATTAACCCTTCCGGTGCAATTCCCGTGTCAGGTTCTCCAGCATTGCGTTCACTTCGCCGTCGGTGTCGCGGAGTTTCTGGATTCTGCGGTTGGCGTGCAGCACCGTCGTATGGTCGCGGCCGCCGAAGTAGCCGCCGATCTCCTCGAGGCTGTGACGCGTCAGGCTCCGGGCCAGATGCATGCAGACCTGGCGTGGGTAGGCGATGCTCTTGGATCGCTTCTTGCTCTGCAGATCAGCCAGTCGAACGCCGAATCGAGAGGTCACGGCCTCGAGGATCTGGTCGACCGTGATCTCCTGATGCGATTGCGGGGCTTCGGTCCCCAACGCCTCTCGGGCCAAGTCCAGGTTGATCGGCCGGTCGTACACGCTGGCGAGCATGGCGATCTTGGCGATGGCGCCTTCCAACTCCCTCGAATTCGAGTCGATCGTCCCTGCGATCAGGCAGATTACGTCGTCCGGCAGCGGGATGCTCCGCATTTGCGACTTCATGCGAACGATGGCCACCCGGGTCTCATAGCAGGGCTTGTCGACCCTGGCGACGAGCCCCCAGTTGAACCGGCTGACGAGACGATTCTCCAGGCCGGAGATCTCCGTCGGCGAGCGGTCGCTGGAGAGGATGATCTGCTTCTGCGTCTGGTGCAGGGCGTTGAAGGTATGGAAGAACTCTTCCTGGGTCTGCTCGCGTCCGGCGAGGAACTGGACGTCGTCGATCACCAGTACGTCGACCTGGCGGTAGCGGTAGCGAAAATCGTGCAGTTTGCCTTCTTTGACCGCTTCGATGAAGTGGTTGACGAAGGTTTCGCAACTGTGCATGCAATACCGCATGCCCGCGTTTCGCTTGGTGATCCCGTGGCAGATCGCGTGCAGCAGGTGGGTCTTGCCGAGGCCGACGTCGCCGTGGATGAACAGGGGGTTGTATGCTTGGCCGGGCGACTCGGACACCGCCAGGCAAGCCGCGTGGGCCAGCCGGCTGCAGGGGCCGGCGACGAAGCTTTCGAAGGTATAGTCGGCGTTGATCGGCGCCGCATCGTTAAGCGTGGTCACTGGTGATACGTCAGCGGTCGCGATTGCCGTCGCGTCCGGCTCGGCGGCCAGAAAACAAACGCCCACCAGCCGGCCGGTGGCCGTCTGAGCCGCTTCGGTGAACAGTCGCATGGCGTGCTGCTGGAGGTAGTGCTGCTGCTCGGCGCCGGGGGCGCGGATCTCCAGCAGTCCGTGCTCCATGGCGATGGGGGTTAGTTGTGCGAACCACGGCCGAATGAGGTTTCCGCCATGGGAGATGACGTGTTCGATGATTCTCTGCCAGATGCCTGGATCTACGATTGCCAACGCGTGCAGCCTTCCTACCCATCTTCAGGTTGCAAACACTCTATGCCCAGGCTCCGTCCATGCGGGTGCGCCGTTGAGTGAGCGATTCGGTCAGGTCCGCATTTCCAGAACCATCTGGCGATCCCCGACCGGGGTCCGTTTCGGCTCTCCGCCGGCGGTGGAACGGGCAAGAAAGGCCCGTCAAATCCACGAAGGCAATTTAGCAGCGTCGAGGTCGGCTGTCAAAGCCCAATTCCTCAAGGGCCAGCCGCGGCCGAGATTGCGCCGGCTGTGCGTGCGGCTGCATAAGAACAAGGCGGGCAGGCCACCCTCATGGGGCCCGCCCGCCTTCATTGCTTCAGAAGACGGCTCAATAATCCCGTGCTCGTGTACCTATCGTCGTCGGCGACGAATCAACAACATCGACCCGAGGGCCAGAAGCCTCATCGTGGCCGGTTCGGGTATGCAAAGGGTGTCGATTTCGATCCGGTCGATGTAGATCTCACAGTATCGGGGCATCACGAA
>CBDVCA010000028.1:0-24355 GCA_965372365.1 uncultured bacterium
GGTGGCGGCTACATGGTGTACTTGCTCATCAGGCTGGTCTTCCAGTATCCGTTGGTCGGCGTCCCGGTGACTGCCGTGGTGATTACGGGGTACGTGTTCACCCATCGCTATGGCGTCAGAACCTACCGGGGGTCGGTCATGCGGAAGGGGGCCAGGGCGCACGATCGGATACGGGGGGCCGCGGCGGTGCGACTGTTGACTGAACGTGACCCGGACTTTGACGCCGAAGCGTTCTGCAAACGCGTCGAGGGGGCGTTCGGGAAGACTCAACAGGCCTGGTGCGATCAGGATATCAAGAGCGTGGAGCATTTTATCTCCGACGGCATCGCCGAACGGTTCAACCTCCAGTTCGCAGAGCAGAAGGCCCTGGGCTATCGCGATCGCATGGAGGACATTCGGATCGAGTCGATACTGATCGAGGAGGCCAAGGCGCACGTGTGGTTCGATTCGGTCACGGTCAGAATCAAGGCCGCGGCGGTCGACTATCGGGTGAACTTGGAAACGGGCAAGCGCGTATCGGGGGTGACGAGTTCGCGGTCGTTTGTGGAGTACTGGTCATTCCTTCGACGCGGCAAGGTGCGGTCGCAACGGACCGGGCCGGGGCTGCTGGAGGGCAACTGCCCCAATTGCGGAGCCTCGGTCGAGATGAACCGATTCGGCAAGTGTTCGCACTGCGACGCCGAACTTCGCAGCGGCGCCCATGACTGGGTGCTGGCCGAGATCACCCAGGGGTGCGAGTGGCGGCCGCAGTTGGACGTGGCTTTGCCGGGGACGACATCGATTCGCCGTCGCGATAAGGGTTTTTCGATCCAGCACATGGAAGATCGGGCGTCGGTGATGTTCTGGCGCCGCGACGCTGCGGGCCGAACGGGGAAGATCGATCCACTGATGCGGATCGCCTCGCCGGAGTACGCCGCGAGGTACGCCAAGACGATTGCCGGCGGCGTTCGCCCGCAGGCGAAGGATCGGACGTGGTACGGCGAATGCGCGGTGGGGGCGGTCGAATGCCTCGGCGTTCTGGGCGGGGAGAAGATGGACCGGGCCTTCGTGTC
Source organism: uncultured bacterium (assembly GCA_965372365.1). Lineage (GTDB taxonomy): Bacteria > Planctomycetota > Phycisphaerae > SM23-33 > FEN-1343 > CBDVCA01. The sequence continues at coordinate 1,053 of CBDVCA010000028.1, forward strand.
GATTCGCTGGTCGGGCGAGTTGTTCCAGGCGGCGTCGAACGGCCGCAAGCCCCGGGTGTTGGACGAGAAGGCCGTGTTCCATTCGCTGTATGTGCTTGGCCGCGGGGTTGAGGCCGTTACCGACCCTGACGAGGCGATCCGTTCGGCTCATTGCCCCAGTTGCGGGGCGCCGGAGCGTGGTGGGGCGACCCCTCGCTGCGACCACTGCGGGACGGTGCTGAACGACCTGTCGCACGATTGGGTTTTGCTGGACGTTCTGGTTTTCCCCGCCGAGGCGGCGCAGGCGCAGCTTCGCCATCTGCGACAACAGGGCTCCGAGGCCGACCTGGAGGCCCCGACGACGATTCCGCCGGCCGACGCGGTTCCGCCCAACGCGGGGGTTCTGGCGTGGATGGTCAAGGCGATGCTCATTGACGGGCAGATCGATCCGCGTGAGCGCGCCATGCTCGAAGCCGCGGCGGTCAAATGCCAGATGCCGCCCGAGACGCTGGATCGGTTCATCGGCGCCGGTCAGGCCGGTCAGTTGCACACTCCCATGCCCCAAACGCCCAGCGAAAGCAGCGAATGGCTCACGTCGATGGCGTCGGTGGCGCTGGCCGACGGGCGAATCGAGCCGTCGGAGCGGAAGCTGCTGCTCACCGTCGGCGAGCGAGTGGGGATGAGCCGCCATGACGTGGCGGCCCTCGTCAAGAAAGCTCAGGGCGATCTGTACCGTCAGGCCCGCAGTCATATCAAGCTGGCGAAGCGAGGGGCGTGATCGATAGCGATCCCCGGGCGCGTCATGCGACGGCGGAGGGTCGCTCCCCAGTTGAGCGATACGAATGGTTCATGACGGATTATCGGGGAGTAGGCCTGACGAGCGCCTGCCGTTACTAGCCCCCCGCAGTGCGGGGGGTCAAGAGACGTGTGAAGCTATCCTATGACGTGTGACCCCATCGCATATAGATAGTCCCCTTCCCTCCGATCGACATTGAGCATACAGCGGGAGCACCATCGGTCCTGCGACCCCCTGCACTGCAGGGGGCTAGTAACGGCAGATCGTTGGCCGTAAGAACTCCCCACTCATTCGTCATGAACCATACGAATGCCCCCCCCCGGAATCAGCGGCGTCTTCATGCCCCGTGTAGCCATAATACCGACTCCCATATGCCCATGCGGCCCATGTCTATTTGTAGCCGGCGGCGCCCCCATGAGCAATCGCTATTGACGGCATGATGTGTCGCTTTGTTGGATGAATATCGGCTTGGTCGGCGTTTTCGTCGAGGGGAGGGGTTGAATCTTTCGCCCGGTCGGATAGAAATAGGGCTCAAACCCCCGGCAAGATCAGAACTATCGCAGCAAGGAGAGAGTCATGGCGGCCAAACAATTCGAATTCGTTCGCGTGGTCGACAACGAGCGTCGCGTCGGCCCTACGCTGGCGTCGGTGTCGCGGCATTGGAAACAGACCGAAGAGTGCTTTCTGTTCTTCAGTCCTCACGACGACGACGTCATTATCGGCGGCGGGCTCACTATCCTGTCGGCCCTGGCCGAGAAGGTGCCGGTCCACGTGGCCGTGGTGACCGACGGAGCGTTGGGGTACTGCTCCAAGGCCGAGAAGAACACGATCAGCGACATCCGCAAGAAGGAGACGTACGCGGCCTTCAAGACCATGGGCGTTCCCCATGAGAACATCCACTGGCTCGGATACCCCGACTGTCAGTTGCCGCATTACCAGGGCCGCCGCCCGGCCACTGCCGACGACCCGGTTCAGAGCCACGGCTACACCGGCCTGCAGCAGAGCTTTGTGGAAGTGCTTCGAGAGGTGCGCCCCAACCAGGTGTTCCTGCCGACGTACACCGACCTTCACCCGGACCATCGGATCGTGCATTCGGAGTTGATGATCAGCGTGTTTCACGCGGCCGGGGCGATCTGGCCGGAGTTGGGGCGCAAACTCAAGCGGGCGCCTTACATTCACGAGATGGCCATCTACTGCAACTTCCCGTCGCCGCCGAAACTGCGAATCCGCGCGTCCGAGGCGGCGTTCGCCAAGAAGCTCAAGGCTATTTCGCAGTTCAAGTCGCAGAAGCAGATCGGTGAGATGGTGAAGATTCTCCAGAAGGCCGGCCCGTGGGAGTATCTCCGTCCGGTCGACTTCGGTCTGTACAATCCCAGCATCTACCGCGACATGTTCGACGTGCCGCCGATGATGATGACCTCGATCTTCCGGTAGCCAACCGAGGCGATCGTCTACGGGTCGCCCCGGGTCCAGCGGATCAGTCTGGCGAAGAATTCGGCGTACAGGCTGCCGACTTCGACGTCGCCGGCGCCTTGGGCTTGGGCGTTGACGCGTGGGGTTCCCCAGTCGACCAAGCCGCCGACCCAATGCGGCGCGACGTCGGTCGCCAGGGCTGCGGTGCGGCCGCGGCCGTATCGGCCGGTGACCAGCAGCGGTGCGGCCTCGCCGGCGGCGAAGGCGTAGGCGCCTCCGGCGTCGACGGTTACGTCGAGATGTCGGGCGCGGAGCACTTCGGCGGCGTCGGCCTTGGGAGCGATGCGGTTGTAGCCCCCGATCGTCGGCGGTCGATCGAACGGCAGGCCGTTGATGATGGGATGGTCGCACGCCGGTTCGATGACGCACGGGTGGGCCGAGTTGACCCGGTCGTCGACGTCGAGCATTTCGACCGGCAGCACGTCGGCCAGCGGGGTGTGGTTGTACTCGCCGGCGAGTCCGCCAAACGATTCCCAGCCGCCGATCATCAGCAGTCCGGCCCCGGCGCGGACGGCCGCGGCCAGCGTGTCGAAATCCTCGGCCCGCACGTTATTGACAGGGTAGTCGCTGAGGATGTATAAGGCGTACGTTTTATCGGCCAATCGCGGTCCGATGGGTTGATCGCTGCGGAGGTAGTCGAACGACTCGCCGAAGTGGGTCATTACTCCGGCGAGGTACGCCGCGGCTGTGGTGAGCGTGGTGTCTCCGGCGTACAGGATGTCGGCGGCTTTGGAATCGTTCATGCCCACAGCTTAGAATTGTCACCCCCCTCGTGTCAACGTGGGGCAAGACTGCAGAGAGGATATGTGGATGTTGAAAGGCAACGTCATCGTCGGCCAGTCCGGCGGGCCCACCAGTGTGATAAACTCCAGCCTGGCCGGGGTGATTGACGCCGGCCGCGACGTGGACGAGATTACGGGCGTGTACGGTATGCGATGGGGCATCGAAGGCTTCCTCGCCGGCGACGTGGTCGACCTGCTGGCCGAGGATCCGGCTCAGATCGAAGCGTTGCGACGCACACCGTCGTCGATATTGGGCTCCTCGCGGCACAAGGTGCAGGATGAGGACTTGCCGCTCATTCTCGACCGGCTCCGCGAATACGACATCCGCACGATCTTCATGATCGGCGGTAACGACACCATGGACACGATCCACCGTGTGACGGCCTACGCCGCCGATCAGGGTTACGAGATGTGCGGGATCGGCGTCCCCAAGACCGTCGATAACGACCTGTTCGGCACCGACCATACCCCCGGCTACGCCAGCGCCGCCCGCTACGTGGCGCTCAGCGCTCAGCAGGCCGGTCGGCTGTCGAGGGATATGCAGAAGGTCGACCCGTTCGTGATCTACCAGTCCATCGGGCGCGACGCCGGCTGGCTGACGGCCGCGGCGGCCCTGGCCAAGCGATCGGAGGCCGACGCTCCGCACCTGATCTACATGCCCGAACGCGTGTTCGATCGCGACAAGTACCTCGCCGACGTGGAGGCGGCGTACGCCAAGTACGGGTTCGTTTCGATCTTCTGCGGCGAGGGTCTCAAGTACGCCGACGGTACGCCGGTGTCGGCCAGTCAGACGACCGACAAATTCGCCAACGTCGAATACGGCGCCATGGGCGGGTCGTCGGTGGCGTTGAATCTGCATCGGATGATCGCCGACACCTTTGACTGGCGAGGCGAGTTTCAGATTACCGAGTCGCTGTGCATGTCGTCGATTGACCGTGCGACGGAAGTGGACCTCGACGAGGCCTATCGGTGCGGGCAGGCCGCGGTCGCCTTGGCCGCCGAGGGGGCAGGCGGCGTGATGGTTTCGCTGGTCCGCACGTCGAACGCGCCGTACGCTTGCACCACCGGCACGGCGCTGTTGGCCGACGTGGCTGTACGGGCGAAGCCGATGCCGGACGAGTACATTAACGAAGCCGGAAATTTTCCCGCCGACGCCTTTTTGGACTACCTGCGTCCGTTGGTGGGGGAGCTTCCCGAGTACGCCGAATTGGATTACAAGCCGGCCGCGAAATAGGGCGGCGTCCTCTAGATAGACTGAAGGATGTGAACGATGAATCGTACCGACCAGAAATACACCCAGTTCGCCCTGTGCCGCGAGATGACCGACACCGCCGACGTTGTGGCCGCCTTCGATCCCGCTCGCACCGCCGAGGTTGCAAAGGCGATCGCCGCGGCCGGTAAGTTGATGATGACCGGCGAGGGATCCAGCCGAATCTTCCCGGCCAAGAACGCCATCCGCAAGGCCCTGACGTGGGGGATGGACTTTCAGGTCGCCACCGACGGCTCTCGCCAGGCGGGGCAGTACGATCTGTCGAAATTCGCCGTGTTCCTGGCCTCCAACTCCGGCCGCACGCAGGAAGTGGTTGTATTGGCCAAGGCCCTGCTGGCCGCCGGCCATCAGAACGTCTACGGCCTCACCGCCAACGCCGACACCGTGCTGGAGGCCAACGCCACCGCAGGCTTCGTCCTCACCTGCGGGTGGGAGCAGGCCGTCGCGGCCACCAAGAGCGTGGCCGAGCAGGCCCTGTTCTACGAGTCGATCCTGGCCCATATCGCCGGTCGCGACATGGGCGCTTCGCTTGCCGGCCTCGACGCCAAGGTGGCCGCGGCTCTGGAGACGAGCATCGATCCGGCCATCATCGACGCGGCCGTCGCGGCCAAGACGATCTACTTCGCCGGCTACAACGACGGCGTCGCCGAAGAACTGACGCTCAAGACCAACGAGATCACCCGCAAGGCCTCCGACTTCCTGGAAGGGACGTACGCCGTCCACGGCATCGAAGAGGTCATGGTCGCCGGCGACGTGGTCTTCGTGATCGATCCGATCGCCGACGAAGTGGGCAAGTTCAAGGATGTCCTCGTCGACGGCGTCGGCCTGACCGTGGTGGCGATCGCCTCGGCCGAAGTCGACGGCCTGCCCACAATCGTCACCCCCGACGCCGGCGAAATGAACCCGTACGTCTTCCTGGCCGCCGGCTGGAACGTGCTGGTCGAAATCGGCCTGGCCCTCGGGATCAACCTCGACAAAGCCGAACGCGCCCGCAAGGTGGGCAACGAATTCACCGGGTAAACGCCGACGCCAACCAGTTGATGCGCTCCAGCGCAGGGGACTGGCTCCGAAGCGACTCGCCGCCCGCAGGGCGTAGCGGGAGCGAAGGCGCCTGTACCCGAAGCGATGACCTCGCGGCGGACGATCAAGGATGTTGTATCCAGGCTCGCCCCCGTGGTTGGTGAAAGCTCGCCCCCATGGTTCGAGAGTTCGGGTTCATCCACGATTCATGGGGACTCCTGCAGATGCATGCTCGCCGTTACTAGCCCCCCGCAGTGCGGGGGGTCCGAAGGCGTGCGACCCCGCACTCTATGGGTCGAACCGCCGCACCCGTCGAGCGACATCGGATCCACAACGGGCGCGCCTCGGCCAATGACATCACGTCTACAACGAGCGCATTATCGCCCAGCGACCCCCCGCACTGCGGGGGGCTAGTAACGACAGCGCCTCGGCCAATGACATCACGTCTACAACGAGCGCATTGTCGCCCAGCGACCCCCCGCACTGCGGGGGGCTAGTAACGACAGGGCTTCGGCCACAAGAGCGCCACACTATTCGCGGATGAACCTCGGGGCTTTACGAATGCCGCAGAATCCCCACCGCCGCTCGCACGCGTTCCATGGTCGTCTTGGCGACGTCGCGCGCCTTGCGGCCGCCTTCGCGAAGGATGTCGCGGACGGTGTCGGGGTCTTGCTCCAGTTCGACGTACTTTTGGCGCGCCTCGCCGAATAGTTCGTTCACCAGTTCGGCCAAGCGGTTCTTGGCGTGGCCGTAGCCGTAGCCGCCGGCGCGATAGCCGGCGGCGATTTCGGCGACCTCGTCGTCGTCGGTCAGCAGTCGCAGCAGCGTGAAGACGTTGCAGGTTTCGGGGTCCTTGGGATCTTCCAACGCCGTCGAGTCGGTCACGATCTTCCCGCAACGCTTCTTGGTCTGCTTGGCGGTTTGGAAAATCTCGATGGTGTTGTTGTAGCTCTTGGACATCTTCTGCCCGTCGATGCCTGGCACCACAGCCACTTCCGAGACGATGTAGGGCTCCGGCGGAACGAGCACGTCGGCGCCGTAGGTCTGGTTGAACTTGACCGCCAGGTCGCGTGTGATCTCGATGTGCTGCTTCTGATCTTGTCCCACCGGCACCAGGTCGGCGTCGTAGATGGTGATATCGGCCGCCTGGAGGACGGGGTAGTCGAACAGCCCCATGTTGGCCCCGAGGCCTCGGGCGACCTTGTCCTTGTAAGTGGTCGCCTTCTGCATCAGCGTCACCGGGCAGACGGTATTGAGCATCCAGCACAGTTCGGTCACTTCCGGGACGTCGGACTGCACGAAGAAGACGCTCCGGTCCGGGTCGATCCCCAACGCCAGGTACGCCATGGCCACGTGCATGGTAATCTGCTCGAGCTGCTCCTTGTTCTGTAGGCTGGTCATCGCGTGATAGTTGGCGATGAAGTAGAAGCAGTGATGCCCCTTGTCCTGCAGCTTGAGGTACTGGCGGATCGCGCCGAGGTAATTGCCCAGGTGGAGCCGACCGGAAGGCTGAATGCCCGAGAGCACGCGTTTGACGGAAGATTGAGTTGTCATGGGACCAAGACCGCTTCCAAAAAGGGGTAGACGAACCGATTCCACTTGTCAGATCGGCATGTACAAGCCCCTCCTTTTACTTGACCGGCATTCGACGGGCAAGGATAATGCCCCGTGCTGATCCGGCCGGCGGGTCAGACGCTCCCGACGGCGGGGTGTGTGAACCAGGAAGCCTGTGGGACCGAAAGCAACGTTTATGCCAATGACCGAACCTGCCGACATCGAGTTGCTTGTGCTGGATGTCGATGGCGTATTGACTGATGGGAAAATTACGTACGATAGCGCCGGGGGCGAAACGAAATCGTTTCACGTCCATGACGGCGCCGGCCTGAAGTACTGGCATCGCGCCGGGAAACGGTCGGTGGTCATCACGGGCCGCAGTAGCGAGATCGTATCGCGGCGGTGCGGAGAACTCGGCGTGAGCATCATTCGTCAGGGCGCGTTGACGAAGCTTCCGGTGTTGGAGGAGATCCTCGCCGAACTGGACGTGCCCGCCGAACGCGCCGCCTACATGGGCGACGATTTGCCCGATATTCCTCCGATGCGAACCTGCGGCCTGGGGATCACCGTGCCTCAGGCGGTCGCGGAGGTCAAGGAAGTCGCCGATTGGATCAGCCCCATCCCCGGCGGGGGAGGCGCCGTTCGCTGGGCCATTGAGAAACTGCTCCGCGAAGGCGGCCTCTGGTCGACCCTCATGCAGCGGTACCAATAGGAACGATCATGCTCAAGAAGCTTCTGCTTGTCGTCGGAACCTTTGCCGTCCTCATCGGAGGGCTGGTGGTGTACCGCCAGTTCGCCGGGACGGACCTGTACGTTCCCGTTCAACAACCCGTCGAGAAGATCGAATTCGACGGTGAGACCGGCGAAGTCGACGGCTTCCGGGTAGGTTCGAGCCCGGAACTGTGGGTCGTCGAAGTCGATCCGATCACCGGGCGACGTGAGGCGGTGTACGAGGCCGCCAAGTTAACTCCCGGCGCCCAGCACGTGCTGACCGAGCCCAAGTTCACCCTGTATTACAAGAGCGGCGAAACCGTTCGCATTACCTCCCGCACCGCCACCGTCACCGGCGAGCACGTTGGAGGTCGGTTCGTCCCCCGTCGCGGCACGCTTCTGGGCGATGTCCATATCTCGATCGACATGAACCCCATGCGGGAAGATCGCAAGGCCCCGCCAGAGCAGAGGCCCGAAGACTTCATCGACATCCGCACCGATCGAATGCTCTACAACAGCGACCTTCAAGAGATTGTGGGACCCGACCGGGTTGAGATGATCACTCCGGAGGCGAAGATTTTCGGCTCCGACCTTCTGCTGCGGTGGGATACGGCGCCCGATCGTGAACTCCGCAGCCTGCAACTGGCGAGGGGTGATCGAATGGAGGTGCGAGCCGGCGCTGCGGGTCTGGACCGGATGCGCGGCTCCGGCGGCGCCCGTGGGCCGCAGACCCAACCGGCCCCGGCGACCCCCGAGCGTGACGCCGACGCCGACGCCGACGCGCCCCGGCCGCGGCGATACAGCATCGTGCTCAACGAGAATGTGGCCATCGACGCCGGCGATCAGCAACTCGACGGCGCCGACGTGCTGGAGCTTCTGTTTACCGTCGCCGGGGCCGATGATTCGCCCAAACGCCCGAAGCCGCGATCGCGACCGTCGACCACGCCGGCGGCCGTCGTTTCGACGCGACCGGCTGTCGAAGACAGCGGCGAGCTGATTGTGATTACCTGGACCGGGCCGCTGCTGATGACCCCGCTGAAGGCGTCGGACGGTCGCAAGGCGCCGGCGCCGGGCGAGTACGCCATCACCGCCGAAGGCGAGCGGTTGCTGCTGCAAGAGAAGGACATGAAGGCCGCGTGCCGACGCCTGGCCTATGACAGCGGCTCCGAGATCGGGCTGTTGTCCGCCGCGGCCGATGAGAACGTGACGTTGGAGTTCGGCGCCGACGGCCAGCAGGTGATATCGCCGATCATCGAGATCAACCGGGCCACGGAGGTGGTTACGCTTCGGGGCCCCGGCGAGATTCTGCTGGGCGATGGAGACGGGGCCTCCCTGTTGCCGGTGGTCGCCAAGTCGGTCGCCGCCCCGGCGGTTGCGACGACCGCCGCGGCGACCCGACCCGCGTCCGAGGCCGAGGCGGCTCCGGCTCCGGTGAGGCCCGCGAAGATCGAGTGGACCGGGAGCGCCCGCATGGAATACGCCATCGGCCCCGACGGCCCCGACGGCCCCGGCAAGGCCTACGCCAAGAAGATCGAGTTCCGCGGCGACGTCGATTCCGACGATTCCGCCGCCGGCGTCGGTGTCGACGATCCCGCCGGCGGCGTGCTGACGGCCGATGAACTGGACGTGTTCTTCTACAGCCCGGCCTCCGCCCCCCAACTAGCCGCTCAGCAGGCGGCGGCTTCGTCGCAGCCGGCGACGCAAGCTTCATCGAAGCCCACTGCCCGGGCGTCTACGCGACCGACCTCAACGCCGGCCACACGTCCGTCCGGCGCCGATGACCGAATCGATGCGCCCAAGGTCAGCCGCATTGTGGCCAGGGGCGACGTTCGGCTCGATGAGGCCGGCTCGTCCAATTTCATCTCGACCGATCATCTCGAAGTCAGCACCGGGATCGACGCCGAAGGCGTGGTCCCCGAGAAGGCCACGGCCACCGGGCGAGTGCTTGCCCGGCAGGACGACGGCGAGATTACCGCCGATACGCTGGTGGTTACGTTCGGGACGGGGCCGATCGGCGATGACGGCAAGCGTTCGTTCGAGGCGGTGAAGCTCGAAGCCGCCGGGAACGTCGAGTTCACCGGCGCCGACGCGAAGGTCGAATCCGGCGTGGTCAGCGTCGCCGGCGAAACACTGGTCGGCGACCCCCGCATCGGTTCCTACGACATCACCGGCGCCCCGAACGTTCGGATGGAGTATGGGGACGGCTGGATCGAGGGGCCGACGGTCCGGGTCGTTGTCGATCCCAAGACGCGGCGGGTCAAGGATGTGGTCGTCGTCGGCGCCGGCGTCGGAAGATTTCTGCTAAGCAATGATCTTGGCGGCGAGCTCCTTGACACGCCCCGGCCCACGTTTATTCGATGGGACAAGCAGGTGACTTTCGACGATCTCAAGGACGAATTGCTCTTTGAGGGAGCTATCCGTTTGGACAGTGCGGACGGATTGGTCCTGGAGGCCCTCGACGACGTCAAGTTCGATAGCCCCGGCGACCATCTCCGATGCGAGGAGATGACGCTGACGGTCGTCGAGAATGATGCCGACGCCGCCGAGGCCGACGATGAGGACATCGGGATCACCAAGGTCCACGCCGTTACGAACGTGCGCCTGCTGCGACGGTGGCACGACCAGGACGGTTACCTGGTCAATCGCGTGCAGTTGACCGGCGACGATCTCACCTTCGATATCGACAAGGCCGACATGGTGGTGGACGGGCCGGGGACGATGATTGTCGAGGATTACGGCGTCGACGAAGCCGGGGCCGAGTCGACACGGGCGCCGGGCGCCGGGGTCGAACAGCAGGTCGATCGGCCGAGCCAGACGGCGTTTCAGTGGGATCGGAAGATGCATCTGCTCGAGTCGGTCCGGAGCGAGCCGGACCCGGCGGCGGTCGATCGCCAAGGACGGCGGCCGCTGTGGATCGCGACGCTTGAGGGCAAGGTGATGATGCGCCATCGCAGCGGCGAGAAGATCCCCAACCTCGCGAAGCTGGCGATTCGGCCGATCGAGACGTTGCCGGCCGGTCGCGTGACCGAGGTCGATTGCGGCAGGATGATGATTCAGTTCGTCGAGAAGTCGTCTGCGGAGGCGCGTGATTCGGAGCCCCGGACGAGTCCGTCGCCGGACTCGCTGTCGGTCGACCTTGCGCTGGATCTGTTCGAAGCGGTCGATAAGGTTCTGTTCCGCGACGGACCCGTCGAAGCCCATTGCGGGCGGATGGTGTTCAACCGTCGGAGCAACGTGGCGGTCGTGTACGGGGACTCGGGGGAGGTTCCGACCGATCCGGAGAAGATCGACGACTTCCTCCGCAGCCAGCGGCCCCGAAGCAACGCCAGGGTATTCTATGAGCCCACGCGCCGCCGCCCGCAGGGGCGGTGGACGGTCCATCCCATCATCGTGATGGAGCGAAAGGGCGATAACTACGAAGTTCGAACCGTCGGAGCCCGGGGCGGGTCGCGGCGGTAGGGGGGCGGGGCGGGCGATGTTCCGCCCGACCGAGTGTCGCCGATCGCCTGCTACAGCGTCTCGTTCATGCTGCCGGAGCGGAAGCCGCGAAGGTCCAGGGTGACGTAAGAGTAGCCCAAATCAGTCAATACGGCGACCAGCCGATCGCGATGGCCGATCAAATCTTCAATCCGGTCGGCGTCGACTTCGATGCGGGCCAACTCGCCATGGTCGCGGACGCGGCACTGGCGGAACCCCAACTCGTGCAGCAGGTCCTCGGCACGCTCGATGCGACCGAGCTTTTCGGTGGTGACCTTTTGCCCATAGGGCACCCGACTGGCGAGGCACGCGAACGCCGGCTTGTCCCACGTGGACAATTCCATCGCCTTGCTGGCGGCGCGAATGTCGTCCTTGGTCAGCTCCGCCTCCATCAGCGGGTTCCGCACGCCAAGCTCGCGGCCGGCGTTGAGGCCGGGTCGGAAGTCGCAACTGTCGTCGGCGTTGGCTCCGCTCAAGACGGCGTGGTACCCGTCCCGCTCGGCGACCTTGAGCAGCCGGCCGAACAGGTCGCTCTTGCAGAAGTAACATCGCTGGGGGGAGTTAGCGCTAAATCGCGGATCGTCGATCTCCTCGGTGGTGAGGAACTCGCTCTTGGCGTCGAGCAACGAGATGATCTCGCGAGCGTCCTTCAACTCGCGCTGCGGCAAGCTCGCGCTGATGCCGATCGCGGCCAGTACGTTCTCCCGCCCCAGCGTGCGTATCGCCAACGCCAAGAGGAACGTACTGTCCACGCCTCCGCTGAAGGCGACGACGACGCGCCCAATCTCGACCAGAATCGACTGGCAGGCGTCCAGCTTGGCCTGCAATTGCTCGTCCAGATCCGCAAAAACCGCTTGTGGTGCGCTGCTCATCTATTTCCTTACGCCGGTCCGCCGCGGCGGATGGATATTCAATATTTCGCCATCGGTCAACTGGCCAGGTAGGTCCGAATCGCCTCGGCCAGCGTCTTGAGCGTCTGTTCGCGCTTCGCGTCGTCGCATTCCAGCAGTGTAATGCGGAACCCGTCTCGGGTGCAGTAGAACCCGCTGAGCGGCACCACGCAGATACCCGTAGCCCCCATGAGATAGTATACGAATCGCTGGTCGTTGGCGATGTTGGGAAGCAATTCCTCGACGATCCGCCGCACCTCGGGGTTGTCGATGGTCAGGCTCTGGCGATGATTGAGAACGTCCGGTTCGAACATCACGGTCATATAGAAGGCGCCGGACGGCATGTTCACGTGGACGCCGTCGATGCCCGTGAGTGCGTCGTACGCCTGGTGGGCGCGGGCCTCGAAGATGCCCGCCCGACGCAACAGGTGCGCCGGATACCGGCTGTCGCCCATGATCGGCGGGATCGAAAGCTGCGGAACCGTCGTCGAGCACACTTCCAGTCGCTTGGCGGCGATCAGGGAGTTGACGTAGTCGTGGAACATCGGGTCGCGGTCTCGGTTCAGCACTTCCAGCCACCCGCAACGGGCGCCGGGCCAGGGGAACTCTTTGGAGATCCCTCGCATCACCAGGGCGCAGACGTCGCCGATCACTTCCGACAAGTGCAGAGGCTTCAATCCGTTATAGACGATATGGGCGTAGATCTCGTCGCAGATAATGAACAGGTTGTGCTCCCGGGCGATGGCGACGATCGCTTCGAGCATTTGGCGAGGGTACACCGCCCCGGTGGGGTTGTCGGGGTTGATCAGCAGGATGCCGGTGATCGAATCGTTGTACTTGACCTTCATCCGAAGGTCGTCGAGATCGGGCATCCAATTGTTGTAGGGGTCCAGTTCGTACGTCAGGTGTTCGTATCCGCTGTGGGCGGCCTCGGCCGACGAGTGGGTGCTGTAGGCCGGCGTGGGGCCGATGATGCGGGTTTCGCGACGGAGGAAGCCGTATACCTTCGCCACCGCGTCGCCGATACCGTTGAAGAAGACGATGTCGTCGGGGGTGATCGTCGCGCCGCCGCGTTTGTTCACTTCGTTGGCCAGGAACTCGCGCGTCGATTCGACGCCGGCGGTGTCGCAGTAGCCCCACGACGAATCCTCATCGATAATCTCGTGCAGCGTCTGGCGGATCCAAGGGGCGATCTTCTCGCCTTTCTCGATCGGGTCGCCGATGTTCTCCCACGTAATGGTCTGTCCGGCCGCGGCCAGGCGGTGCGCCACTTGCACGATCTCTCGGATGGCGTAGGTAAGCGATCCGGCGCCTACGTGAACGATATTGCGTCGCATGGATTCGTAACCTTTCACTTCACAGCACAGCAGATCAACACTCAACATCAATATGGAGAGCCGATTGTCGCATACAACGGACGTTCAGGTCAAGCCGAAGCCTATCCCGGCGCCGGGGCGCCGACAGAGCATTGCCCCGCCGATGCGTTTCGCTTAGCCTACGGGGCTGAACCCTCAAGCGGAGAATGCAGCGATGCGACAGGCCAGGCAACCCCATCCCTATGCTCAACGTCGGCGTCGGCTTTGCCGTCGGTTCGAGGATGAACGCCTGGACGCTCTGCTGGTCACCTCGCCCTTTGACGTTCGCTACCTCAGCGGGTTCACCGGCGAGGACAGCTACCTGCTGATCGGCCGGTCCTGGGCCGTCCTGCTGACCGATAGCCGATTCGCCGAGCAGGCGAAGGTCGATTGTCCTGATATTGAGCATTACATCCGCACCGGTTCGATGGCCGTCGCGGCCGCCGCGGCCCTGCGGGGGCGCAAGGCGCGACGCGTGGGACTCCAGAGCGATCATGTTTCGCTGGCGTTGGAGGCCAAGCTCTCTGAGCATATCAATCCTCGTCGGCTCCGGCCCACCGATAATCTCATCGCCTCGCTGCGTGCGACCAAAGACGCGGCCGAACTGGATGCCATCCGCAAAGCGGCCCGGATTGCCGAGCGGGCCTTCAAAGGGCTTACGGGGCGAGGGGCCAAAGGGTTCGTTGGCCGCACGGAGGCCGACCTTGCGGGCGAGTTGGAATATCGAATGCGGAAGTTGGGGGCGTCGGGGGCGAGCTTTCCGAGCATCGTCGCGGCCGGCGCCCATGCCGCGTTGCCGCACTATCGGCCGGGTTCGACGAAGGTCCGCCCCGGTCACGCCGTGCTGCTGGACTGGGGCGCCGTCTACGACGGCTATTGCAGTGACTTGACTCGGGTCGTCTTTGCCGGTAGAATCCCGCCGCAAATTGGCCGAATCTATGAGGTTGTGTTGGAAGCCCAGTTGGCCGGGATTCGAGCGGTTCGCTCGGGCCGGGAGCCCAAGGTTGTCGACGCGGCGGCCAGGGAGGTCATCGCGGCCGCCGGGTTCGGAGACCACTTCGGCCATGGTCTGGGTCATGGCGTGGGTCTGGAGGTCCACGAAGGGCCGACCGTATCGGCCCGAGGCGAGGGCCGTTTGCGCGCGGGAAACGTAATTACTGTCGAGCCGGGTATTTATATTCCAGGCGTCGGCGGCGTGCGTATTGAAGATGATGTTGTGGTCGAGCGCGGCGGTGGTCGCGTTCTTACGAACCTGCCCAAGCGTCTGCAGGCGATGGTTCTCAAATAAAAGGAAGCTAACGCGACTGCCATGGCAGCAAATACCAGGAAAAAGGCGAAGGCCAAAAAGGCGGCTAAGAAGGCCGGGGCCGGCCAGGACAAACTGTACACCGCCCAAGTCCGAGAATTGGTCGGCCTGATGATTGCCAACGACCTCACGTCGCTGGAAATCGTCAACGGCGACCTGAAAGTCTCTCTCGGTCGCGGCGGACCCCAAGCGGCGGTCGACGCCGCGACGGTCGTGCCGCTGGCTGCTGTGGCGCCGGCGGCGGTCGTCGAAGCGGCCGCGCCCAAGGTGGACGACGACTTGATCGATATCGTCAGCCCGATGGTCGGTACGTTCTACGCATCTCCCAGTCCCGATAGCGATGTGTTCGTGGGCGTGGGGGATCGGATCGGAAGCGAAACGGTCGTCTGCATCATCGAGGCGATGAAGGTCATGAACGAGATCAAGGCCGAATGCAGCGGCGCCATCGCCGAGCTCGTCGTAACCAATGGCCAGCCCGTTGAATATGGGCAGGTGCTGTTCAGAGTGAAGCCATAACGGCATCTATTTGGCCCTCAGGGCAAGGACCCGCCAGTGTTCAGCCGAGTACTGATAGCCAACCGGGGCGAGATTGCGCTTCGTATCATTCGCGCCTGCAAAGAGTTGGGCGTTGAAACCGTCGTCGTCTTCTCCGAAAGCGACCGCGACGCGGGATATCTGCGCCTGGCCGACGACAGGATTTGCATCGGGAAGGGTGCTTCGGCCGACAGCTACCTGAATATCCCTCGAATCATTGCCGCCGCCGAGATCGCCGACGTGCAGGCGATTCATCCGGGGTATGGGTTCCTCGCCGAGAACAGCCACTTCGCCGAGGTGTGCCGCAGTTGCAAGATCGAGTTCATCGGTCCCTCGGTCGAGACGATGCAGTCGGTCGGCGACAAGATCCAGGCCAAGCACATGGCTCGCGAGGCCAGGGTGCCATGCGTGCCCGGTAGCGACGGGCCGGTCGAAACGGCCGCCGAAGCCATCGCGATCGCCGCGGAGATCGGCTATCCCGTCGGCATCAAGGCCGCGGCCGGTGGGGGCGGACGCGGTATCCGCTGCGTGCATAACGAAGCCAGCCTGCATACGGCCTTCAAACAGGCCCAGGCCGAGGCGGAGGTCTGTTTCGCCGACGGCCGGCTCTACGTGGAGAAATGGATCGAGTCGATGCGGCACGTCGAGGTCCAGGTTCTCGGCGACACCCACGGCAACATGATTCACTTGTGGGAGCGTGATTGCACCGTTCAGCGGCGCCGGCAGAAACTGATCGAAGAGGCGCCCTCGCCGGCGCTGAGCGAGAAACTGCGCACCGAGATGTGCGCCGCGGCGGTTCGTCTGTGCAAACTGGCCGGCTACTACGGCGCCGGCACCGTCGAGTTCATCCTCGACGGCGAGGACTTCTACTTCATGGAAGTCAACGCACGCATCCAAGTGGAGCATCCGGTCAGCGAAATGCTCACCGGAATCGACTTGGTGCAGTGGCAGTTACGCGTCGCGGCCGGCGAAAAGCTCGACATCCGTCAGAAGGACGTTCCTCGCAACGGATGGGTTATCGAGTGCCGCATTAACGCCGAAGATCCCCATATGGACTTCCGCCCCTGCCCAGGCCGGATCGAGTCGTATTCGCCCCCCGGCGGCCCCGGCGTCCGGGTGGACAGCCACATCCAACAAGGCTACGAAATCCCGCCGACCTACGACAGCCTGATCGGCAAGATCATCGTGCATCGCCCCACGCGAACCGAGGCGATCACCACGATGAAAAGGGCCTTGAGCGAGTTCCATATCCAGCCGATCAAGACCACGGCGGACCTGTACAAAGAGATTATGGCGAACTCCACCTTTATTGAGGGGCAGTTCGATACCGGCTTCGTGGAGAAGCATATTCTGGCGAAGTAGTGTTCACATTGAAACAGCGGGTCCATCGAAGACGGCCCGGACGTGAGGATGCGAGGAGATCATGGCTGAAGTAACGATCAAAGGTAACGCGATCATCGGGCAGTCCGGCGGACCCACCTGCGTGATTAACCAGTCCCTGGTGGGCGTCATCGAGGCGGTTCGTGAAATCGGCGGCGTCGGCAAACTGCTGGGCGCCCGTCACGGCGTTCGCGGGGTCATCGAAGAGAATTTCATCGAGTTGAACGACATTCCCGCCGACGCCCTCGAGAGGATCGCCGCCACTCCCTCGGCGGCGCTCGGGTCGACGCGCGACAAGCCCAACGAAGAGTACTGTCGGGATATCTTCAAAGTGCTCGACAAGTACAACGTGGGCTATTTCTTCTACGTCGGCGGCAATGACTCGGCCGACACCGCCCGGATCGTTAATGAACTGGCCGACAAGGCCGGCTACGAGTTGCGCGTGATCCACATTCCCAAGACCATCGACAACGACCTCCGCACCACCGATCATTGCCCCGGCTACGGTTCGGCGGCCAAGTTCGTCGCCTGCGCGTTGATGGGCGACGATCGCGACAGCGCGTCGATCCCCGGTGTGAAGATCGACGTGATTATGGGCCGCAACGCCGGCTGGCTCACGGCCGCGACCGGCCTGGGGCGCAAGGATCCCGGCGACGGTCCGCACCTGATTTACGTGCCCGAACGGCCCGTCAGCGAAGAGGCCATGCTGGCCGACATCGGCGGCGTGGTCGGCCGGTACGGCCGTTGTGTCGTGGCGGTCAGCGAGGGTATCGTCGACGTCGACGGAACGCCGTGGGCCCAGAAGGTGGTCCAGACGCAGGAACGCGACGCCCACGGGAACATCCAGCTTTCGGGGACCGGGGCGTTGGGCGACCACATCGCCGGCATGGTCAAGGCCAAGTTGAGCATCGCCCGCGTTCGGGCGGATACGCTTGGCTACATGCAGCGCAGCTTCGCCGGCTTCGCCAGTCCGGTCGACCAGGCCGAAGCTCGCCTCGCCGGCAGGAAGGCCGTCGAATACGCCCTCAGCGGCGACGTCGACGGATCCGTGGCTTTCAGGCGAACCGGCGAAGGCGCCGACTACGGCGTCGAATGCTTCCGCACCGACCTGGAGAACGTCGCCCGCGACACCAAGGACATGCCCGACGAGTACATCGCCGACAACGGCCATGACATCACCGAAGCGTTTGTCAAGTACGCCATGCCTCTGACCGGCGGACTGCCTGAAATGGCCAAGTTGTTCTAGAATTCCGTCCGGACAGTATTGCTGGGTGGCGCCTTCAAGAGAAACGGACGCCGCAGGCGGAAGTGGAGCTTGTGGGTGGCGACGCCGGAGTCACTTCGTTTGGTTCATTCTCGAATCGTAGGGAGTTCTTGTGGCCGAGGCCCTGTCGTTACTAGCCCCCCGCAGTGCGGGGGGTCGCTGGACGACAATGCGATCGTTGTAGACTTGATGTCGTTGGGCGGGGCGCGCCCGTTGTGGACCCGATGTCGCTCGGCCGGGTGCGGCGGTTCGATCCATAGAGGGTGGGGTCGCACGCCTTCGGACCCCCCGCACTGCGGGGGGCTAGTAACGGCGAGCACTCATCGGAAGGACTCTCCACGAATCGCGGATGAACCCTTCGTTTGGGCGTATCGCCGGGAGTACACCCACAAACTCGCTACGCTCGCTTGAGGGCGCCGCCCGTTTTCGGTTGTGGGGTCGGCCGACTACGCTCCGACGGCGGCTCCGAATCGCACGGGTTGCCCGGTCGCCGCGAGCACGCCCCGCCAGAGTTCGCTTTCGGGGTCCATGGTCTTCTTGGTCCCGACGGCCAGGGCGGTGGGGACGTGGATGAACACGTCGTACCAGTAGCCGACGAGCATGGCGGTTTTGCCGGCCATGCCTGCGTGGGCGGCGTTGCGAGCCAACTGGTCGCACAGCACCGAGTCCTCGCAATTGGCCGGGATCGAGCGGATGATGTAGCTGGGGTCGATGTACTTCACGCTGACGGGGAACTGGCGGCCCTTGAAGTATTCCTTGATCTTGGCGGTCACGAACGGCCCGATGTCCTCATGCACTGGGTTCCCCGACGGATCATAGCGACGGCGGTCGCTGGGGATCAGATCCTGCCCGGCCCCCTCGGCGACGACGATCACGGCGTGCCCGCGTGCGAGCATTCGCTTCTCGATGCATTTGAGCAGACCGCCTTCACCGTCGAGGGCGAAGGGCGTCTCGGGGACGAGCGTGAAGTTCACGTCCTGGCTGGCCACCGTGGCCCCGGCGGCGATGAACCCCGCGTCGCGTCCCATCAGCTTGACCACGGCGATGCCGTTAGGGGCGCCCTTGGCCTCGGTGTGGGCGCAGCGGATCACCTCGCGAGCCTTGTCGATGGCGGTGAAGTATCCGAACGTCCGTCGGACGTACATGATGTCGTTGTCGATGGTCTTTGGGATGCCGACGACGCCCAGTTCATACCCCTGGCGCTCCGCCTCGGCGGCCAAGGCCACCGCGCCGGTCTGGGTGCCGTCGCCGCCGATACAGAACAGCAGGTTCACCTGCCGACGACGGAGGAAATTCACCGCCACCGCCAAGTCCACCGGCCCTCGCGAACTGCCAAGAACCGTGCCGCCGTCCTTGTGAATGTCCTCGACGAACTCGGGCGTCAGTTTGTAGGGTTCATTGTCGTTGGCCGGGTCCAGTCCCATGTACCCGTAGCGAATCCCCAGAATATCGCGAATCCCGTAGTGATAGTACAGCTCCAGGAACAGCGACCGGATCACATTGTTCAGGCCCGGGCACAGCCCCCCGCACGTGACGATCGCGGCCTTGGTCCTGGCCGGATCGAAGTAGATCATCTCCCTCGGACCGGCCTTCTCGAACATCGCCGGCCCGCCGTTATCGCGGCCGGGAATAATCTCCACCTCCGCCGGCATCTGCGCATCGTCAGGCATGAAATTCACCATGCCGTCACCATAGACGGTGGACAGGTTCAGCGGCGAGGGGATGGTGCGTTCGCCAAGATATTTGACCGCCATGGATTCCGGCGTGAGCATCGCTGATTCCTTCTAACCCGCTGCTACAGAATGAGATGTAGCTGTCCGTTGAGCTTCACAGAACCGCCCAGAGAGGCCTCTGTGGGGCTCGCTTGGGCGGCGCACGCCGCCGCCGTCGAGGGGCTACACCTCTATCGGCCCAAATCCGGTGCAGCATTCACAGCAATCCCGAACGGTAACATCCGTCACATGAAGAGCTAAGCCTGCTCCGTGAGTCGGTACAGCATCTCGCCCGCCCGGCCAACCACCAGAACGCCTTCCTCTTCGCGGCCTTCCCATTCGGCGACGTCGACGGTGGCGGGGTCCATGTACCCCAGGCCGATCTTCCGGCATCGCTCGGGGCCGATGCCGGTAGCCAGCGTAACGGTCACTCGCGGGGTCTCGACGCCGTTGGCGTAGGCGCCGCCGCCGCGAACGTGGGTCGAGTGGGCCAGAACGCCCCAGGGGTAGTCTTTGAACTGCTCCCACCGGCTGAGGAAGTAGTCTCGCACGTGGTAGCCGATCTCGTCGAGGATCTCGCCGTGGGCGTAACTCACCTCGTTGATATGGGGGGCGTAAATGATCACTTCGCCGCCGTCGGCGACGACCGGTTCGAGTTTGTACATCCCCTTGGCGCCGGTCCACAGGTCGTCGTACATCTCGGGCATGACGGCCAGGATGCGATTGTAGGGCTTGTCGCACCAGACGATGTCGAGTCGCGAAGACAACTCGGCCGCGGCTCGCCACGCGCCGGCCATCGTCCCGACGAACAGCCCGACCAAGGTCTGGCCGTGCATGACCATCGCGACGTTCGTTCTCGGCGTGGGGATCATCCCGGCGGCGTGGTCGATCATCGCACGCATGGGTGTATCCGGCGTGCCGATCGTCGCCATCGAGGTCAGCAGGGCGCCCATCCAGTGGGTGACGTTGATCATCTCGGCCGCGGCGATACCGGGGAAGAAGTACTTGTTCCCGCCGGAGAAGCCGACGACCTCATGGGGGAAAACCGGCCCGCACACGATGAGGTGGTCGTACTCCAGGGCCAGCTTGTTCAGCTTCACCGGCACCTCCAGCGACAGCCGGCCTTCGCTGAATCGCGCCACCTCGGCCGCGGCCACCACGCCGATCTCGGCGAACGTCTCGGGCTTGTCCCACTCGTGGTTGTACACCCGGTGGTCGCCGCAACGTCCGTCATGCACCTCGGCGCCGACGAGTTTGCTGAGCGATTCGTCGCTCATGGGCATGTGCGTGCCGAGGGCGACGAGGAAATCGACCGTCGCCGCTCGCCCGGCGAGCAACTCGCACATCAGGCGGAACATCGTCGGAATCGGCGCGGTTCGCGTGCTGTCGGGGATAATCACCAGGACCCGCTTGCCGTCCACGTCGGTTTGCCCCAGCGCATCGGCGAGAACGTCGCGGACTTCCGCGTCGGTTACCGCGCGAGGGTCGCCGGTTTTCCAAGCCAGTACATCAGGCATGCTCATGTTCACCACTCACTATCTGTGCGACTCGTAATCCTTGCGACGGCTACACCTTCCACGGCGGCGTGGAGGGCAGGTAGCTCATGAACTCTTCGATCAGGGCTTTTTCGTACTCGCCCGCGTACTCGCCGGCGAAGAACTTGTCGGCGGCCTCATCGTGGAACCGCTTCCATGACGCCGCTTCGTCGCCGGGGTTGATCGGGTAGAACAGGGCGTGGTTCGCCTTGGCGGCCTTCATATCGCCGGGGGCGTCGCCGATCATGAGGATCTTCCCGGCGTCGTACTTGCCGACGGCGCCGTACTGGATGTGCTCGGTCTTGTTGCCCATCTCCTGGCCGCAGATCATCCCGACGTACTGGTCGATCCCATGCTCTTCCCACTCGCGCTCGAGCGCCTCGTTGGGCGTGGCCGAAACGACCATCACGTCGGCGACCGCCTGGATTTTCCGAAGGCTGTCGCGAACGAACGGGAAGGGGGGCACGCCGCGGACGAACTTGGCGACGGTGTCGTTGACGGCCGTCGACCAATCCAGCGCCCGCTTGAGAACGGGGTCGCCTGTGGCTGCGACCTTCGCCTCCAGCGCCGGGTTGCCCAGTCGCGTCTCGGTATCGATCCACTGCCGCAGCGAGTCGATCGCCGGGGCGGTGTACCCGCGATCGGTCGCCTCGGTGCGTTCGGTGAGCAGGTCCATCACCATCACCACGGCCGGGAAGCGGTTGATCCCGCGCCACTGGCTGTAGAGGTTCACGAACTCGGCCGCCTCACGCGCGAATCGCGAAACCGGTTGCAGATCCCACGAATTGATGATGTTCGGCGTGAAGCACTCCTTGTGCTTAATCTCCATCGAATCAAACGCGCAGCCGTCCGAATCGATACCGATGTAGAAGTCGTTGGTCTTGGGGAACGCTTTCAGTTGCTCAATAGGGTCAGGCATTGGGACTCCGTCACAGATGATTTCCGATTTCCGATTGCCAATTGTCGATTGCGACCCGTGCGGCGGCCGCGGCGGCCGCGGGGGGCAACAGGGGGTATTGTAGCCGATTGGGACGGCAGATTTAACAGCCCGTTGAAAAAGCTGCCCTTGCTGCGATCGACTCCATTGCCTGTGCGGCCATGGCGTTTGGCGGTCTTTCGCGGGGCGGCGACGATGGCGACGATCTCAAGCACTTCAGCAAGAATCGCTCCGGCCCGGAATCGGCAATAATCAGATTCCGCTGAACGCGCTGAACCCGCCGTCGATGGGGACGACGACGCCGGTGACGAAGTTGGCCGCGTCGCTGATGAGCCAGACGAGCGTGCCGACGAGTTCTTCGGCCTCGCCGTAACGGCCCATGGGCGTGTGGTCGATAATCAGCTTGCCGCGGGGGGTCGGGGCGCCGGTGGCTTCGTCGGTCAGCAGGAATCGGTTCTGATCGGTGAGGAAGAAGCCGGGGGCGAGGGCGTTGACGCGGATCTTCGTCGAATGCCGTTGGGCCATGTAGACGGCCAGCCACTGTGTGAAATTGCTGACCGCGGCCTTCGCGCCCGAGTACGCGGCGATGTTGGTCAGCGGGCGGAAGGCGTTCATCGACGAGATGTTGATGATGCAGCCGTCGCCGCGATCGGCCATGTGTCGGCCGTAGATCTGGCTGGGGAGGATCGTGCCGAGGCAGTTGAGGTCGAAGACCCATCGAATCGCGTCGGCCGGAAGGTCGAAGAACGTTGTCGGCGGCGCGCTGGTCGCTTCCTTCTTGTTGCCGCCGGCCCCGTTAACGAGCACGTCGACGCGGCCGAGGGCGCTGATCGTATCGGCCAGCGATTGCTCGACGGCGTCTTTCTCCAGCACGTTGGCCGCGACGGCGACGGCCTCGCCGCCGGCGTCGGTAATCTCTTTGCAGACGGCTTCGGCGCCGGCGAGGTTGTAATCGACGACGGCGACTCTGGCGCCGCGAGCGGCCAGGGCTTTGGCCATCGCCCCGCACAGGACCCCGGCGCCGCCGGTAACGGCGATGCACTTGCCGGCGATGTCGAACAGGTTATCGGTCATTGTATTCTCCTTTGGAGATTAGCGGCGAGAACGAAGCGAGATCGCGGCAAGAAATCCGAAATACGAATATCGAAATACGAAACAAATACGAATGATCAAAACGGCAAACGGTCAAAACGGCTTCAGGGCCTCGTCAAGGCGACGTTGTTATTTTGGCTCATGTCGGATTAGCGGGGAGTGGGTCGGATGCGTGCTTGCGGTTACTAGCCCCCCGCAGTGCGGGGGGTCGAAAGACGTGTGAACCCACGATCTAT
>CBDVCA010000029.1:0-23703 GCA_965372365.1 uncultured bacterium
ACGACTGACCCGCCTATACAACCCAATGAATTTACAGAAAGAATCTTGCGTAGCCGCGAATGGATTGAAAGGGAACGCGGAGCTACCGTTGTGGCTGTTGTTCCCACACATTCCCATGATGATTGTGCAGGCGGGCTTGGTGAGGCTCATCGACGCGGCATTGAGTCATGGGCACTTGATGCGACGATTGAAAAACTCAGGGCAAGACAGAAGCCTGTCCCAAAGAACAGCTTTGCCAAGTCAATGACTTTGAAGTGCGGTGATATCGCCGTTGAGCTGGCCTATCTGGTGAGCGGCCATACAAGTGACAATGTAGTAGCATGGATTCCCAACCACCAAGTGTTGTTCGCCGGATGCCTGGTCAAGTCACTGGATGAAAGAAGTCTTGGCAACATCGCCGATGCTGACTTAGACAGTTACCCCGAGACCCTTCAAGAGGTTCTGGAGAGGTATCCCCCAACAGCTACCGTTGTTCCTGGACACGGGCCATCTGGAGATATCCGGCTGGTGAGGCACACAATATCACTATGTCGGCCGTGAATCGCCTGGACTGGTGTCAGATCGCCAAGCCGGGGGCTTCGGGTGCAGCCGCCGCCCTGCTACGGAGTCCGTCCTCTGCGCAGTCCCTACTCCAACTCGATCTTCACATCGACGTACTGGTCAAATCCTGAGGTGGCGACCACGCGTGGGGCGTCGGCGTCGCCGATGATGAGCATGGCTTCGAGGTTGTCGATGGCTTCGACCTTCTTCAGCCCCGCTTCGCCCAGGACGCTCAGGCTGGTGGACCAGGCGTCGGCGGTCATGCAGTCGGCGGCGATCACCGTTACGCTGGGGACGGCGTCGGCGGGTTGGCCCGTGCGGGGGTCGATGATGTGGCTGTAGCGTTTGCCCCCGATCTCGGAAAACCTGCGATAGTTCCCGCTCGTGGCCACCGATCGGTCGGTCAGCGACAGGGCCCCGCAAAGGAAGGGGGCGCCGGTCTTGTCGTCCAGATCAAACGGGTGCTGCACGGCGATAGCCCACTGCTCCCAGGGAGGGTTGGCTCCGAAGATGCGAACCTCGCCGCCGACTTCGACCAGGGCGCCGGCGATGCCCGCTTCCTTCAACGCGGCCGCGGCTCGGTCGACGGCATATCCCTTGGCGATCGCGCCAAGGTCGATCTGTAGCCCGTCGACGCTCTTGGTCACGGAATGATCGGCTTCGTTGAGCGTTACCTTGTCCCAGCCGCCGTCTTCCCTGGCCGCGGCCAGTTCGGCGTCGGTCGGCAGGCGATCGGCTTTGCCGGCCGACGACCACGTTCGGAACAGTTTTCGCGCGGTGGGGTCGAAGGCTCCGTCCGTCGCTTCGCTCTGGTCGCGGGCGATCAGCAGCAGCTTGAACAACTCGCCATCCACGACGACGGCTTTGCCCGCCTTCGCTTCGTTCACGCGGCGGAGGTCGCTATCGGGCAGGTAGGCGCTCATCACCCGGTTCACCCGATCGAGCGCCTGGTGCGCCCCGCCGAACGCGTACCGGAGTCGCCGCCCCTCCAGGTCGCCGGGCCACGCGAGAATGCGATAGGGGATCCGCCCCATCGTCTCACCGGTCATCAGATACATGCCGTCATCGCGTTGGGCCAGTTGGTACGGCTGCGATGAACCGTCGCGATCACGGTAGACCATCGTCATCACCGCCGCGATGATCAATAGCAGGCCCAGCGTCAGGCGGAGTCGATAACCGGTCTTGGAATCCATAGGGTGGCCTCTCCCGCTCACTTTCGTTTGGTCGTCCGTCGCGGCCGCGTGTACTCGGCCGTCACGGTGCTGTACATCCCGCCTCGGGGGGTAAACTCGCCAGTTACGGTCATCTCACGCGGCTTCAGCACCGCCGCGAGATCGTCCAGAACCTGGTTGATCAGATCTTCATAGAAGACCCCATCGTTGCGGAAGCTCTGGTAATAGAACTTCAGGCTCTTGAGCTCCACGCACTTGGCCGCGGCCACGTAACAAAGGGTAATCTCGCCGAAATCCGGCTGCCCCGTCACCGGACACACGCTGGTGAACTCGGGCATCACGTGGACAATCTTATAGTCCCGCTTCGGGTGGGGGTTGGCGAACGTTTCCAGAATATCACGGCGTTTCGACATCTCTATCCTCACCTCGATCTTGTAGAACACAGCGCCCTCATCATTCACTTGACGCGGGATCAGGCCTATGAGCCTATTATCAACAGTGGTACGTCTGAATGGCGACGCCGTTGTGGAAGAGCCTGGAGCCTTTGGATTCATCAGGCATCGCTTAGCAGGGCCTTGAGTTCCGCTCTGTATTCCTTTGGGAAGTAGTACCGTCTTGAACTGGCGACCGTCTCGGACACGGCCTTGATCCTCAGCAGGACGTTCGAAACTTCCTGAAACCCGCTACCCGGCCAAGTGTCGTCGTGCAGAAGGATCGCGGTGATTGGATCTTCGAGATCGGTTTCTTTTTCAGGGTGGTACGCATTATAGATTCCGGTCTTACCATCATCGTCCAGCAGGTAGTAGTCAGGATTCAGCTTCTTCTGACGTAGAAAGCCGCGTGCGTTCTCGATATTGGTGAAACCGCTGAGTCCGGCAGGAATCGCCTCCAGTTCCACCGCTGCAAACCCTTGCCTGGATAGAAATCGCTTGCTCAGATCTTTCAACACGGAATCCTTGGAATCAAGCCAAGCCTGGAGTTGCGAAAGTATGTGATACTCGCCCAACTGCAGATAGTCTGACAGAGGGGGATTGTCCACGGCCAACACTGCCCTGACGGGCGGCAGAAGATCAACTTGATCCGGATCGGTTTCGCATAGCGCCTTGGCGCGGGTCCAGACGGCGTTGAGGATTCTCTCATATCCTCGGGTACAGTGGTGAAAGTACACGTTCTGGTACATGTAGAAACGCGCGAAGATGTACTCCTCAAGGGCAAATTTCGATTTTTCGGGCCACGCAAGATAGACATCATGCTTGGCAGGGTGCTCCACCAATTTCATTGAGTGAAGGATTCGGTACCAGTCGAATCTGCCGTAGTCGGCGCCGGAGAAATGGCTATCCCGTCGAAGGTAATCCATCCTGTCGACATCGACCTGACTGGACAGCAAAGCCTTCTGCCAGTAGGGTTGGCTGTAGTCGTCTTTTCGTATCAACGCTGCTACGGAATCCACCAAGCCTTCTTGTTTGAGGACTCTGTTAACAACAGTGCCTTCGTCCTCGATGATGGCGACCGACCATTTCTCATGGTCCGTCCCAAAAGCAGACTCAAGGACATGGGAATAGGGTCCGTGGCCGGCGTCGTGAAGAATCGCTGCTGCAAGAAGCGATTTCCTGGTGGTATCATCGATATCCTTGCCATGTGCCTCGGACAGATGATCGACGGCTATCTTCATTAGATGGAGAACACCCAAGCTGTGACTCAAGCGCGAGTGGTCGGCGCCGGGATATGTGAGCGAACTGACGCCCAGTTGATGGATGAAACGCAACCTTTGGATCTCTGGAGCATTGAGCAAGTCCAGAATCCATCCATCCTGAGCAATATCGATAGATATGTAATTGTACAGCGGATCACGGATTATCTTCTGCGTCAAGACCCCCCCCCTCCTGAGAGAATCTTCTCGGCAAGTTCAGCGCCCTCCGCCATCTTCGGGTCACTCTCGTCAACACGCTTGAAGGCAGACGTGCGCTCCTTGGCGACGTTCAGAGAATCGCCGCTTCGCCGAAAGAAGGCCGTTGTTGCTCCCAACTCCAATACTCGACTGCTCTTGTTGTTAAGTTGGCCGAAAAGCTCAAGCATGTTGCTCTGATCTTCCCCGCCACCATGCCCCTCATCTTCAAGCAAACGGAGCCGATCACTCCCTTCTTGCGTTAGGGTATAAGCGTAACTGCTGCGATCATCCTTCTTCTGCTCTTGTTCTGCGATTATCCCTTCGCGCACCAACGCATCCACAGTCTCGGCGACATCCCAAGAATAGGGCCCATAGTGGTGCAGGGAGTATCTTGCCCCCAGTTCGTAGCCTCGTGACTGGGTCAGGTAGACAAGTTTCTGCAGTTTCTTACGGGAGGCGACCCGGTCGACAGAACCGATCAGCTTTGCAAGCGCGAAGACATTCACTTGGACACTCCTTTTGGCGAACTCCAGCTACTTCTACGAAATGCCGGTTTCAATGTCAACGCAAGAGAGTACGACGAGTGGACGGTTCCTGGCACTCTCAATGAAAGCCTGAATCCTAACAGCATACTAACACTCATATCGGCCACCGTCAACGGATATCTTCAGTATTCTTGAGAGGGTCGACCCATCTGAGGACATGCAAAGCTATCCCATCCCGGGTCTCTCGAATTGGCACGCGAAACGACTCGAGTGCGCCACTATCGCCGGGCGTTTTCTATCGTCGCGGCTGTGGTTTTGCTCACGCCGGCGAAGTAGTGTATCATCGATCTGGGAGGACGCGACATGCCGGACGCCGTGATATTACTGTCGGGTGGGCTCGATTCGGCCACGACGTTGGCCATCGCCAACGATGCGGGCTTCCGATGCCATGCGCTCAGCTTCGATTACGGCCAGCGTCATCGCTTCGAGTTGGAGGCCGCCGCTCATGTGGCCGCGGCCGTCGGTGCGGCGGATCATCGGGTCGTATCGCTTGATCTGTCGGCGGCCGGGGGGTTCGGCCATTCGGCCCTGACCGACACGATCGACGTTCCCAAGAATCGGCCCGGCGAGTTGGCCGACGATATCCCCGTTACGTACGTGCCGGCCCGGAACACCATCTTCCTGTCGATCGCTTTGGGATATGCCGAGGTGCTCGGCGCGTTCGACCTGTTCATCGGCGTCAACGCCGTGGATTACAGCGGGTACCCCGATTGCCGGCCGGAGTTCATCGCCGCGTTCGAGCAGATGGCCAACCTGGCCACAGCCGCGGCGGTCAGCGGTCGCGGGCGCTACACCATCCACACGCCACTTATCGACCTGACCAAATCCGATATCATACGTCGTGGACTGGCCTTAGGGATCGATTACGGCCTGACCCACAGTTGCTACGACCCCGACCCCACCGGCCGACCCTGCGGCCAATGCGACAGTTGCCGGCTCCGGAAGGCGGGCTTCGACGACGTCGGGTGCGCCGACCCCGCCGCGGCGGGTTGATCGCCACACTCTCGCCGGCCTGTCCCGTCGACTCTACATTTTCCTTGGCCTCCTCTGCCCGGTCAGTTCTGACGCGCTAGAATAACAGTAGCCAATGACTGTACTTTCAGGTGGGGAGAAGAGAATGTTCGATACGGCGCACAAGATGTTGCTGGCGGGTCTGGGGGCGTTGAGCATGTCGCGCGAGCGGGCCGAGAAGATTTTCGATGAGTACGTCCACCGGGGGCACGCCGAGCAGGCCGACCGGCCGGGATTCGTGAAGGATATGATGGACTCGGCCGACAAGGTCCGGGCCGACTTGGAGGAGTTGGTCGGCACGCAAGTGAAGCAGGCGTTGTCGACGTTGGAGTTCGCCTCCAGCGACGACATCGCACGGATCGAGGGCAAGTTGGACGAGTTGCTCAAGCGCGAACGCCAGGGGCAATCGTAGCATCGATCTCGGTCGGCGCGGCGACGAGGTGGGCATGAAGTTGCGTTTTCGAGATACCGTGGGCCAACTGCGGAGGTATCGTCACATCACGGCCGTGCTGATGAAGTACGGCTTCGACGAAATTACCGACGCTCTGCGCCGGCGCCTCACGCTGAGCTTCGGCCCCAAGGCGGCGCCCACACGCGTGAAACGCGCCGCCGGCGACCACTCGCGGCCGCACCGGGTCCGGCTGGCGTTGGAGGAACTGGGTCCGACGTTCGTCAAGCTGGGCCAGTTGCTCAGCACCCGCCCGGACGTGATCCCGGCCGACTACATCGCCGAACTCGAGCATCTCCAGGACCAGGTCGCCCCGGTGAAGTTCGACAAGATTCGCAAGGAGATCGAGAGCGAACTCGGCAAGCCCCTGGCCGAAGCCTTTCGGACCTTCGACACTGAACCCATCGCCGCGGCCAGTATCGCCCAGGTTCACCGCGCGGTGACGATCGAAGGCGACGACGTCGTCGTGAAGGTGCGGCGGCCGCGGATTGTCCAGACGATTCACGCCGAGTGCAAGATCCTTGCCGATTTCGCCGGGTTCATCGCCGGCGCCATGGGCGATTCGGGGGTGCTCGACCCGGTTCAGATGGTCCACGAGTTCACCGAGGCGGTCGCCAGGGAGGTGGACCTGGCCAACGAAGCGGTGAACCTTCGCCGGTTTGGGCGGAACTTCGCCGGCGATCCGACCGTTCACATTCCGGCGGTGTATGGCGAGTATTCCACCACCGGCGTGCTGACGATCGAGTACATCGACGGCGTCAAGATCGACGACCTCGACGCTTTGGCCGCCGCCGGGCTGACGCCCAAGATCATCGCCACTCGCGGGGCTCGGTTCATGCTGCGACAGGTGTTCGAGTTCGGGTTCTTCCACTGCGACCCCCACCCGGGGAACCTGTTCGTTCTGGCCGATAACGTTCTGGCCCCGATCGACTTCGGCCAGGTGGCCCGGCTGGACGAGTACAACCGCCATTTCATCAGCGAAGTGGTCGGCGCCCTCGGCGCCGGCGACGTGGAGCGGATCGTACACGCCTGTTCACGGGCGGGTGTGCTCGACCGCAAGACCGACACGCGAGCGCTGGGGCGGGATCTCGATGAACTGCTCGATCGCTACGGCGCGATGCCGATGGGCGAACTCACCGTCAGCCCGGTCATCCAACACACCTTCGAGATGATGCGAAAGCACCGGGTTCGCCTGGCGCCGGAATTCACGCTGATGCTCAAGACGCTCATGATGATCGAGAGCCTGGCCACCAAGCTCTACCCTGGCTTCCAACTGCTGCGGTACCTTCGCCCCTACGCTCGTAAGTTGGCCATGGAGCGGTATTCGCCCCAGCATCTGATGCGACTCACCCATCGCGCCGCCCGCGACATGGGCGAACTGGCCCTGACGATTCCCCAGCAGGTGAACACGATTCTGGCCTCGCTCAAGCAGGGCCAGTTCCAGGTCCACGTCCAGCACGAGCACCTCGAACAGCTCACCCACACCTTGGATCGCAGCAGCAACCGCATCGCCTTCGGTCTGATCATCGCCGGAACCGTCGTCGGGTCCAGCCTCCTGGTGACCCAGCCGACCGGCAAGGTGCTGGGGCTGATCAGCTTCCAGTCGCTCGGGATCATCGGCTACCTCACCGCCGCGGCTCTGGGGCTGTGGCTGCTGCTGTCAATTATGAGGGGGAGGAAGTTCTAGAGCAGTTCACGCTTGAGCTGTCACATTCATGCTGACTGCGGCATCGCCTGGCTTTGTCCGTTTCCATCGCCATAGCCTTGCTATGGCTGCTTCAACGTCCGCGCCAGGGTCGTCCTCGCCTACGCCTGCATAGGACATCTCAATCGTTCAATGCTCTAATCTCCCCTCGCTATCGAGTCGCCAGGCGATACGCCAGCAGCGCCCCGCACAACGCACCGGCGACGATAGAGGGGATCATCCGATTGCGGATGGTACAGTGGGGGCTGCTACAGACGTTGGATCGACCGATCAGCACCCCGACGAAGCCGCCGATGATCGCCCCGATGATGACGTACATTGCTGTCATGTGCTCAAATCCTTGCCGATGGCCGCGGCGGCCTTCTGGACAACTGCTGCTGCGGGCTGGTACCCTTCTATACTATACCGTGAAGGAGAGAGATGGCCAAACGCAAGGGCAAGAGCAAGCAACGCCAGAAGCATTGGGAGCAGTTGCACCGCCAAGGGCACATCGACAGCGACGACGCCGAAACGCGTCGCCGGCTTACGCGACGACGCGTGCGATTGCCGGGCCAGAAGCAGGATGCGCCGATCTTCGCCGACACCGCTCCCGAGGCGACCGTGAGCGACTCGCAGACGATGGGGACGGTGGCCCAGTTGTACCCCGGAGGCGCGATCGTCCTCACGGACGACTACGGCGAGCTGATGTGCGGCCTCGCCGGCACGTTCCGCCCGCCCCCCGGCGCCAGCGCGCTGGCGGTGGGCGATCATGTTTCGGTGGCGCTGACGCCCGAAACGCTTGGCAAGATCCAAGCCGGGCGGGGCGAGATCGATCGCGACCGGGTCGACGGTCTGATCCTTCAGCGCGGGCCGCGAGAGACGGCCCTGTCTCGCCCGCAGCCGATGCGAGGCAAACGCCGCGATCAGTACGAGCCGGAGGTCTTCGAGAAGATCATCGCCGCCAACATGGACCAACTGGTCGTCATCGGCGCCGTGGCCCGCCCGCCGTTTCGTCGGCGACTGCTCGACCGGTACCTGATCGTCGCAGAACGAGGCGAGCTTCCCCTGGTTCTCGTGATCAACAAGGTCGATCTCGGCAAGTTCGACCATGCCCTGCTCGACGAATACATCCCCCTGGGCGTCGAGTGGATGTCCTGCTCGGCGGCGACCGGCGAGGGGATCGAGAAGGTGCGGGAACGGCTCACCGGCCGCCGCAGCATTCTGGCCGGGGCGTCGGGTGTGGGTAAGAGTTCGCTGCTGAACGCACTGGCTCCGGAGTTGGCGCTGGTCACACGCGAGGTCCGCGGCCGCGACAACCGTGGGCGTCACACCACGTCGGCGGCGACGTTGTACAGATTG
The DNA here is from genome assembly GCA_965372365.1 of uncultured bacterium. GTDB lineage: Bacteria > Planctomycetota > Phycisphaerae > SM23-33 > FEN-1343 > CBDVCA01. The sequence continues at coordinate 8,648 of CBDVCA010000029.1, forward strand.
CCCTTCGGCGCGATCGTCGATACGCCCGGCATTCGCGAGTTGGGGCTGGAGATCGACCCGGCCGACCTGCCGTGGTACTTCCCCGAGTTCGAAGACCTGGCCCCCGACTGCAAGTTCCGCAACTGCACGCACACCCACGAGCCCGACTGCGCTGTCATCGCCGCCGTCGCCGAAGGCGCCATCCCCACGCGCCGATACGACAGCTACGTGCGGATCCTCGAGTCGATGAACGATTCGTAGGGGTAAGTTGGTGGATTCGCGCAACAAGCGTAGGGGACTGGCTCGGTAGCGCACGGGCGAAGCCCGAAGCGCACGTGCCTGTACCCGAAGCCGTCCCGCGGCTTCCAATCCTCCCACGCACCCCCCACGCGGCGTCGGGGCCAAAGCGAAGATGCCCTTCCCGTCGGCTCCGGGTACAGGCACGTTCGTCTCGCTTTGGCGAGACTTCCGAGCCAGTCCCCTACGCTTGCGACATCTATTCCTACAACCCCTCCAACTCCTCACCCACCGCCTCCATCAGCGGGGCGATGGTGTCGAGGGAGAAGTCGAATTTCAGACCCGCCGCGTCGAACAGTTCCGGCAGCGGTCGCGAGCCGCCCAGGGCCAGGGCCCGGCGGTACCCGGCGAGAGCCGCGGCCGGGTCGCGCTTGGCGAGAACCCAGAGCTGCAGGGCGCCCAGTTGGGCGATGCCGTATTCGATGTAGTAGAAGGGGACCTCGAAGATGTGCAACTGCCGATGCCAGGCGTAACCCTTGGCCTCGTCGAGATCGGCCCAGTCGACGGCGCCGCCGCTGAAACGATCGGCGATCTGCAGCCACGATTCGCGCCGCTGGTCGCCGCTGTGGCCGGCGTGGGTATAGAGCCAGTGCTGGAAGCAGTCGATGGTGGCCACCCACGGAAGAATCATCGCGATGCCTTCGAGATGCTCGCGCTTGGAGCGGCGCAGATCGTCGGGACCGTAGAACACCGACAGATGGTCGCCGGCGAGCAGCTCCATGCTCATCGAGGCCACTTCGCAAAATTCCATCGGCGCGTGGCGGTAGTCGGCCAAAGGTTCGGCGGTCGCGGCCAGGGCGTGGAAAGCGTGGCCGCCTTCGTGGAGCAGCGTGCGAACGTCGCGATCGAGTCCGACGGCGTTCATGAAGATGAACGGTTTGCGGGCCTCGGACAACGTCGATTGATACCCGCCCGGCGCCTTGCCCTTGCGGCTGGCCAAGTCCAGCAGACCCGTATCGTCCATCATCGCAAACTGGGCGCCCAGTTCCGGGTCGGTTTGGCCAAAGGCCTCTCGTACGCCGGCGATCAGTTCGGGGGCCTTGGCGAACGGCCGCAGCGGCTCGCGGCCTTCGGGGTCGACGCTGAGATCCCAGGGGCGCAGGCTGTCGACGGCCATCGTCTCGCGCCGACGCTGCTGGATGCCTCGCCAGATCGGCACAACGCACTGCTCGACGGCCTCGTGGTAGCGGATGCAGTCGTCGGGGGTATAGTCGAAGCGATTCAACGCCGCGAAGCGGTATTCGCGGTAAGCGGGGAAGTCGGCGTTGGCCGCCACCTGACCGCGCTTGGCGAGCATCTTGTCGAACACGTCCTCCATCTTGTCCTTGTCAACGAGCCGGCGTTCGCTCGTGGCTCGCCAGGCCCGCTCCCGAAGCGGGCGGTCGGTCTCCTGGAGGTACTTGGCCATCTCCGGCAGCGTTCGCTCGGCGCCGTCGAACTCGACGGTCATCGCCCCGCACAGGGTCTGGTATTCCTGCGAGAGCAGGGCCAGTTCGGTCTCGATCGACACGTTCTCGTCCCGAAAGATCTCCACGTGCGTCCGCACCTGGCGGTCGTATACCTCGTAACGACGCTGGTCGAGGGCGAACCGCTCCCTCGCGGCCAGGTACCTTTGGTTCTGCTTGTGTCCCAACGGCTTGATCGCCGGGGCGACGTTCTGCACGAACGACTTGTACGCCTCGGCCCGGGCCTCGTCGTCGGTCTGGCACGTCATGCGAATGTACAACACCGACGCCACCTGATCGATCGCGGCCTCCAACTCCGAACAATCCAGCAGCCACGCTTCCAAGTCCTCGGCCGACTCGATCGGGCGCTCGAGCAGTTGCTCCAACAGGCCGACCACCACGTCCCTGTCGGCCAAATCGACGTCGGCGGGGACGAAGCGGCGCGTCTGGTACGGTTCCAATGCGGAGAAATCGAGCTCGTTCGACGGTGTATCGGTCATGGATGATTCCTTTTCAATCCAGTGTGCAGACGCGGCCCCAGCGCCCCGTGGCGGCTATTGAACCAGAATCGCACCTCGCCTGCAAAGACATCATCGGCGCCGAAGCCACGCATCATCAGCATGACGGTTGCGATGGGTCGCCAGTTCGCCCGCATCGACGGGGGTTGGCGTCGGCCCGTCCATGCTGACGCCCGCGGCTGTCACCGAGGCGATCAGGGCCGCGGCGAATTCATCAAACCCGACGGCCCCTCCGACCGTTTCGCTGATCGACGCGCTGGGCTGCACCGGATGCGTTCGCGACAAAATCACACTGCCGTGCTGCAAGACGCCACGTCGCGTGCGGCGCTGGGCGCTGCCGGCGAGCTTTTCGCCGTCGGCCATCAAGTCGAACGGGGCGTGGCGGCGGAAGCACAGAAACGGTCCGCCGCGACCGCTGAGGGGGCGGTCGCCGCCTTGGGGAGCGGTCGCGCCGCCTAGCGCGGCGGTCGCTTCGGCGATTCGGCCGTGCATCCACGTGTACAGCCGCGACGGCTGGTCGCCGACGAGCGGATGATCGATCGGCAGCGCCATCGAATACGTCAATTCGTCGGCGTGCAGAATCGCCCCGCCTCCGGTCACGCGGCGGACGACCGGCAAGGCCGCGATCTCGGGCCGATCTCGGGCGGGGTCGGCGAAACTCTGGAAATAGCCCAGCGAAAGCGTCGGCTCCCGCCACCGGTACAGCCGCAGCGCCGGCGCGGCTCCGGCGGCGATCGCGGCCAACAGGCAATCGTCAATCGCCATGTTGGTCGGGCCGTCGCAGGAAGCATCGACGAACAGTCGAAGTCGGCTTGGCGAGGTCAGGTCGGTCATTCGCCCTTGTAGATGCACTTGGCGCTGTCGCTTTCGTAGACGGAGACGGCCGACAATTGCGGGCAGTCGGGTTTGATCCGGTCCCACAGCCACGCGGCCAGCAGTTCGCTGGTGGAGTTGCCCAGCCCCGAGACCTCGTTGAGATTGCGGTGGTCCAACTGCTCGATCAGCGGATCGACGAGCTTCTTGATCTCGCCGAAATCCATCACCCACCCGGCGTACGGATCGACCCGACCGGTGACGTGAATATCAACGCGATAGCTGTGCCCGTGTTGCGATGCGCACTTGTGGCCGGCCGGCACGTTCGGCAGGGCGTGGGCTGCGTCGAATCGAAATGTCTTGACCAGTTCAGCTTTCATACGCCTCGCTCCTCGTGGGGCCACAGCAGTTTGTGTAATTGAAGATTCAGCCGGACGGCGAGACGATCTTCCAGAATCCACGCGGCCAGCTCGGCGCCGTCGAGCTTCCCGAATACCGCTCCCATCAATACCGTACATCTATCGGGCAGGTTGTGTTCGCCGATCACGTCGCGGGCGTATTCGTAATCGGCCCGGTCGGCCAGAACGAACTTGACCTCGTCGGAAGCTCGCACATCGGCCATGTTCGCCCACACCATCCGGTCGGCCTCGCCGGAGGAGGGGCATTTGACGTCCACAATCCGCACCACGCGCGGGTCCACCCCGTCAATCGGCCGGGCGCCGGACGTCTCCAGCAGAACTTCGTATCCGGCGTCACACAGTACGGCCAGCAACGCTTCGGCGGCCGGTTGAGCCAGGGGTTCGCCTCCGGTCACCTCGACCAGAGGGCAGCCGAATTCCGCGACGGCCGCACAGATCGCGTCGATCGACATGGGGTCGCCTTCGTCGTAGGCGTACTGCGTATCGCACCAATTGCAGCGCAGGTCGCACCCGGTCAGGCGGATCAGCACGCACGGGCGCCCGGCGCGGGTTCCTTCGCCCTGAAGGCTCAGGAAGATCTCGTTGATAGTGAGCGTGTCGATCATTGAGATTCCATTGTACGCCGTCGGGCGTTTCCACTCCAGCGCTCCGCCTGTACGCCGGTCAGCTTACCATCTCGTCCAGGCTCGCCGGCGTAACGTCGGCCAGCGAATCGACGATCCTGTCGGCCGCGGCCAGTCGGTCGGCGCCGACGGTGTTGGTCACCCCCAAGACGCGCAGGCCCGCGGCCTTGCCGGCGGCGACGCCTCCGGGGGAATCTTCAATGGCGACGCATCGCTCGGGCGCCAACTCGCGACCGAGGATTTCGCCCAGCTTCCGGCGGGCGAGAATGTACCCGGCCGGGTCGGGCTTGTGGACCTCGACATCCTCGGCAGCGATGATCAACTGCACCAAATCCAGCGCCCCGGCCCGTCGCAACGGCTGACGGACCTCTTCGCCCAAGGCCGCGCTGCAGATGGCCAGACCCAATCCGGCGTCGCGGGCGGCTTGCATCAGTTCGATCGAACCGGGCAGCGGCGAAGCCGTCCTGGCCAGCGCCTCCTGGACCATGGCCGACTTCTGGGCAATCAGAGCGTTGATATCCAGCGAGTCGCCGTCGAGATCGTATTCGCCAATCATCCGCGTCATGGCGTCGCGATCGGAGTACGCCAGGTAGCGATTGTAGTACTGCTCGATGGTGAACTCGACGCCATACGGTCGCATCACGCGAAGAAAACAGGCCATGTGGATCGGCTCGCTGTCGACCACGACGCCGTCGAAATCAAAGATAATCGCTTCAAGCATGGGGTTGCTGTGCTCCTGCTGCATGTTCTTGGGGGCTCGATTCATCGGCATTCTACCGCAATCGCCCCTGCGATTCACACGCGAAACACTTGGCCCAATCGTTTGCCCAGCAGCGTATTGGCCGCGAGGAGCGTGGCGCCCATCAGGATCATGCCGTAGACCCCCAACGCCGCGGCCGGCGCCGCAGCGATGACGCCGATGAGAATGTAGCGGCCGATGTGCTTCATGCGTGCAGGAGATACCAGAAGGGGGCCGATTTCACAAGACGCGGGCGATGGGATCGCGAGCGGGACTGGTCTTACAGACCCGTGCTTTTTCGCATGTAGATTGTCGGGACAGAGTACTACGGCCCGAACCCCATTCGCCCTACCGGGGTCTTCAGCGCCGGCGGCCACGGGTCCAGGCCGAACGTCAGACAGAGGATATGCAGTTCCAGGCCTTCGGTCAGACCTACGGCGACGCCGAGGATGGGCGATTCGAGCTGCACGCCGGTTCGGCTGATGGTGATCCCCGCTCCGCCGATCAGGCCGAGGTAGTCTTTGCCGATCGCCTGGGGCGGCAGTTCTCCCCGGACCTTCGCCCGACGAACGACCCAACTGATGTACGTGTTGCTGTTGGGGCCGGGCCAGTACCGGTAGCGGTTCTGATATGGATAGTCGTGGGGCTGGTCGAGTACGGCCTGAATGGCCGAGGCCGCGTCGCCCCGCCATTGGAGAATCTGCCAGCCGGGCCGGCCGTCCATCCCTTCGGTCAGGGGCAGCATGTCGCGGCGGATGTGGCCGCAACTGTCACAATCAACGCCCGGCTCGCGCCAGACTTCCTGCCGCCGCCAGCGTCGGTCGCCGGGGGTGTAGCTGACGAACCAGCAATGATAGGCCGCGTCGGGAATCTGGGGCACCTTCGAACACCACACCTGCACGACCGGCTCGGTCAGCGGCAGCGTCAACAGAGAGATGAATCTCGCCGGGTCGGGACGATAGTGACACCCCCCCGAGGCGATCATCACCCAAACCGCCAAGAGACCGACTCGCCTCGACGAGGAAACGGACGCCAGGCGCGTGCCAACGGGAAAGAACGTTTGAGTATCCCCCTGAACCGGAGCCCGTCACACGTGCGTGACGCGCTCTACCCTTCGACCGACAGCATTCCCCCCGCCATCGGGGTGTCATTCATCGGTGCGTCATGGATCGGCTGTCCCGTTGCCGGCGCCGGCGCACCTTCGGCGGTCGCGGCCGGGGCGGGATGGACTTGCTCGCGAGCCTTCTCCATCGCCATCAGCCACGTCTCTCGCATGTGAAGCAGCAAGCCCAGCGCCTCGTCGACCTTCGAGGCGTCACGCTGAACACTGGCGTCAACCAGCAGCCGATACACGTAGTTGTACAGGCCGGCCATTTTCGAACACAGCTCCGGGTCCATCTCGGGGTTCAGCCCCCCCGAAAGCTCCACGACAATGCGCTGCCCCCGGACGATCCTCGCGTGCGTTGTGGGGATATCGCCGTCGATGATCGCCTGCTTGGCCTGCTCACAGAACCGGATCGCCCCGTCATACAGCATCGTCTGCAACTGCTGCGGGGTGGCCGTCATGATCTTGGCCTTGAGATACTCGTTTTGCGGATTGTCGCTCATGCCTGCCGAATTCCCTAAGTGAATCAGATACGTTACCTGCTGCGGCTGGCCGAGAACTGCGCCGCCATAGTCGCCAGGGAATTCAACGCCCCCGTTTGCGACTGCATTTCCGCGATCGCCAACTCCATCGCGGCGAACTGCCGCTCGTAACGCTGCCGCTTGCTCTCCAACAGAACGTTGATCTGTTCGATGCGATCGTTCATGTCCAGAATGCGACTGTCCAAACTCTCGGTGACGTTCGTGATGAATCCGTCGTAATCGTCGGTCAGCCCTTCGAGGATCCGGGTGAAGTTCGCCCCGAGCCCGCCGAGGCCGGGGATCTCCACGTCTGTGGTCTCGGTCCCCTTGGTCACCTCGCGGGTCTGGGCGGCTTCGGTGAACAGGTTGATCACGCTGGCCCGATCCGTTTCGAACGCGGCCAGGAACTTCTCCTTGTTGAACGCCAGCTTGTTGCCCGTAGTCAGCGTCACCCCTATGTCCGACAGTTTGGTAAACGTTCCGGACTCCAGATCGACCGATCCGATCGCCATGTTCAGCAGACGCGAGCGCAGCAGTGAGGCGTTGCTGTCGCCGAACAGGACGCCCCGCTCGAGGGTGTCGGGGTTGAACCGGGTGTAGTCGCTGATGTTCTCGATGACGCCGTTGAAGCTGCTGACGAAGCTGTCGACGGCGCTGGTGATCGCGTCGGTGTCGCGAGTGATGGTGACGGTCACCGGGTTGTCGTCGGTTCCGGTGAGATCGAACGTGACGCCCTCGATGAAATCGGACAACTGGTTGTCGCTGCTGGTCAGCGCCAGCGCGTTGCTGTCGCCGGGGGAACCCAGATAGACCAGCGCGTCGCGGGCCTCCGAGAACGTCGTCATCGTCATCGCGACGGCTCCGGCGTCCAGGATGATCTCCCCGTCTCGGCCGGTGCTCTCGCTGAGCAAAACCAGTCGATACGGGTTGGTGGACGATCCGTCGTTGATAATCGAGGCGCTGACGCCCATGTTGGCCTCGTTGATCTTCGAAGCCAGATCCGCCAGCGTATCGGTGGCTTCAATGTCGATGCTCTGGCGGAAGGAGCCGTCGATGAAGGCCTCGCCGGTTTCGGCGGATCCGCTGATCCCGAGCACCCGGGCTGACTTACCGCCGTCGACGTCGGCGACGGTCAACGCCGCGGCTCCGCCATTGGAGTCTTCCAGGATCAGCCCGGTCCCGCTGTCGTTGATCCGAGCGGTGACGCCGATCACATCGGCCACGGCGTTGATGTTCTGGATAACATCCTCGATCCGGCTGACATTGGAGGCGCTGAAGTTCGCCTCCACCGAAACCCCCATCGTATTGGTGATCTCGATCTTGCCGCCGGCCCACGCCTCAGCCGGGTTAACGTCGGTCAGTCGCGTGTGGGTCGAAATGTACTTGTGCTGGGCGTTGTCTCCGACGATTTCGGTCGAGTCGGCGTCAATGGCGATCCCCAACGTCGCGGCCAAGTCGCCGGTGCTGTCGGAGACGACCATGTGGAAATCCGTGCTGCCGGTGGTGTCGATCACTTGCAGGGCGGTTCCGGAATCGTTCAGGCTCGCCGTCAGCCCCACGCCGCTGCTGTTGATGGCCTCGATGACGTCGCTGAGACTGTCGGCGCCGCTCAAATCGATCGACGCGGCGTTGTCGAGCCGGTCGCGAAGGTCCAGCGTTCCGGTGGTGACCCCCGCCCCGCCCTGGAGGTTCCGCAGCAGGACGCTGTTGAGCGAGGCGATCATGGACCGGCCGTTGACCTGGAGGTCGCCGCCGCCGCCGGAGTAGGTTCCGGCGAGCCCCAACTGCGTGGCGGCCGAACTGCCGGCGCCGTCGGCGACGATCAGGTCTCCGCCGCCGCCGGTGGTGTCGATGAGTGTAATCCCGTTGCCGTCGGCGCTGAGCGAGGCGACCAGCCGGCCGCCGTTGGCGGTGGTGTCGGATTCCTCGGCGTTGTTGATCCTGTCGATCACGTCGCCGACGGTGTAGGCGGTCTCTTCTTCCTGGCCAACCGCGCCATAAAGATTGATATTGAAGACAGTCCCGTCCCGCAGCGTAACGGCCAGATCGTCGACGGCCTTGGACCGTTCGATACCCAGCCCGTCGTTGAGCAGGTCAAGGCTGGTCGAGGTGGTGATCGAATTGACATCGGAGCCGACCAGCGAGGCGTTGGTGACCGAGCCCAGCAGGCCCAGATCCTCGGCGGCCGCGCCGTTGCCGACTTCGGCGACGGTGATATCGCCGGCCAAGCCGGTGCTATCGTCCAAGACGATCGAATCGCCCGATACCCGGGCGGTGACGCCCAGTCCCACTTCACTATTGATGGCGTCGATCACGTCGGCGACGGTGGTCGCCTCGATCATGTCGATATCGGCCGTTACGCCCGCCCGGTCGGTGATGCGGATCGAGCCGCGACGAACGCCGGCTTGCCCATTGAGGAAGTCCAGGTTGGTTTGGGGGTTCAGGCGCCCCCGAGCGATGTCGAAGGTCATGGTTCCGGCGCCCAGCAGGGACGTGCTGTCGGCATAGCCGGTGCTGATGAGCTGGTGGTTCTGGGCGAGCCGCTTGACGGTGAACTGATACGTGCCGGGCGTGGCGCCGGTTTGGGCTACGGCGTTGATCACCGACTCGTTGCTGGAACTGGCGGAGGTCGCCGAGAAGGTCGCATCCTTCTCGAACGCCGTCGCCGACAGGCTCACGCCCAGCACGCCGGCCGACAGGCTCATCCAGGCGGCCTTGACGGTCTCGGTCTCGGCGATCCGGGTCTGCACAGCATTCCTGCTGCGGGCCTCAATCGCCATCAACTGGTCGATCAGATCCCCGGTGGGAATCCCGCTGACCAACCCAACGCTGCTTGAGATGCCTGACATTCTCGTTGAACTCCTTCGTCCATCTCGCCCTTGGCCCGGCGTCATGCAACCGTGTGCGCAGCCGGGGAGCCATCGCTGTTATAAGTATCGGCGTACCTAAGGTGTTGACTTTAAAATCCCTGCCCCGACCCAAGCCGGGCTTCGCGTGAATTCTACGCTGGTATAGCAAACGCAACAACAGAATTGGAATAGTCTTACGGTCCTCATAGCCCGCGAACACCTCAAAAACCATTCACTTGGCTTCTCCGGCACAACCGATACAAACCGTAATTCTTAATGAAGCCCTACCCCGGGAACGCCGAGGCCTATCACACGGACGTGTTTCCCGCATGTCTGGGCGTTCAGAGGCAGAAGCAATGTTAACCGGACCGGAACACACCCGCTTGGGTGCGTTCGTGATGGAGTGAGCAATGGCTGCTTGGCCTGGAAGTATAGGTTATGTCAGTAGTATTGACGACATACTCAAGATACGGCGCCCCCGGCTGTTCGAGATCAGCAAGCTGACCTTGGATTACGTGCTGGCGGTTCCCCTGGCGATTCTGTTCGCCCCGGCGATGCTCATCTGCATCGTGGTGATCAAGATGGCCAGCCCGGGTTCGGCGACTATCCGCCAGCCCCGGCTGGGTAAGAACGGTAAAATCTTTAATATGTATAAGTTGCGAACAATGGACCCCGACGCCGAAGCCAAGAGCGGCCCGGTTCTGGCCGCCAAGAACGACCGCAGGGTTGTGCCGGCGTGCCGTTGGATGCGGCGAAGCCACCTTGATGAGATCCCCCAACTGCTGAACGTTCTGCGTGGGGAAATGTCGCTGGTGGGCCCGCGACCGGAGCGGCCGGAGATCGCCGAGAAGATCTACGCACATCTGCCCGAGTTCCGCCATCGCCTCCAGGTTCGCCCCGGCATCACCGGGCTGGCGCAGGTTCGCAACGGCTACGACACTTGCATGGATGCCGTTAAACGTAAGCTGCACTACGACTTGGAGTACATTCGACGACGCGGATGGCTATTGGAAGCCACCATCCTGCTGTCGACGTTGACTAAACTATACGATTCGGCGGCCCGGTAACCTCACCAGGCGATTACGACTCGGCCGCGATAGCGGCAACAGATTGAGTGGGTGAAACCATGAGACAGACAAGACAAACAACACGCCTCTGGATCGTCGCGATGCTGGCATGCACCGTGGGGGCCGGTTGCCGCACCGACCATCGCCAGATGCTCGACTTCCTGGCCACATCCGTTCCCGCCGGCGGCGGCGCCGAGTACGTGGTCATGCCCCCCGATCAACTGACCATCTCGGCCCGGCCCACCGAGGAGTTCAACAGGTACGCCGTCCGGGTCGGACCCGACGGCAAGACCTTCTTGCCCCTGCTGGGCAATTACGTGCTCGCCGGCAAGACCACCAGCCAGATCGCCGCCGAACTGACCGAGAGCCTGCTGGACTACTATGAAGACGTGCAGGTGACCGTTACCGTCACCGGCTACAACAGCCAACGGTTCTATGTCTTCGGCGAAGTGAGCCGGCCCGGCGTGTACCCCTACACGGGCAACGACAGCTTCCTCAGCGCCTTGGCCATGGCCCAGCCGACCAAGATGGCGATGCCTCAGAAGATCAGCGTGATCCGAGGGCTCGATCCGCTGCCCGGGGAAGAAGGGCTGGCCCTCGACCAGGAAGGTCACATCAAGAACACCAGCCATAGGATTACCGTCAATCTTGCCACCATGATCAAAGGCAACACGCATGCCAATTTCATGATCGCCAACAACGACGTGATCTACGTACCGCCAACGCCGTTCGCTAAGGTTGGTTACGCGTTGCAGCAGGTGCTGTTCCCGATTCAGCCTTTGATCGGAACCGTGTCGGCTCCCCAAGACTTGAGAAGCGCATCCTCCTCCGGCGGCGGCCAGTAACAGCAGAGGGATCGAGAAGCACTATGAACGCACACAGCTCACAACTAGGATTCACCGATTACGTCGCGATGGTGTGGACGCGGCGGTCGACGGCCCTGTTCGCGGCCGGGCTGTTTGCCTGCGTCACGTTCATCGCCTTCAACTTCGTACCGAGGCGATACGCCGCGACCTGCGTGTTTGAGCGACAAGGGAACTTGATCTCCGCCCGCACCGACGGCCTGCCGGAGAATTTCGAGAACCTCAAGCCCTTGCTCGTCCACCACACGACCGGCAACGAGGCGGTCCGGCAAGCCCTCGACGACTTGGGATACATGGATAACCTTCCCGCCGACGCGGCCGGCCAACTCACCCCCGACGCCTCGGTCCGATTGGGACGCCTGGTGAACTCGGTGCAACGGAATCTGCACTTCTCCTGGATCATCAGGCGAAAAGACCGCGACCGGATGTCGCTGCGACTGACCGATGGCGACCCGGTGCTGGCGTATACTCTGCCGAATCAGTTGGTGAAGAACTATATCGCCTCCACACAGAAGGAGCTGATCGCCCAGTTGTCCACCAGTGCGACGTACCTGAACCAACAGATCGCCTCCGCCGACGAGAAACTCGATAAGCTCCAGGAACAGCGTTACAACTTCCTGAAGGGCCACCCGGATATGCTGCCGAACAATCCGCAGTTCCTCACCCGGCAGATCGAACGACTCCGGACGGAACTGGAAGACCTCCATCAGCACCGCACGGGGTTGGATTCGAGGCTGGCGTCGCTGAAGGATATTGAGATCAACGGCATGGCCAACACGGTCGTCAATCCCGAGCACACCGAAGCGATGACGGCGGTGACGACCCTGGAAGCCCAACTTGATGATTTGCGTAAAACGCACACGATGACCGACCGCCATCCGAAGGTCATCCGTCTCACCGGTCACATCGCCGCCGCCCAAGCGACCGCCGATAGGCTGCCCCAGCGGGTCGAGGCCGACATGGATCCGGCCGTGGCCGCGATCGGCAAGACGCGGACGACGATGCAGATCGAGGATGTGCGAGCCGAATGGGCTCGCCTCACCACCCAAGAGAATCGCATGACCGCGGCGTTGGGTCGTTACACCACCGCCCAAGCCAATTTCCTGCCGGTCGCTCGCGAGTTCGGACGAATCACCAACCGACTGGGCGAACTCGACAAAGAGAAACGCATGTGGCAGGAGAACCAGGTCAAAGTGCAGCGAGCACTGGCCGCCGAGAAGAACGGCACGCGGACCCACCTGGAAGTGATCCGGGCCGCCGCGCCGGTGTATCGTCCGAGTTGGCCGGCCCTGTGGCATGTGTTCACCCTGGCCATCGGCGGCGGACTCGCCTTCGGCGTCATCCTGGTGATCATGATCAGTCGCCTGAGCCGGTGCTTCGATTCGGCCGAGGAAGCCCGAACGGAACTGGGCCTGCCGGTGCTGGGCGTGATCGGGCCGATCCTGACGCCCGCCGCACGTCGCGTCCGAGCCATCCGCAGGTACGTACTGGTTCCGGCCACCGTGGCCGTCCTGCTGGGGGTGACCTTTCTGGCCGCCGCGGGCGTTGTGATGTCGACCAATTATCCCGGGCGGTACGCTCAGATCATCGAGCATCTCGCCCCCACGACTCGCGCGATGTGGCGCGGGGTGCAAAGCCTCCTGGGCCTGATCTGAATCTGACAAGGAGCCGGACGTGTATCTAGAGTTCTTCGCATTGAAGATGTTCCCGTTCGCCAACACGAGCGACCCACGTTTCTTCTACGCCAACGAGGCGCACGAAGAGGCTCTGGCCAACATGACGTACGCCATTGAGCAGGGCAAGGGTATGGTCGTCGTGACCGGCGGAGTGGGAACCGGCAAGACGCTGGTCTCCAATGTGCTGAGCCTGCGTCTGCGGCGCAACACCGTGATGGTCACGATCGCCGATCCGTTGGTCAGGGGCGATCAACTCATGCGGTGCGTCTACACCGCCTTGATGGGCCCGTCGGCCCGTAAGGTCGACCGGGTGGCCATGCAGACCAGCCTGACTGACCGCCTGGTGGCCTTGCAGCGAATGGGCCAGCGCGTCGCCGTGCTGGTCGACGAGAGCCAGGACCTCAATAAGAGCGCCCTGGAGCAACTGCGGCTGATGAGCAACTGGGAGAACCGCTCCGAGAAGCTCATCCAGTGGGTCATCCTCGGTCAGGCCGAGTTGCGGGACACGCTCCAACTTCCTCAATGGGAGCATTTGCGTCAGCGCGTGGTGCTCAGCTACCATCTGACCCCGCTGAAGTCCAAGCACGTCGGCCCCTATATCGAACACCGGCTGACCGTCGCCGGCGGGGGGCGTTCCCCTCGCGTGGCGTTTGAAGACGATGCGGTGGCCCTGATTGCACGAGCGGCCAAATGCACGCCCCGACTGATTAACAACATTTGTGATGCGGCCCTGTTGGCGACGTTCGCCAATGAGTCGTACATCGTCACCAGCGACATCGCGCGATCCGTTACGCGTGAAATGACAAGTTGCGGATGGGGCGACCAAGTCGCGGCGAAGGCCAACTACAGAATGCCCGCCAATGCGGCAGGCTGAGACGTCGACGCAGACGTCGAGCCGTGGAGACTGACCAATGGGAAATGTACTGAAAGCGATGCAACAATCCGCCAGGAACAGCGACGCGGTTGATCCGTCAACCGTACGCGTGGTGTCGATGGCCGTCGCCGAAGCCGAACAGGCGGCCCGAGAAGCGCTCGACGCCGATTCGGTCGTCGCGGCTCCCCAGCCACCGAGAGCCCCGGCCCCAACGGCCGTCATGGACAGCGCGGCGTCGGTCATCCAGGAAGAGATCCATCCGGTCGCCGAACCGGCGGCGATCACCCCGTTGCGGCGATCGGCGTTCTTCAGCCCCTTGGTTCTGACCCATCACCGACCCCGATGCCAGGTGAGCGAGCAGATCCGCCAAACGCGAACGGCCCTGATCCGTATCGCCAACGACGGGCCTGTCCGGTGCATGATCACCTCCAGCCAGCCGCAAGAGGGCAAGACCGTCACCGCCACGAACTTGGCGTACAGTTTCTCGGAGATCACTCAGAAACGAACGCTCCTGATCGACGCCGACCTCCGTCGCGGGTCCGTGGCCCCGCTGCTGGGAATGACCCGCAAGAACGGCTTGGCCGAACTGCTCGCCGGCGAATGCACCCCCGAGGAAGCCATCTGGTCCGCCGGACGCGAGAGTTTCCACGTGCTCACCGCCGGGACCGTCAAACTCGACCGTATCGGCGAATTGCTCAGCGGCCCGCGAGCCGACGACGTGATGAACATGCTGGCCGCGGCCTACGATTACATCGTGATCGACAGCCCCCCGGTCATCAGCGTCGCCGACGCCGGCATCCTCGGTCGATGGACCAACATGACCCTGCTGGCGGTGCGAATCCACAAGACCCATCGCAAGTTGGTCGAGCAGGCCACGCAGATTCTCGAGAGCGTCGGCGTACACGTCTCCGGCGTGATCGCCCTGGACTCCAGCGCCACCGGCCGCAACTACTACCGATACGCCAATTACGCCTGATCTACGCACCGCCAGTGCATATTTGTGTGATATCGCCTCTTGGACCATTTGTGATTCGTGCGGTCCAAGAGGCGATTTTTTTGGTTCATGACGGATTAGCGGGGAGTGGGTCGGATGCGTGCTTGCCGTTACTAGCCCCCCGCAGTGCGGGGGGTCAAGTGACGTGTGAAGCTATCCTATGACGTGTGAACCCGTCACATATCGATAGAGCTTTCCCTTCCCTCCCATTGGCATCGAGTATACAGCGGGAGCACCATCGGTCCAACAACCCCCTGCACTGCAGGGGGCTAGT
>CBDVCA010000030.1:0-23354 GCA_965372365.1 uncultured bacterium
AGGGGCGACACAGAGACCGTATGGCCACGGGGTGTCGCCCCTATCGGGGCTTGGGACGCTATGGGGCGAACCCTGCCTCGCCGCGGCGAGCTACAAATTTGTCGGCCCTACGGGCATCAACGGCAGATTCACTTGAGCGGTCAGACCCAATTCCAAGCACGCTCTTGCATCATGGCCGAACGAATACCCGCCACCGGTTCGGGATGAGAGCCCGATTATTGAAAAGAAACTGTGAACGGTTACGTCAACTGTTTCGCGCCGATGGGGCGGGGCGTCGATGGCGGCTTACAGCTTCTCGGTGAGGATCTTGGCGATTCGCTGGGCGGCCTTGCCGTCCCACAGATCGGGAATCCGGGGCGGCCGGCCGGCGCCGCTCATCACGTCTCGGTAGGCGGCGAGGATGGCGTCGGGCTTGACGCCGACGATGCGATTGGAGCCGACCTCGGCGGTGATGGGCCGCTCGGTATTCTCTCGAAGCGTCAGGCAGGGCACCCTCAGGATGGTGGTCTCTTCCTGGATGCCCCCCGAATCTGTGAGCACCAGCGTGGCCGAGGAGGTGAGCTTGAGGAAGTCGAGGTACCCGAGCGGATCGAGCAGCCGGAGGTTGGTCATGGCCTCGACGCGGCCGGCCAGGGACGAGCCGGCGATATTCTTCCGCGTACGCGGGTGGATCGGGAAAATGATCGGCATCTCGTTGCTGATCACCTCAAGGGCGTCCAGCAGCCCGGCCAGAACGACCGGGTCGTCGACGTTGGCCGGTCGGTGCAGCGTCAACGCGGCGTACGGGGCGCCGTCGACGCCGAGGTCGGCGAGAAGGGTCGACTGATCGGCCTTGGCCTTGTTCTTCAGCAGCGTGTCGATCATCACGTTGCCGACGAGGAAGATTTTGGACTCGTCGACCCCGTCGCGCAGCAGGTTCTCCCGGCCGGACTTCTCCGTGACGAACAGCAGATCGCTGATCGAATCGACGAGGATCCGGTTGATCTCCTCGGGCATGGTCCGGTCGCCGGAGCGGAGGCCGGCTTCGACGTGGATGAGCTTGACGCCGAGTTTGACCGCCACCATGCCGCAGGCGATGGTGCTGTTGACGTCGCCGACGACCAGGACGGCGTCGGGTTTTTCGGCAAGGACGATCGGCTCGAAGGCGGTCATAATCGCCGCCGTCTGGGCCGCGTGCGATCCCGACCCGACCCCGAGGTTGATATCCGGGGCGGGGATCTCCAACTGGCGGAAGAACAGGTCGCTCATCTTCTCGTCATAGTGCTGGCCGGTATGGACGAGCATCGGCTGCACCTGGGGGTAGGCCTTGTAGGCCGCCATCAAGGGCGCGATCTTCATAAAATTGGGCCGGGCGCCGACGATGTTGATGATCTTCATTGTTCCTCCTTCGGCTTGATCCCCGTGTTGACTGTACGTCTATCGGACGATTCGATAAAGATGTGGAGTCGGATCGGAGAAGATAGAGTTCTGCTGGCGAATTGACCACCGGCCCTGGGGCAAGGCGCGAAGTCTGCCGGGCCTTGGCGAACGGTTGGATTCGCTCCAAGTATCTCCGAGGCCCTACGGGCTGCGATCAGCAAACGACCGGGCAGTCCACGGTCGGGCATAACCCGGCGGTAGCCCGCCGAAAGAGAAGTGCGGCCGGTCATTGCCCGAAGTGTTTGCGCAATCGCTGGTAATTCGAACTTCCCATCATCCCTGCGGCCAGAATGAGCCAGCCTCGAGCCTGGAGGGGATTACGCAAGAGCATTCTTAGGCAGTGTTTAATTCCTGAAAGGCGTCTGCCCAGCGTGAAACACAGGGAGGCCGCGCGACGCAGAAGCATTTGATAGAATTGTGGGGCCTTCCGGCGAATTTCGTCGCCGAACTCGTCGAAGATCTCCTCTGTCGAGACCAGGCACGCCTTGGAGATCATTCTACTTCGATCAACGGAATCAATCGCTGTGACCGTAGAGTACCGGTTGGTGGAGGAGTAATAGACCTCGGCGCAAACGCGATCGGAGATCAACATTGGCCAGCGTTTGATCATCCGCAGATGGAACTGCGCCTCTAGCCGGCGGTCGGTTGGCCACGGCGTCTCCTGTAAGGCTTCGCGCCGTATGGCGTAAAGGTAATCCGGAAGGACCGGCGGGTTCAGCCATGCCAGGTATTGATCGAAACCAAACACTCCGGAGGGCGGATGCGGGTAGGGCAGGATTTCATCGTTCTCGGTATGGCAGTACGAGCCAATAACGGCCACGTCCGCATTCACCGTGTTGGCCATGTCTGTGAAATGCTCCAGGGCGCCCTCACGAAGCGTCCAGTCGCTGTCGAGGAACAGGAGCCATTCGCCTTTGGCATGGCGAGTGCCGGTATTCCGGGCGGAGCAGACGCCCTGGTTCTGCTTGTGACGGACAAGCGACATCCCGGGAATGGCCAAAGACTCCACCTCCGCCACCGTAGTGTCGGTTGAGGCGTCATCGACCACCACGATTTCAACATTAGATGAGTTCTGCGCTGTGACGCTATCGAGGCACCGCGTAATCTCAGTGACGCGGTTCCAGACGGGGACAATCACACTCAGTAGTGGGTGGCCGCCAAAAAAATTTCCATGATCGGTGATAGTATTCATAGACGTTTCGCTGACCTCACCAAGATAGTGGCTATCTCAAATCCTCTCGCGACGCAGCATGACCACGGCGACAGCAACATTTAAAATCGAGTAGATGGCAGTAGCGGCCGCCAGGGAGTACACGTATCCTCGAACTCCGTGTTTCTGGACCAGAATCGATGTGCCCCCAAGCAGGATCGCCGCCCAGACAACGTGCACGCCGAAGTTCCACCACATCTTCTCCAAACAGGCTGTGACTTGTGTGAACACGTCATTGATGGCCTGGAAGATGCTGGATCCCACCAGGATCATCATCATGTCCCAGTCTTGCACAAACTCAACGCCGTACCAACTCAGAATCCACTTGCTCAACAGGATGATCGGCAACGCACCCAGTGCGGCAATCCCCCCATTCAGCACGACATTGGCTTTGAGGGCTCGCATGAATCGCTTGTGATCCCTTTCGCCCCGAAGGCCTGACAGCATTGGCAGAGTAACGCGCCGCACCGCTTGGGGCGCAAACATCACAATGTCACGCCAGCGGACTGCTGCCTGGAAGCCCCCGAGTCCGAACATTCCTCCCGGCAACCGGGCGACAATCGCCTGGCTGAGCATCATGGCGGGCCCGGTCACCGCGCCTTGCAGCAAACTTGGAATGCTGAAGTTGTAAATGATACTACGTTCTCGCCACGCACCGCGAGCCGTTAAGAAGATGCCGTATACTCGGCAGTTCCGGCGCAGTCGCAGGATGCACACAGCGAGATTCGCCCCCCACGCCAAGATCATGCCCAGGACGGCGCCGGAAAGCCCCGCCCAAAGCGCGAGAAGCGGCGCCGAGGAAATGAAGATGACGCCTTGAAAGGCATTGCCCAGCGCGATAAAGGCGAAGTCTTCAAAGCCGGCCAGCGCCCCTTGCAGCACCGCAGTTCCTATAAAGGTCAGGACAAGCAGGCCCGCCAGGGCCAAAGGAAGATGTAGCGTTGGATCTTGGTACAGGTGGACGGCTAACGGGCCGGACAGGCAGGTCAGAAGCGCCGCCGCCGTAAAGATTGACGCCGCGCCGATCATGAGAACGAGGGACAATATGCGGCCGGCGCGTTCAGGGTCGCGGCGTCGCAGTTCGGCAATGTACTTGGTAATGGTCATCGCCAGTCCGAAACTTGCGAACTGGCCGAACATGAAGATGTTGCTGAGTACAATCCCCCACCTGCCATATCCCATCTTGCCCAGGATCCGCGCGAGCAAGACCGCGGCAACCAGCGCACATCCGCGTGAGACCACCGAACCGGCCAGAGACCAGAACGCGCCGGTGGCCAGGGTACTTCGCAGCGAACTGGCGGGCAGGTGTATCTGTTTGAGGGACTTGAACCGGCGCATACCTCTCTGTATCAGGCCAAGCCTGGGGGATGCGGCCGATTTCGCTACGCCCTTGTCTTGGGGGTCGCTGTCGTTCTGGAGATCGGTACTCAACGGCAGACCTCCGCGAACATTCTGGCGGCCTTCGCCGCCACCTGAGACCACTGGTACTTCTCTTTCACCAGTTGGCGGCCCCGGGTCGCCATGTTGCGGCGCATGCACTCGTTGCCCAGCAGTTTGTCGAGCGCGTCGGTGACCGCCGGCAGGTTCTCGTCCACGACGAGGCCGGCCCCACGGGTCTGAACCTCATCGAAGTGACACGCTTTGGTCACTAACGCGGCAGTCGCCGAGCCCAGGCCTTCCAGGACGCTCATGCTGAACCCTTCGCCGTAACTGGTCAGGGCGTAGACGTCGGCCCGGGCCAGCAGGTTCTGTTTTGCCTGTCCGGTCACCAGTCCGGGGAACAGAACCCGATCCGCCAAGCCCGCCTGCGAAGCGGTCTGCTTGATCGCGTCGGCGATCCCGAATTCGTCTGGGCCGGCCACGACCAGCACGGCGTCGCCATAGCGTTGGGCCAGTGAGTAGAATGCGGGCGCCAGTAGGTCCAGCCCCTTAGTCGGGTGCAAGCGGGCAAGAAACAGAATCACCGTCTTGCCCTCCAAACGCTTGATCAGCGGATCGTCGGGGCATTGCACTTCGGTGAGCAGGTCTTCGACCTCTATGCCGTTGGGGACGACATACACCTTGTTCTTGAGGCCCAGCAATCGGTAGGCGTCGCCCTCGTCCTCGGTCAAGGCGATCAAGCCACTGGCTCCCTTGAGAATTTTCTTCTCAAACAGGGCGATATAGAGCCTCTTCTTCCAGGCACGAAACGCCAGGTGGGACGGGCGCAGCACGCCTCTGGCCTGGTAGACATATGGCACAGCCGCTTTCTGTGCAGCTCGACAGCTGGCCACGTTCGAGTGACAGAATGGACTCTGTAGGTGCAACACGTCGAACTGGCCGGCCTGCTCGTCTACTCGGGCCGCCAAGGCTTTGCTACGGAAATACCCGGCCGTTCTACTGAAGTAGGGCAGTTGATTCAGGGGCCAAGGAATCGGGCTTGGATTGACCGGGAAATAGTGGACCGCAATGCCGTCGATATCCACCGGTGTGCCGAGAGGAACGTCAAGAGTGGTCTTCCCGTTGGCGTTGGTCGTGTAGACCGAGACCTCGTGGCCCAACTGGACAAGGTTCTTGCTCATGGCGTGGATGCTGTGGACGGGTCCACCATAGCAATACGCCGGCCGATAGAAACTGGATACAACGAGAATCTTCACAGCCGAGTCACTCCCTGAGCATCCGATCGCTCATTTCGAGATCTTCATGTATGGTCCTCAGCAAGTAGCTCAGGCTGGCCTTCACAGAGAAGTGTTCTCGCACGCGCCGGTAGGCGGCTTCGGTCTGCTCGGATCGCTTGTCGGCCGAACCGAGAAGTTCCCCAGCCAATTCCGTCAGCCTATCGACGTCATGGGGTCCGGCCAGAAAAGCCCCGCCCGCCTCACCCACGGCGTCACGATTAGGGGCGATGTCGCTGGCGACGAAAGGCACCCTTGCGGCCATAGCCTCCAACAGGGCGTTGGGTGCCCCCTCGTACACACTGGGAAACAGGAACAGGTCCATGCACGCCAGCATCTGCGGGATGTCCTCTCGCAAACCTGGAAGGATCGTGTGGTGCGTCAGGCCTGTAGCGGTCACGTGGCTTTCGATTTTGCCGCGGAGTGGTCCGTCGCCCACCAGGAGCAGGCGTATATTGGTGTTCTGTCGGGAGAGCCGCTGGGCCACGTCGATAATCGTCGCATGGTTCTTGGCGTCCATGAAGCGTCCCACGTGCCCCACGACGACGTCGGTGGGGGCGATGCCCAACGATTGGCGGAGGGCCTGCCGATCGCCCGCTTCGGAGAATCGGTCCAGTTCAAGCCCATTGGGCCAGACGCGGTAACGATCACTTTGCGGATCGCGTTGTTGGAAATACGCATCCAGTACGGCCCTGCTGTTTCCCAGCAGCCGCGTGGCGTAGCGGAGCGCCAACTGGCGGTCGATTCGCAGATAGACGGCCCGTGGAGACAGGCCGTTCAGATGAGGATTGGCCGACCGGTAGCAGGCAAGACGGGACCGCACGCCGACGGACTTGGCCGCGTGCAGGACGCGTCCGATATTCTGCGGGCAGAACGCACAAACGGCGTCATACCGGTTCTGTATGAGCAATCTCCGGATCTTCCTGCCGAATCCAACGAGGTATTTCGTGTCGGTGACCTCGTGCAGTTGGACGCCGGTGTCGACGAACTCCTGATGCCATCGGCCCGGCCACCGGGCGGTCCATGCGATATCGAAGCGGACCTTGGACGGGTCAGCATGGCGGACCAGATTAAGCATGTGCCGTTCCGTGCCTCCGACATCAAGATTCGCATGTAGCAGCAGTAGTGAAAGCATGTTCAGATTTGGTAATGCTCGCGGGTCGTCTGGTCGTAATCGACGACGTCGTACTCAGGAGATATCACGGGAATCGTCGGCGCGAACTTCGTTGCGATCCACACCATGCCCATGGCCCATGCAATGGGGCGGAACCAGCTATCGATCGATCCTCGAGCCCAATAGAACAGGTTGCCCAGCAGGATGGCCAATACGACAAGGCGCGTCAGAGAAGGCGAGGCGAATGTCTTGAATTCTACGCCTCGCAACACAAACCCGGCTAAGAGAAAGACGAAGGGGATGCCCATGGTTCCGAAGTTCAGATACGCCTCGGCGACGCTGCTGAAGCCAAGGCCGCTCTTCGGCGTGCGCAGGCCCGCCTCCCGGTAGGTCAGCCAGGTGGCGGGCGTAACGTAGTAGGCGGCGTCGATACCGCCGAATGCGCGGAAAGCAACTCCCGATGCGCCGGGGACGATGCTCAGTACGCCGGACATGAGTGTTCGACCGTACTTGTGGCTGTCGTATCGAGGCACCTGCCGCATGGTTCGTGTGAGCGTCGTGAACGAATTGCTCGTTTCGATTAGCGTCGACTGCAGGGCCATGCCTTCTTCGTGCGATTTCATTACGCCGACTAGGTTCGTTAGCGATCGTTCCTGCATCATTCGGGCGACTCGGACCGAAGCGAATACAAAAATCAACGCCAAGCTCAGAGGGAGGATGATCCGCCATTTGACAGGCTTGATGAGCAGATGGCGGACAAAACCGAGGACCAGCAGCGTCTGAAAGACGATGCCGCGTTCACCGTCGACCAGCAGCAGCAGGATGTAGGCGCCGTACACGGGCCAGAAAACCTTCGGTGCGAGTCGCTGCTTGCTCACGGCATAACCGACGGCCATGGCGACGATGCCCAACTGCGCGAGCGTTTCGGAAATCTTGTACATCAACTCGCCGAATGACAGGCCCATCGTGAGGGTGGAATACTCGCCTTGAAAGAACTGTCCGGCGCCAACAGTGCCGAATATGTAGATGACTCGAAACGCGATAGACACCGAGAACGTGCCAAAGCCCATGGCGGCCAGCGTTCCGGCCGCGGCCATGTCCTTTTCCTGGATGGGCAGGGCGATCGTCGACTTAACCGATATTGTTCGAAACAGATAGCCAGCCAGGAAGGCGGCCGCCGCCGACGTACACAGCAACGTTGCACGCGTTGAATAGCTGGCGGCTTTCAATTCGTATGTCGCCTCGTAGGGAATGAGACCGAACAGGCACTGGATCCAGATCCCCATCGTGAAAATCAGAAAACTGCCAATGAAGACAACGTCAAGGCTGAACGGATCCAGGCTTCCGCCAACGATCCAGCGAACGAGGATGTGTCCTGAGCATAGTAAGACGAACAGGCCGGTGGCGAAACTGATGGTGGCTGGCTGTAGACTGTTGGGCGTCGTCAGGGAGAAGCCGGCCGAACCGATGGCGACCAGCATGTATATGAACGCCAAGAAGTATAGGAACCCGCCGCCGCGCTTGAGGGAAATGTGGGCCGGGATGGATGCCTGCTCAAACTCATTTGCCGCAGGTTCACCCGCGTCGTATTCATCCATCACGGTCTGATCGATCAACGGCCGTCTCCAGTGTTCATCAAGGCGTTCCGGTCCACGTCGAATTGAGTTCGCGTTGGACGAAGCGGCGTCGCAAGCCTCACAGGCATCAGTACGACCAATTCTACCAAATCAGTTCACACCAAATGATTATCGGCTATTCTTCTGTCATACCGAAGCGTTTCTTTCGGCGCAACCTCTATTCCTTATGGGGTTAGGGGCTGTTGGGGATCCCGTCAACCCGGCAGGTTGGGGTGGGCTCCAAGGGATGGCATCGTCTCGGTCGGGCCTGTATAATGGATCAGAACCTGTTGTTCGCCCGGCCGCGAATGGTTGAATCGTCCGCATTGGCCGGCACGTCCTGCATGGTCTGTCCTTGCTGGCTGCCAAAGACTCGGTGGATTTATAGGGAAGTTCACGTAGTTGGCACGTATGGAAAATCAAGTAACTACCTTATACTGACGATAGATAGAGCGATATTGATCATCATGCCGCCACGGGATACCGTGCGGCGGCTCGGCACAGATGAGTCTTTCAGGAGACACCCATGGCCAAGACGGCATTGATAACAGGCATTACCGGACAAGACGGCAGCTACCTCGCCGAGTTGCTGCTGGGCAAGGGCTACGAGGTCCACGGTGTTGTTCGCCGGTCCAGTTCGTTCAACACGGAGCGCCTCGAGCATCTGTACCGCGACCCCCACGAAGAGGCGGTGCGGCTGAAGCTTCATTACGGCGATTTGACCGACGGCATCGGCCTGCGGGAGATTCTCACGCGTGTGCGGCCCGACGAGGTGTACAACCTCGGCGCCCAGAGCCACGTTCGCGTCAGCTTCGACCAGCCGGTCTATACGGTCGCCACCGACGCGATGGGGACGATCAACCTGCTGGAAGCGATCCGCGACACGGGGCTTCCGATCCGGTTCTACCAGGCCTCCAGCAGCGAGATGTTCGGGGAGGTGGCCGAAACGCCGCAGCGAGAGACGACGCCGTTCCATCCGCGAAGCCCCTACGGTTGCGCGAAGGTGTACAGCTACTGGCAGACGGTCAACTACCGCGAAAGCTACGACATGTACGCCTGCAACGGCATCCTGTTCAACCACGAAAGCCCCCGCCGGGGCGAGACGTTCGTCACCCGCAAGATCACACGGGCGGCGACGCGGATCAAGGAAGGGCTTCAGGAGAAGCTGTACCTCGGCAACCTCGACGCCAAACGCGATTGGGGCTTCGCCGGCGATTACGTCGAGGCGATGTGGCTGATGCTCCAGCAGGACGTCCCCGACGATTACGTGGTGGCCACCGGCGAGACCCACAGCGTGCGGGAGTTCCTTGTCGAGGTCTTCGGGCAGCTTGACCTGGACTGGGAGCAGTACGTGGAGATCGACCCGCGGTACTTCCGGCCGGCGGAAGTCGAACTCCTTCTCGGCGACGCGACCAAAGCGCGGGAGAAACTCCGGTGGGAACCGAAGGTCATGCTCGGCGAACTGGCCCGGCTGATGGTCGAGAATGACTTGCGCCTGGCTAAGCAGGAGCGTGTTCTGGCCGACCACGCCAAGGAAGCGGGTGAGGCATGAATCTCACCGACCAGCGCATTGTCATCACCGGCGGCGACGGCTTTCTGGGCCGACGCGTTCAGGTCGAACTGAAAAGCCGCGGCGTCGATGAATCGAACATCCTGATCCCGCTGATCGACGACTATGATCTGACCCGGGAAGCCGACGTGGTTCGCATGTACGAACAGATGCGACCGACCGTTGTCTTGCACTTGGCAGCGGAGGTCGGTGGTATCGGCGCCAATCGGGAGAACCCCGGGCGGTTTTTCTATGCGAATATGGCGATGGGCCTGCACCTGATTGAACACGCTCGGCGGGTTGAGTTGGCCAAGTTCATTCAGGTGGGCACCATCTGCGCCTACCCGAAGTTCACCCCGGTTCCGTTCCGCGAAGAGAACCTGTGGGACGGCTACCCCGAAGAGACCAACGCCCCCTACGGTATCGCCAAGAAGGCCCTGTTGGTGATGCTGCAGTCGTACCGTCAGCAGTACGGGCTCAACGGCGTTTACCTGCTGCCGGTAAACCTGTACGGCCCGGGCGATAACTTCGACCTGCGGACCAGTCACGTGATTCCGGCGCTGATTCGCAAGTTCATCACCGCCAAGCGCACCGGCGAGCGGACGGTCGAGGTGTGGGGCACGGGCAAGGCGTCGCGCGAGTTCTTCTACGTCGACGACTGCGCACGCGGGATCGTCGAGGCGACGGCCTCTTACGACGGCGCCGAGCCGGTGAACCTGGGCGCCGGGTTCGAGATCACCATCGGGGATCTCGTCGAGAAGATCCGCGGCTTGGTCGGCTATGACGGCGAACTCGTCTGGAATACCGATCAGCCCGACGGGCAGCCGCGTCGGCAGTTGGACGTATCGCGAGCGAAGGCCGAATTCGGCTTTGAGGCCCGGATGCCCTTTGATGAGGGGCTCAAGCGGACCATTGAATGGTTCGGGAATTCCGGCATCGAGTGAGCGGCTGTCGCCGAGAGGGGCGAGGCACGCACGATCATGGCCGAAATGAAACAACAGCCGCGGGTTCTTGCGATCAACCAGTTGACGGGCAGCCTGTTCCGCCAACTGGTCGAGGCGATTTGCGCCGCCGGGGTGGACGTGACCCTGTTGAGCGGGTTCGTGGAAACGCCCCGGGGCTACCAGCCGCCGTATGATCGGCTGACGGCTGTGAAGCTCAATCGCACCAGCGGCCTGATGCGGATCCTCACCTGGACCGCCTTCGCGCTAAAAGCCTTCTGGGTGATGATACGCCGGCGTCGCGACCTGGCGTTCGTGGTGACCAACCCGCCGTTGACGCCTTGGCTGGCCCCGCTGGCCCGGCGGCTGTTCGGCGTTCGCTACGCACTGCTGATCTACGACGTCTATCCCGACGCCTTGGTCGTCGACGGTAGGGTCCGCCGCGGCGGGCTGATCCATCGCCTTCTCAAACGCCTCAGCGCCAACGCACTGCGGCAAGCCGAATGCGTCTTCGCTCTGAGCCCCCGCATGCGAGAGGCGCTGCTCGACCATCTTCCCGCCGGCGAAACCGTCGATATCCGCGTGATTCCCAACTGGGCCGATCCCGACTTCATCAAGCCGCTGGCGAAGGCCGACAATCCGTTCGCCGTCAAGCATGGCTTGGTCGACAAGTTCGTCGTGATGTACAGCGGCGCGTTCAGCTCGTCACACGATTTGCTCAGCGTCGTCGAAGCCGCCAAACTGCTTGGCGACGTAGACGACCTGCGATTCGTGCTGATCGGCGAAGGGCCCCAGGCGCCGGCGATCCGAAAACGCATCGAGCAACTGCAATGCACCAATGTACTGCTGCTGCCGTGGCAGTCCGTAGATACGGTCCCCCATTCGCTGACCGCGGCGGACTGCCATATTGTATCCATCGACGCCGGTCGCGCCGGGACCATCGCGCCCTGCAAAACGTACTCGGCCTTGGCGGCCGGAGCGGCGATTGTGGCCATCAGCCCCCAGGACACCGAATTGGCGACCGTCTTGAGCGAGTCCAAGTGCGGCCTGCGAACCGCCCCTCGCGACCCTCAAGCCCTGGCCGCGACGTTACGCCGACTGCATGACGACCCGGCGCAGCTTGCGACCTTCAGAACCAACGCCCGAGCCGCGGCCGAGCAATTGTACAACCCGGCCGTGTGCACGGCGCAATACCTCAAGGTGCTCGGACCTTTGCTGGGCGTCGGCGCCGACGCCGACGCCGGCGTATCGGGAGCCCCTTCATGAAACGACATGCGTATGTAACCGGGGCCGGGGGGTGCGTGGGCCGCCAACTGCTGAGTGAGTTGATCGAGGAGGGCTGGTCGGTCACCGCGCTGCTGCTGGCGTCGGAGGCCGAGACATTCGCCTTCGGCGACGACCCGCGCGTGACGTCGGTGATCGGCGACTTGAACAGCATCGATCCGGCGACGATCCCCGAGGGCGCCGTCGTGTTCCACCTGGCCGCGCAGGTGCATAGCGTGCCCAAGACGGCCGAACAGCGGGAGCGGTTCTTCCTGGTCAATCGCGACGGGACCGCGGCTGTGGCCAGGGCGGCGCGAGCTCGCAACGCATCGGGGTTCGTGTTCCTCTCGACGATCGCCGTCTACGGCGGACAGTTGGACCTCGGGGCCTGCGACGAACAGACGCCCTCCGACCCGATCACGCCCTACGCCCAAAGCAAACTGGCGGCCGAGGAGTCGCTGGTCGAGATCCTCGGCGACGCCGTTCCCTACGTTATCCTGCGCCCGGCGGTTGTCTACGGACCGGGCGATCGGGGCAACTTCGCACGACTGATTCGCGCCGTGGTCGCCGGGCGGTTCCTCGTGATCGACGGCGGCGCCGCCAGGAAGAATACGCTCTACGTGAAGAATCTCGCTCGGGTCCTGGTCGATCTCAGCACCCATCTTGATGATTGCCGCGGCGAGGTGTTGAACGTGGCGGACCCGTACCCGAGGTCGATGCGCGATATCGCACTGACCGTCGGCGAGGCGGCCGGCGTGGACGTGAAGTTGGTGAACGTGCCGAGTTGGTTCCTGAAGCCGGCCGCGTGGATGGGCGATCTGCTGGGGCTGTTGGCCGGAAGGGAAATGCCGATCAGTTCTCGCCGGGTCGGCGTGATGACCACCGACAGTGTGGTTCGCACCGAGCGGCTTGAGGAGATCTTGCAGGGCCGTGTCCGGTTCGCTACGCTTGCAGAAGGCGTCGGCGAATATCTCGCGACGATCGGTCGACAGGAGAGTTGCCAGTGACGGCCAAGCGCGCTCGATGTGTAATTCTGAGCCAGTTGTTTTACCCGGAGACCGTTTCGACCGGCACGCTGCTGACCGAACTGGCCGAGGCGATGGTCGAACGCGGCATGGACGTGACAGCCATCTGCGGCCAACCCACGTACTACGAGTTCCGCCGTGCGCCCCGGAAGATCACCCACAACGGCGTCACCATCATCCGCCCGATGCTGTGCACGTGGTTCCGCAAAGACTCCACCGCCGGGCGTCTGTTCAACATCACCACCTTCCTGCTCGGCGCCCTGTGGCGGTTGCTGATCCGCCGGGAGCGGGGGCCGCTGCTGATCGTGACGAATCCGCCGTTTCTCGGGGTGGTCGGGTATATCTGCAAGAAGCTGCTGGGCACGCGCTACGTGTGTCTCGTCCACGACGTGTACCCCGACGTGTTGCCTCATTTCGGCATCGCTTCGGAGAAGTCGCTGGTCGTTCGGCTGTGGCACAGGCTGAACCGTCGCATCTACGGCCGCGCCGATCGCGTGATTTCGCTGGGCCGGGCCATGGCCGACGTGCTGGCCGCGAAGGATCCCAGGCCCGATCCGCACAGCCGGATCGACATTATCCCCAACTGGTCCAACGGCGAGTTGATCGTCCCCGGGGATAAACGTGACAGTACGTTCTTCCAATCGACGGGCGTCGAAGCCGGGTTGGTTATGTTGTACTCGGGCAACTTCGGCCGGTTGCACGATGTCGGCCTGTTGGTTGACGCGATGGAGAAACTCGCCGACGCCGACGTGCACCTGATGTTCGTGGGCGGCGGCCAGAAGAAGCCCATGGTCGAGAAGCGAGTCGCCGACCGGGGGCTGACCAACGTAACGCTGTACCCGTACCAGCCGCTGGAGGAGATCGGGCAGTCGCTGACCGGTTGCGACGTGCAGGTGGCCGTTCTCGACGAAGGGGTGACCGGCCTGGCGGTGCCGTGCAAATTGTATGGTATGCTTGCCTCCGGCAAGCCTCTGCTGGTGGTCTGCAACGAACGCGGCGAAATGGGCCAAGTCGTGCTCGAAGAGAAGTGCGGACTCGTCGTCCCCCCCGGCGACCTCGACGCCCTCGTCGAGGCGATTTGCTATCTTCGCGACCATCAGGACCAGCGGGCCGAGATGGGCCGACGGGCCCGGGCCGCCTTCGAGAATAAGTACACTCTGGCCCACGTGGCCGACCAATTCATTGAAACGCTGACCCACGCCCGGCAGTGAGAGATGGATCTACTCGCCCGTGTCGTCGCAGCCGACAGCTTCGTCTTTGCCCACCACGCGCCCTCCGTCAACCCACGCCCCCTCGGCGATGCGGGCCCGCGCGTCGATGAGGGCTCGAGGCCCCACGTAGGCGGCTTCGCCGACGGTCGCGTCATGTTCGACGACGGCGGCGGCGTTGACGATGGCCAGTCGGCCAATCGTGGCGGCCGGGCCGATGACGGCGGCGGCGGCGATGACGGCGCCCTCGCCCACGTTGGCTGAAGGCGACAGGACGGCGGTTGCGTCTACGATGGCCGGCAGCGCCAGCCCGGCGGCTTGGGCCTTGGCGGCCAGCTTCGCACGAACGACGTTGGCGCCGATGGCGATGACGACGCCTTCGATCGCCCCCGATGCGGCCAGGTCGGCCAAGTCGTCGCTGCCGCCGAGAATCGAGCCGCCCGGCACGCCGGCCGGTGGGGTGGGTGAATCGTCGATGAAGCCGGCGAGGTCATGGGCGCCCGTTCGGAGGATGGACTCGGCCACAACGCGTCCGAGGCCGCCGGCGCCGTAGATGGCCAGCTTCACGGCGTATCCTCCGCCTGCTCCGCCTGCTCGGTCTTCTCGGCTTTCGCTTCGACGGTCTCGGCCCGGTCGAGGCGGTGGCTCTGGAAATAGCGGTGAACGACCATGCTGTATGCGGCCATTGTCGCGGCGAGGAATCCCAGCACCATCAGTCGGATGGCGTCGTTGCCGCCGGCGTAGACGAAGGCTGCGATGCACCAAAGGGTCATCAGACCCATCTGTACGCAGGTGACTTTCGTGTGCGACCATCCGCTGCGGACCAGCAGTTGGTAATGATGCTCGCGATGGGCCTTGAGGGGGTTTTCGCCGCGGCCGATTCGCTTGGCGAGCGTGAAGACGGCGTCGTAGATGAACACCCCCAGCGGGAGAATGAAGCACACCCACGGCATCGTTTCGCCGTCGATTCTGGCGTGGCGGGAGCCGACCAGCGTCAGCGTGGCCAGCACGAATCCGATGGTCGTCGAGCCGATGTCGCCCATGAAGATTCGGGCTGTCGGGAAGTTATGGGGCATGAACCCCAGGCACCCGCCGGCGATGGCGGCGGCGTAGATGACGCTGTTGCCGCCGTGGCCCCACGCCAGCAGCGCCGCCAGCGTGAGCCCGCCCCAAATGCCTTGGGCGGCGCTGATGCCGTTGATGCCGTCCATGAAGTTGAAGAAGTTCACGAACCCCACCACGAACAGCATCGCGACGAGGAACCCGACCAATTCGTTCATGGGCGTGGGGATAAACGGCAACCCCAAGTCGGTCACGTGCAGGTCGATCAGCGTGATGGTGAGCCCGGCGACCAGAAAGTGCAGGGCCAGTCGAGGCAGCGATGGAATTGTGGCGACGTCGTCGATGAAACTGATGGCGGTGATCACCGCTCCCACGGCCGCCGCGACGGCGAAGGCCAGTGTGGGTTCGGCCAGCAGCGACAGGCCGGCCATGGCGCCAAAGAGGATGGCCACGCCCCCGGTTCGTGGGGTGGGAATACTGTGGCTGGATCGCGAGCCGGGTTTGTCCATGATGTGGAGCCTTCGGCCCAGCCACGCGGCGACGAACCCGCCGGCGTACGAGCCGATGGCCGCCAGGCCGAGCGCTCCGGTAATCCCCCAGTAGTAGTTCGGGGCGGTCAGTGCTAACACGTTGCTTCATCCTTACGAGCGGTTCTCAGATCCATCCGGGATCTCCGGCGGTCGCGGCCGTCGGGGTTTATCGACAACGCTGTAGAGCGGCTTTGAGGCCCTCGGTCACGCGCGCCACCTGCTCGGGGAGCATCGACGAGAAGAACGGCAGCGCAATCGTTCGATCGGCGATCCTTTCGCAAATCGGGAACCGGCCCACCATGTCACCGAGCCTGTCGCGAATGAACGGCTGGGTGTGAATCGCCTGGAAGTAGCGTTCGCAGCCGATGCCCTGGCCCTGCAGATCGCCGATGACCGCGTCTCGAGTATTGCGGTCAAACGGGTCAGCCAGTCGGATGACGTACACGAACCAACTGGCGGTGTCCGGCTCGGCCATCGGCGGCAGGCGGATCTCGTCGATATCGGCCATCGCCTCGTTGTACCCGGCGGCCACATCGCGCCGGCGTTGGAGAATGTCGTCAAGGCGGCCCATCTGCACCGCCCCGACGGTGGCGCTCAGTTCGCTCATGCGGTAGTTGTAGCCCATCCGCACGTGGCGGTCCCAACTGGAGGATTGGCGGCCCTGGTTTCGCATGGAGAAGGCGGCTTCGGCGAGGTCGGGGTTGTCGGTGACGATCATCCCCCCTTCGCCGGTGGTCAGTTGTTTGTTGGGGTAGAAGGCGAAGACGCCGCAATCGCCGAACCCGCCGGCCGGCCGGCCGCCGAGGGCGCCGCCGAGGGCTTCGCAGCAATCTTCGATCATCAGCAGTCCACGATCGGCGGCGAACCGCTCGTACCGATCGAAGTGGGCCGTGTTGCCGAAGATCTCCACCGGCAGAATCGCCTTGGTCGCCGGGGTGACCGCAGCGGCGAGTTGGTCGGGGTCGAGGTTGTACGTGTCGGGGTCGATATCGACGTAGACCGGCGTGGCGCCTTCGTACAGCAGGCAGTTGGTTGTCGCGATAAATGAGAACGGTGTCGTAATCACTTCGTCGCCGGCGCCGACGCCCAGGCCCTTAACGCACAGGTGCAGCCCACTGGTTCCGCTGTTGACGCCGATGCCGAACTTGCGACCGGCCCGAGCGGCCGCGGCGGCCTCGAAGGCTTCGAGGTGCGGGCCCATGCTCAGTCGATCGGTGCGAAGGACGGCCGCGACGGCGTCGCGTTCGGAACGGGTGATGTCAGGTTTCGATAGTGGAATCGAATCAGTCGCCATAGAGATTTCTACTCCAACGCTCTTGTGAATCAGGACTACTTGGGTTTGCTGCTTCCGGCTGGGGCAGGCGGATTCAGCGGTTCGTATTCCGGCACAAGGCGTTGCAGCCCCCGGATGATCGCGTTGCGATCGGGTGTATTGACCAGCAGTTCCAACTCGCTGATCCCGTCGAGCAACTCTTGGCGGTCCATCGTTCCGGTCTGCCAGACGTTGACCTTCTTGTGGGTGGTGGGGACGATGTCCTCGCCGTTGGTGCGAAGCTCTTCGAAAAGTTTTTCGCCCGGCCGAACGCCGGTGAAGGTGATCTCGATATCTTCGTCGGGCCGGAACCCGCTCAGTGTGATCAAGTCGCGAGCGAGGTCGACGATCTTGACCGGCTCGCCCATATCCAACAGGAAGATCTGCCCCCCGCAGCCGGTGGCCGCGGCCTGGAGCACCAACCGACTGGCCTCGGGGATGGTCATGAAGTATCGCGTCATCTCCGGGTGCGTTACGCTGACCGGTCCGCCTTCGGCGATCTGCCGCTTGAAGATCGGCACCACCGACCCGGAGGAGCCCAGTACGTTGCCGAACCGAACGGCCTTGAACTGCGTGGTGCAACCGTCCTGGCCGTTGAGCGACTGGGCGTACAGTTCGGCCACGCGCTTCGAGCAGCCCATCACCGAGGAGGGGTTGACCGCCTTGTCGGTCGAGATCATCACGAACTCGGCCACCCCGTGCTCGCGGGAGGCGTCGGCGACGTTCCGCGTGCCGAGGATATTGTTCTTAATGGCCTCGCATGGATTCCATTCCATCATCGGCACGTGCTTGTGAGCGGCTGCGTGGATGACGACCTCGGGGGTGTGCATGCCGAAAACCGTCATCACGCGATGGCGGTCGTAGATGTCGCAGATCACCGGGACGACCGGGATGTCGGGCCAGGTGCGGCCCAGTTCGCCGATAATGTCGAACAGGGGGTTCTCCGCTTGCTCGACGAGGATCAGCCGGGACGGCCCGACCGCCGCGACCTGCCGGCACATCTCCGAACCGATGCTGCCGCCGGCGCCGGTGATCATGATCGAACGGCCGGCGATGAACTTGTCGATCGCCGCGTGGTCGAGGTCGATCACCTCGCGTCCGAGAAGGTCGTTGATGTCCACGTCGTGGATCTGGCTGACGGTGAATCGCTCGTCGATCAGATCGCTGACGCCGGGCATCGTCTTGAACTGTAGACTGGTGCCCCGGCACAACTCGATCACCCGTCGCAGTTCGGCCTGCGAGGCCGACGGCAGAGCGATGAGAATCTCGTCGATGTCGTGCTCTTCGCACAGCTCCTTGAGATCCTCGGTCGTACCGAGTATGGGCAACTCGTGGATGTACAGCCCTTTGGCGTGGGGGTTGTCGTCGACCAAGCCGATCACCCGGTAGCGGTCCTCGGTCATCCGGTTGATCTCGCGAATCAGCGTCTCGGCGGCGTTGCCGGCGCCGACGATCATCACTCGGGTGAGGCCTTCGGCAGAGATCGGGCGAAGTTCCTCGCGATACAGACGCACGCCGAGGCGAGCGGTGCAGACCAGGAAGACCGATACGATGAAGTCCAGCAGCAGCACCCCGCGGCTGTAGGAGGGGAGCAGTCGCTTGAATCTGAACATCTCAGGCAGGTAGACCATCAGGAACACGACGATCGCCGTCACCAAGACGAACCACCATCCGGCCCAGACGATCCGACGCACGTCTCGGGTGCTCGCGTAGCGCCAGTGGCCCTGGAACAGCTTCATGTTCAGGTAGATAAGGCTTTTGGTCAGCAGTAAATAGGGCAGGTACGCCAGGAATTGTGTGTAGAACCACGGCCCCTCTGCGGCCGAATCGCTGAACGGCACGCCGGCGTCGAAACGGACGACGAACGCCAGCAGGAACGCCAGGGCAAACAGAACATTATGGACAAGGATGTTCGCCAGAAGGCGGTGGCCTTCGGCCAGCGATTCGACGGCGCTGAACGCTTTGGCGACCAGACTGGATTTGTGTTCTCGATTTGCCGGCATAAAACTCACGGTCACTTTCTATTAACAGTCAATTGCTACCATCGGCGCCCTGGAAGCGGGAGTTTACCGCCATCGCCAAGCATATTCGCGCCCAAGTCGTTTGCATCCAAGGCTCTGCGAACTCCTGGGGCCGGGAACCGAACCGGTTCAATCAGCCGATCATTCACTTCTGTTCCTGTTTGGCGGTTGTAGCCACCTTCGCTTCGGACTGCGGCGACTGCGGCTCAGCTTTCGGCGCCGGGCGGCTCGTCGGTCGGGCGATCAGCAGCGGCCCGCCGGCTTTGCCCGTCGATACGCATCCTTCCCAGAACTGCTCGATCGCGACGGTCAGCGCCGGGTCCGTGCTGGTCTGCAGGGCCGTCCGCAGAGCCGCGACGGCCTCGGCGGTGTTGTCGTCGAACCATTGCACATACGCCAGCACCAGCCACAGCTTCGCGTCCCGCGGCCATAGACGTGTCCGGGTGATCAGCTTCGTGCGAAGATCGATGAACTCCTCGGGGTTGCGGTAGAAACGCCGCAACTGGAGATTCACACAAGGCAACTCCGGAAGAAACTTGATCGCCAAGCGGAGATGATACGCCATCATGGCGTATTGTTCGCGACCGAAATCCGCGTTTGCCAGACTGACCAGGGTTTCGGGGGATCGGGGACTGATGTAATTGGCCAGGGTGAAATCGTTGGTGGCCTGGATATACTGGCGAATCTTCAGGGCGTTCTCGCCGGCTCGCAGCAACGAGGCGTACTGCCCTCGGTTATCCGGCGCCAGCGTCGTCAGCGCCTTGGCCTTCACCAGTGTGGTCTCGGTGAGGCCGAATCTCGTCCGCATTTGCCGATTGGCTGTGATCGAGTTGGACCTCGGATCGTTGGCGAGGGGTCTGGGCGCCGCGGCGCCGGGGAGGGGCGGCGTCGCTGTCGGCGAGGAGTTGTCCTTGCCCGCTGAGTCGGCGGGCTTATCGGCAGGGGGCGCTTGTTCGTCAGGGGCGGCCTTGGTTGTTTCGCCGGCCGGTTGGGTTTCGCTCGCTTGTCCCCGGGCCGCGGCCGGGTGCAACGCGGATAACGCCGCGGCCAGTGTCAGACCGATCAGTACGCCATGATGGATTCGGCTGGTCATCATTTGGCATCCATTATACGAGAACTGCCCAGTGGGCTTGACATCAATTTTCGCTTTCGCCGCCCCATCAGGCCAACGGTTCGGCGCCGGCGTCGTCGAGATTTTCATTTGGCTTTCAATAATACACTTACGTTACGGTTCGGCGCCGGGTTCCCCGAATCGCACTCGCAATAGAACGCCGTCGTGTTCGGTTTGCACGTCGTTGGCGATGGTTCGCGGCAGTCGCGAGGGCGTGGCGTTGACGGTGTAGCAGGGTCGGCCGGCGACGGCTTCGGCAAACGCCGGCCGGTCGGTCTCGTACAGCGATGTCAGCGGATCGGTGAACGGGACGATACGCATGTCGGGACGTTGGCCGTCGGCGAGTTGCGAAACCTGCAGCGGGAACGAGGCCATGTCGGCCCAGAGGACAATCGCCTCCGGTTCGGCCCGTTCGAACGCCGCGGCGGCGAATCGTCGGGCCGAGTCCTCGTTATGTTTCCACGGCGTAATCCAATATCGATTCTCGTCTCGGTACGGCCACTTGCGCCCCGGGCGGATCGACCGGCCGGCGGCCGTCAGCAGCCGGGGGACCGTGGCGTACAGAATCGGTGTCACTGCAATTGAACTGAGCACCAGGGCCATGCAAACGGTTCGCCATCGGGGTCGCATCGAGTCGATTCGGTGGAAGCCGACCGCCGCGCCGACGGCCAGCAGCGTGTAGCTGGGCAGCAGGAACATGAACTGGTCGGCCACCGGGTACCGCATCGCGAAGATCAGGTGGATGGCTGCGACCGTCCCGAGGGCTGTGCCCACGGCCCGTCCGGCGACTCGGGGCATGAACCACCATCCCATTAGCACCGGCAGCAGCGACACGATCGGCCAGTT
The DNA here is from genome assembly GCA_965372365.1 of uncultured bacterium. Classification (GTDB taxonomy): domain Bacteria; phylum Planctomycetota; class Phycisphaerae; order SM23-33; family FEN-1343; genus CBDVCA01. The sequence continues at coordinate 20,882 of CBDVCA010000030.1, forward strand.
GAGGCCGATGTACATGCCGGCGCGGCTCAAGGCTTCGGCCGAGCCGCCCAGAACGTCGGATTGCCAAGCCTCCCCGAACAGGGCCGAGTGAATCGTGGCGACCCAGTCGCCGGTGGCCATTCCCTGGCCGATGACCAGCGTCCCCAGCCCGGCGGCGCCGATGAGCCAGCCGCCGATGACGGCGGCTGGCGCCCACGTCGGCAGGCGTCGGCGAACGACCAGAACCATGATCGCCACGGCGTACACCGGCAGCGGCAGCAGAGCGAAGTTGTGAAGGCTCAGGCCGAGCCCGCTGACCAGGCCCAGCAGGGCCGCGGTTCGCCAATGGGGGTTCCGCAGCAGCCAGACCAACAGGAGCAGTTCGGTTGTCAGACCTGCTGCGACCCAGGTATAGGTTTCGGTGATGGTCGCCAGCCACCAGGGCGTGTGGGCGACGGCCAGCATGGTCGCCGCCAGCACGGCCGGAACTCGCCGGCCGGTAAGCCGGACGCCCAGCAGGAACACATTGGCGACGGCCACCGCCATGCCGACCCCCGAGAGCAGGTTCATGGCCGTTGGAAGGTTGGCGTCGCCGAATACGCGAAGGGCTCTTCCGGCGGCGATCAGCAGTGGATGGGCCAGCGCCAGGCCCAGGGGATTGCTGTACTGCCCGGTCAACGCGCGGTACTGGTGCATGCCGCTGTCTTGCCAGGCGGGCCCGTGCTGAGTGGTAGCCGCGTACAGCGCAAGGGCGGCCAGGAGGATCGCCAGGTAGGTCTTGGCGGTCCGTCTGTCCGGCGTCGCCGGTGCGTCGGATTGGGGGGTGTGCTCGGTTAGTATTTCGACTTCCCCTTCAGGAAGCGGCTTCGGAACACCGTCTCGCCAATGTACCCCGTCCATCGCGTGATCACCTTGCCGTCGGGGCCGATCAGCAAGGTGGTGGGGTAGATTTCGATTTCATACGTGGCTATCAGCGGATCCCGGCGCCCAAGGCTGGTCTGGACCCTCAGTACGTTGGCGTCGTCCATGGCCTCGACATTGCCCTTCTTGGTCAGGATGACGCGGAGCTTCTTGTAATCGTGGTTCTGCGGACTGTCGTACACCACGGCGACCAATTTGCGGTTCTCCAGGCGGGCCTGGGCGAGGGCGGCGGGCAGGTCGTTGCTCCAGCCGGGTAGGGACGATTCCATGTGCTGGTGAAGAATCAGCCATCCGACGATGGCGATCGCGACGGCGGCGAACCCAAGCTTGATCCAGCGGTCGGCGGGCGGTTTGGGTCGGCTTTCGGCTGGCGGAGACGATTCTGTAGTCATCAGACGGGTTCCTGTCTTGCGGTGGTGTCGCTGCGGCCCCCCGCTACGGGGCGCCTCGCAGATAGTCCTGAACGCTCGGCCCCCAAACGATGATCGCCATGGCGGCCGCGGCCCACATCAAGAGGGTCAGTTGGAAGGGTCGATCCCCGAGAATCAGATCGGTCGGGTCGTCGTACCGGCCCTGCATCGACAGCATCGCGAAGCGGAACACAGCGTAGACGACCGCCGGAAGCGTGTAGACCAGGTAGATGGTGCCGAACCGGCCCACCGTGTCGGGGTGAACGGCGTACTGCACGAAACTGAGCACCGCGATCGCGGCCGACATGGTGATCAGGTGAGTCAGCAGTTCCGGGGTGTATCCGATGAGCGTGTGACGATGCCCCGACGCCAGATCGACGTCGCCGAGCGTGTTCAGTTCGCCGCGGCGTTTGCAGAAGCCCATGAACATGCACAGCGTGAACGTGCAAACAATCAGCCACGGGCTCGGCTCGGCCCCGATGGCCACCGCCCCGGCCCCGGCTCGAAGAACGAATCCGCCGGCGATGATAATGACGTCCAGCAGGATCTTGCGTTTCAGGCCGAAAGTATACGCCGCCTGGAGAACCAGATAGGCAACGATCAGGCCGGCGACCATGGTGCTCAGAGCGGCCGCCGCGGCCAGTGAGCCTATCGCCAGCAGAGCCGCCAACCCCACCGCCTGGCCGGGGGCGATGGCTCCGCTGGCCAGCGGGCGGTTCTTCTTGCGAGGGTGCAGCCGGTCGGCCCGGCGGTCGCGGAGATCATTGATGATGTACACCGCGCTGGCGGCCAGACAGAACGCTCCGGCCGCCCAACCCGCGTGGATCCACGCCCCTACGTCGCCGGCGCGCCGAGCGAACACCACCGGGAGCAGAACGATTACGTTCTTGATCCACTGCTGCGGCCGGATGAGGCGGATAATCGCTTCGGGCTTTGTCACTGGCGCTTTCCCACGGAACGTCACGATGTACGAATCCTATGTGCAATCAATAGTTTATCGGCACATTCACCAATGAAAGTTAACTGCTGGAACGGCGAACGGCTAACGGCGAACGGAAGGCTACAGGCTTCAGACCTCAGGCTTCAGGCACAGAAACGGCGAACGGCGAACGGCGAACGGAAGGCTACAGGCTTCAGACCTCAGGCTTCAGGCACAGAAACGG
>CBDVCA010000031.1:0-23058 GCA_965372365.1 uncultured bacterium
GACAGGGTACTAGTAACGTCAGGCGGTCATCAGGCCAACTCCCCACTCGTCCGTCATGAACCCAAAAGGAAGCGGGGCGTCGGGAAGCCGCACGTGCTAGCCAAGTCTTCCTGCCCGGAAACTTGGCAAAGGGTCGGGGGTCCTTGCGTTTTTCGCACTGTGCGGCTACCCGAGCGTCCCGCTGGGAACCTGGCCGATGGCCAGGGGTATCTGCCGGCGCTCGAGAGGCCGAGCGTGCTAGCCAAGTTGTCCTGCCCAGGAACTTGGCAAAGGGTCGGGGGTCCTTGTGTTTTTCGCACGCATCGGCCTCTCGACCGCCCCGCAGATGTCATATTCGGTTGTCACGACCGGCCTGGCGCTACGCCGAGGCCTTCTGCGTATCGATCAGTCCGCATCGGACCGCGAACAGCACCAGCGCGGATACCGAATGCAGATCGAGTTTCTTCATAATGTTCGCCCGGTGTCGATCCGCGGTCGCCGGCGAGATATTCATCAGGCCGGAAATCTGGGGCGAGCTGTACCCTTCGGCGACCAGTCGAGCGGTCTGCAGTTCCCGGGCGGTGAGGCATCCGAGTCCGTGGCAGTCTTCCACTTCCAGATGCGTGCAATGGCCGGGCGCGAGATGCTTGGCCACGCGTGGGCACAGGTACATATCGCCAAGGATGACCGAGTCCAAAGCCCGGCAGAACTCCTCGGGGTCGCTGTTCCGCAGAACGTATCCGGTGGCGCCGGCGCGAACGGCTCCGACGACGCTGGGGCACATCTCCGTCTGGGTCAGCACCAAAATCGCGGTCCTTGGGCTGACTCGACGAACCTGCCGGATGGCTTCAAGACCCGGAAGAATCCTCAAATCCAGGTCGGTGATAAACGCATCGGGCTGAAGGTCGCCAGCCATTTGAACGGCGTCGGAGCCATTGGGCGTTTCCCCGGCCACGACGAAGCCGCGGGCCTCCAGCAGCAAGCGAGTCCCGCGTCGGGAAAGCGTTTGCGTGTCGGCCAGTACCACCGACTTCGCTGGTGCTGTAGAGAATGTACCCGTGACGTCCATAGTTCCCGGAACTCCCGAAAGGGAAACGATGCCAAAGATGGGGACGATACCCTTTTCGCCCCCATCCAGAGTAGGTATCGTCGGATTGGGCCTGTTCTGTCAATCTTAATCTCTGGAATTGACGGAAAAATCCGAAAACTCCGGGTTCGCCGCATAATCCTGATAGCGAGAAGAATGCCAGCGACATTCCATAGGATCCGCTTTTGCAAAGGGTTGGGGGAATAATTCGGATCTCTTGTGCCTCACGGTAGTTCCCGATTCGCCGGAGCTGAAATTGTGACAATTATGTAGAATTCCTTGATCGAAAGCCCAACGTGACTCCGGTTCGTTCGTGGGAGTGTGCTTTCAGGATCTCAGCGGCGCCGGCCTGGCCGTGGATTTCGACTTCTTCGAGTACGTCCAGCGGTAGGGGGGGGGCGCCATGGGCGTAAGGTGGTGTGATCCGGGCCTACGGGTGATGGGTCGTCAGGCCCATAGGGCCGACAGAATTGTAGCCCGCTGCGTGAGCGGCGGGTAACGTGGATGCCTCCTCCGCGCCCAAGCCCCGTTAGGGGCGGCAGGCCGTTCGTTGGATGCCACCTGTCGCCTCTGACGAGGCTTGCACATGGGAGGCGCGACGGTTGGCTCCGGCCCTTACGGACCGGGCTACAATTCTTTCGGCCCTGTGGGCCTTCCGGCAAGCAAGCTGTTCCCTACCCCTGATATCGTCGGATGATGATCGAATCGTTCTGGCCGCCGAAGCCGAAGGAGTTGCTCATGGCGATGTTGACTTCGGCTTCCCGGGGGGTATTGGGCACGTAATCGAGGTCGCAGTCGGGGTCGGGGTGGGTGAGATTGGTCGTTGGGGGCAGCATGCCGTCTCGGATGGCCAGCACGCAGGTGATTAGTTCGGTTGCCCCGGCGGCGGCGATCAGGTGGCCGAGCATGCTCTTGATTGAACTGCACGGAATCGAATCGGCGGCGGCTCCGAAGGCCGCTCTCATGCCCTTGGTCTCGACGCTGTCGTTCTGCTTGGTGCCGGTTCCGTGGGCGCTGACGTAGTCGATCTGGTCGGGGGTGATCCCGGCGTCGGCCATGGCCATTCGCATCGCCGCGGCGGCGCCGTCGCCGGCGGGGTCCTGGTCGGTGATGCGGAAGGCGTCGGCGGAGATGCCGAACCCGATGATCTCGGCCAGGATACCGGCGCCGCGGGCGCGGGCGAACTCAAGGTCTTCCAGAATGAGGATGCTGGACCCTTCGCCGAGCACGAACCCGTCTCGGGTCATATCGAACGGCCGCGACGCGCTGGCGGGCTCGTCGTTGCGTGTGCTCAGGGCCGTCAGCCGGTTGAACCCGGTGACGCCGAGGGGGTGGATCATGCTGTGAGATCCTCCCGAGAGGATCACGTCGACATCGCCGTTGCGGATCAGCCACGCGGCCTCGCCGAGCGCCTGGGTGCTGGCCGCACAGGCGGTCAACACATTGAACGTCGGCCCGGTGACCTTGAACTGGTAGGCGAGGTGGCCGGCCACCATGTTGGCCTCCTGCTCCAGTTCGCGATACAGATCCATTCGCTCCCGGGCCAGGGCGGCCCACTTGACGGTATCGAGTTTGCCGTCGTCCCAGGCGTCGATCAGGCATCCGGTGAACGCGTCGAAATCGAGGCTGCCTTCTCCGCAGCCGAGGTAGACGCCTAATCGCGATCGATCCAGTCGCTCGCCGTCGAGGCCGGCCTGCGTCCACGCCTGTTGGGCGGCCGCGAGGGCGAAGGCGGTGGCCCGGCCGGCGTGTGCGTGTTCGGCTGCGTTGTCGAGGTGCTCGGTGAGGTCGAAATTCTTCACCTGGGCGCTGAATTGCGTTGGGAAGGTCGTCGCGTCGAAGACCTCGGTGGCGCTGATCCCGCTGACGCCGTCGGCGATCCCCCGCCAGAGCGACTCGACGCTATGGCCGAGGGGGTTGATCGTGCCCATGCCCGTAATGACGATTCGTCGGCGGCTCATGCGTCTGCTCCGTATCGCTTCAAGACCATCGCCGCCGACTGGCCTGCGGGGCTGAAACCCTGGACCAGTGCGTATTCGATGTCGGCGTCGGCCGTGGTCGCGGCGACGGTCAACCTGTCGCATCCGGCAGCCGCGGCGGTGAAGTTCGTCGACTTCGGCACGCGCCCCGCGCTAACGGCGGCGGCTCCGACGACGATCGACACGCCCCCGGCTCCGGCCTGGCAGTCGCCGATCAGGCCGGTGATGGAGAATACCGGTACGTCGGCCCCGTCGAGCAGGCCGGCGGTGGCCTTGGCTTCTTCGATATCTTCGTGCGGCACGCCGGAGCCCTGGGCCAGGACGAACCCGAGTCGATCGGGTGTGATTCCCGCCTGGTTGAGGGCGTTGCGGGCCGCGAGGTGGACATTGCCGCAATGGCGGGCGTGGGGATCCATCCCGACCGGGTCGGTCGCGGCTGCGAAGCCGACGATTTCGGCGTGGATCGTCGCGCCCCGGCTGACGGCCCGGTCGAGTTCTTCCAGAACCACCAATCCGCCGCCTTCGCCGACGACCGTTCCGGAGTGGCCGACGTCGAACGGTCGGCAGGCCGATGCGGCGTCGTCGCCGGCTCCGGCTCCGATCAGACGTCCCATCTTCATCTGGCGGAGCATGCCCATTGGATTGAGTCGGCTTTCGGCTCCGCCGGCGACGGCCAGATCGGCTGCGTCGCGAGCGATGTGGCTTCGCGCTTCGCCGACCGACAGCAGTCCCGAGGCGGTTCCGCAGGTAATGGTGTTGGAGGGCCCGCGGAGGTCGTGAATGATCGTTACGTGGCAGGCGAGCATGTTGGGCAGATACTTCAGCAGCCACAGCGGCGTCAGGTTGGTTATTCCCTCGGAGCCCCATCGCGTGATGTCGAACCGCCCGTCGGCGTCGAGGGCCGTTTGCATCGCCCCGCCCAGTTCGTCCAGATCGGCGCAGATGAGCCCCGCGCCGATATTGCAGGCGAACCGCGAGCCGTCGACGTCTATGGCCGTCTCATCGACGCCCTTGGTCGTCAGATTCGCGTCGCGGATCGCCAAGTCGGCGGTGGCGACGGCCAGTTGGATATCGCGAGCCATCACCTTGACGGCCTTGCGGTAGCTCTTGGGGACGAACGTTCGGGCGCTGAAATCGACGATTTCGCCCGCGACGCGGCAGTCGAATCCGTCGGGATTGAAACGCTCGATCCGGCGCGTGCAGCCGACGCCGCGGCAGGCCGCGTCGAACAGTGCGTCGGCTCCGACGCCGGCGGCGCTGATCGCGCCGAGGCCCGTGATGACCACGCGGCGTGCGGTCATGAAGGCGACTCCTGCGTGAAGGGGATCAGAAGTCGTCGGAACTGGTCGGTGAACACGAAGTTCTCGGCGGGGAATTGCTGTCCCGACAGGTTCTGATCGATATGGCTGAAGAGGATGCTCACGCTGCCGATTTCCCGGTCGTTCTTGAAGATTGTCCCGTCGATCGCGGCGGCTCCGTCGCTGATGTTGGCGATTTCGGCGTGGTATTTCAGTTGATCGCCGGGCAGCACTAGTTCGGTGATTTCGGCCTTGCCGATCTTGGCGAGAATGACCTTCTCGGCGAAATTCCGCGCATGACCGACGAGAAGGCCGCCGGTCTGGGCCATCCCCTCGATTATCAGCGAGAAGGGCATAACCGGGTAGGCTTCCCAATGGTCGTGCAGGTGTTCTTCGGCCAGCGAAACGTTCTTGATCGCCGTGGCCGACACCCCAGGTTGAAAATCGACGAAGCGGTCAATCCATATCCAGCGCATGAGCAACTCCGACCGGCGGGGCGAGTCGCAGCCCGCCCGTGTGATGAAGGGTCAGCCCTCGGCCGATACCTTGCCTACGACGTAGTTGACGATCGTCTCGACCTTGAACAACTCGGCCATCTTGTTGATGTCCGGATCCTGTTCGAAGTCGGAGAAGTCGGCGTGAGGCATACGTTCTTTCAGTGTCGCCAGGCCCACTTCGGTCAACTTGCCGTCGGCGACGTATTCGGGGTTGTTCAGGATATTGTCCGGGAACAGTTCCCCACGCGGGATCTTGATATCGAAGGTCTTCTCCAGACGAAAGACGATATCCAGGAAGTCGATACTCTCGGCTCCAAGATCCCCGGTCAACGTCGCTTCGGGGGTGACCTCATCGGCGTCTACGCCCAGGGCTTCTTCCAACGTCTCTTGCACCTTCTCGAAGACTTCGTCCCGAGTCATATGCATTCCTCTCTAAACCTTATATGCCCAGTGCTTCCAGGCGATTTCAGATCCATTCTATAGGGCGCCCGTCTACAAAAGTCAACGACGCGCCGGTCCCCGTAGCGGGGGGGCTACCCGGTAGTCAGCATCGCCTCGCCGCCGCAGCGAGCGAAACGTTGCTTCATCTCGGCGATTATCTGTTCGTCGGCCGCGGCCAGCTTCGGGTCCATATCGGCCAGGTTGAACGCTTTCAGGTCGATCTTGGCCTGCACGGCCGTTTCGCCGGCGACGGTTCCCAAGCAGGTAAAGGCATAGACGCCATCGGCGGCCTTGCCGGCGGTCGCCTCGATCCGTAGCGTGTCGCCGGGGGCGACGAACGTGGCGTATCGCACGTTTCTCGCACGCTGCAGCACCACCATCGACGTCGACCAGTCGGTCGCCAGGCGAACGAGATAGGCCGCGGCCTGTACGCAGGCCTCCAGCATCAGCACGCCCGGCATCACCGGGAACGTCGGGAAGTGGTCGGCGAGGTACTCCTCGGCCGACGTCAGGCACTTCGTCGTGACGATCCGCTCCGGCGGCGTGAGGCTTTCGACGCGGTCAACCAAGTTGAACTTCATCCAGCACTCCCGTTGACAGTCGATGGCCTTGTCGACCCGCGGACAGCCAAGTTAAACTTCATCCAGCACTCCCGTTGACAGTCCATACCCTGTCGACCCGCTGACGGCCGGGCGTGGCAGAGATATACAGCCCGGGAAAAATGATTGCAACTATATTTCCCGGTTACCCCTACGGACACCGTGCGCCCGATTCGCTCCAAGAGCCCCCAGTCCCAGTCGACGAGGTCGAAATAGAGACACCCGCGACCCCGCTACGCGACCCTAACGAAGGTCGGGCCTCGGGTACGTCGCTTCGCTGTAGAATATTAGGCCATATCCGACAGAATCTCAAGCCCGCGCGCCAGCTTTTCATCGTCGGTGGCGTACGAGATTCTGAAGTGAGTATCTCGGTCGGAGAAGACCTTGCCGGGGATGATCAGGACATTCTTGGAGATCGCCTCGGTGACGAACTCGGTGGCCGTGGTCGATTCGGGGGCCGGAACGAACGCGTAGAACGCGCCGCCGGGCTTGATCAGCCCCAACTTCGGCCCGAGGACGTCGAACACCATGTCCCGCTTGCGGCGGTAGGCGTCGACGTATTGGGACACATCGGTCTGTAGCGCCACGACCCCGGCGATCTGGGCCATCGAGGGCGCGCAGACGAAACTGTACTGCTGAAGCGTGGTCATCGCGTCGATGACGCCGCCGGGGCCGGCGCACCAGCCGAGTCGCCAGCCGGTCATGGCGTAGCTCTTGGAGAAGCCGCGCATGACGAGTGTGTCTTCGTACAGCGAGGCCATCGAAACGAACGGCTCGTCGTAGCAGAAGGCGTCGTAGATCTCGTCGGAAATCACCAGCAGATCGTTGGCCTTGGCCACCTTGGCGATTGCGATCATCTCGTCACGCGTGTAGGCCACGCCGGTGGGGTTGCCGGGGCTGTTGAGAAGGAGCAGTTTCGTGCGGTCGGTGACGGCGGCGGCGATCTTCTCGGCGTCCGGGCGAAAGTCCGGGTAGGTGTCGATGCGGACGGGCGAGCCGCCGCAGAGGTTCACCAGGTGGCTGTACATCACGAAGAATGGGTCCAGCATAATCACTTCGTCGCCGGGGTTGATCAGCGTCATGAACGCCAGCACCAGGGCTCCCGAGACGCCGGAGGTCACCAGGAGGTCGTGGTCGTCGCCCCAAGCGAATTCCTCAGCGATGATCGCGCCGATGCTCTCTCGCAGCGCCGCGGCGCCTTGGGTCGGGGTGTACGAATTGAACCCCTGCTCGATCGCGGCGATCGCTTCGGCCTTGATGGCGTCGGGAACGTCGAAATCCGGCTGGCCGATCGACAGATTGATCGGGTCTTTCATCGTCGCGGCCAAGTCGAACATCCTGCGAATCCCGCTGGCGTCCAGCAGGGACATGCGTTCGGCGATGGTGAAATCGCGAGACATCGGTCTTCACTCCTTGGGCGCCTTGGGCGGGCGCACCGGTGAGATACAAACGCCGCGTCCGCTTCGGGGCGGCGCGCGGCGCAGGTGAATACTCGTTTAGAGCAGTTCACGATAGAGCTATCGCATTCATGCTGACTGCGGCATCGCCGGGCTTTGTCCGTTTCCATTTTCAACGGACTGCTGGCCCCGGACGACCGGAGGCTACTCTTGGGCGGCTTCGGTCTCTTCGGTCTTGGCGGCTTCCTTCTTCTTGGCGGCCTTGCGGGCCTTGACGCGAGTCTTGGGCAGGCCGATCGGGCTGGAAGTCTCTTGGTCGAAATCGCCGTTGTCGATCATGACGGCCACGCGCTCGGCTCGCTTGAGCACGTTACGCTGGGAAGCTATGCCCGACTTGATGTGCAATGTGCTGTCAACACTCATGTGTCCTGAACTCCTTCGTTCGTTTCTATTGGGGGGCGATCAATACCACCTGGGCCTTGTGGAACCCGTACTGCGCCCGCAGTTTCCATTGTACGTCCTTGCCAAGGTCCGCCAGGCGTTGGCGGTAGTCTTTCAGATCGGCTTCGGACATCTCGCCGACCTTCACCGTATCGAGGATCGCAATCCGGGCGCCGTCAACGTGAACGAACGGGGTGTACCCCATCGTCCGGAGGTATCGCTGGATTGCCTTGGCGTTTTCCAAGCTTGCGACATTATCCTGAACAACCAGGACGGGGCCGCTCTGGGGCAGCAGCCCTTCGGCCTCATCCTGTGCGGCCTTGAAAACGTATGCGTCGGCATCGGCCGCCGACGTTCGTCCGCCCAGGGCGTTCGATGCGTCGCCGCCGCCGGTAACGGTCGCGGCTGCGGGGCCTTTGCCCAACTTGTACGCGCCGGCCAGCAGCACGATAAGCCCAATGCAGATCACCAGGCAACTCACGTAGCCGAGCGTCAACCTCAGCCGGCCGTCCACCACCGCGATCATCGGCTCGCCGGCCTCACGCGTCGGCTGGGCGGCGATGGGCGTATCCAGTCCCGGCGGCTGCTTCAGCGCCGTCGCCGGTCGTTCCGTCGCCATCGGAGCCGAGCCGCTCTCGCCGGGTTGAAGCCAACTGGGCGTCTGCAGCAATCGTCCGCTGTCGCCGCCGATCGCCTCAAACAGCGAGACTTTTCTCTTACGCTTGGCCATCCGCATCTCCCGGGCGCCCGCGCACGCGGACACCGGTCCAACAAAGTCCAACGATACTACCGAGGGCAGCCGGATCTGTCAAGGAAGACAAGAGATTGGATTCGAGTGTTGGGTGGGAGCGACCGGAGACGCGTGGGGGACGGGCTCCGGAGACGCGTGGGGGACGGGCTCCGAAGGCGCCTGTACCCGGTCGGATGTCGAACTGCATTCGATCGGGCACAGGCGCCTTCGGAGCCAGTCCCCTGCGCGGTAACATGTGTCTTAGTAAGCCGTTATAGGCTCCCCAGTGAACCCCAGCCGCCGGGTGCGTCCAGTCCGCCTTTCAGCGGTTTTTTCCGCTTGGGCTGGACGACGGGGGTGGCGGGTATATCCGAGTAGTCTACTTCCGGAGATTCCTGCAAGGCTTTGATCGACAAGGAAATACGCCGCGCATCTTCGTCGACGCTCAGCACCTTCGCTTTGACGGTTGCGCCTTCGCGTGCGACATCGCCCACCGCGCGGACGTGATCGGTCGAAAGCTCGCTGATGTGGACCATGCCCTCGACGCCGGCGGTCAATTCCACAAACGCCCCGAAATCGGCCACGCGGGTAACCACACCCTCGACCGTGCTGTCGACCGCCCATCGGCTGGCGGCGCCCACCCAGGGATCGTCGCCGACTCGCTTCAGCGACAGGCTGATCCGCTTGCGGCCGGCGTCCACCGCCAGCACGCGAACGCGAACCACTTCGCCTTCGGAGACCACGTCGCTGGGATGTTTCACGCGACGTTGGAACGTCAGTTCACTGATCGGGATCAACCCGTCAACGCCTTCTTCAAGTTCGACGAACGCCCCGAAATCGGCCAGGCGGACGACGCGGCCGGTGATAATCTCATCGGCCGTCCATTTGTGCTCGGCGTTCAGCCACGGGTCGGTCTTGGCTTGCTTGAGGCCGAGGGAGATTTTTTGCTTCTCCGGGTCGATCTTCAAGATCACCACGTCAAGTTCCTGGCCAATCGCCACCACCGCCGAGGGATCCTCGATACGCGAGTAGCTCATGTCGCTGACGTGCAGCAGGCCGTCGACGCCGCCGATATCGACGAAGGCGCCGTAGGGCATAATCGTGCGAACCACGCCGTGGACGGTGTTGCCTTCGACCAGGGTGTGGAGCATTTCGTCTTTGGCTTTGGCGGCCTCTTCCTTCAGCAGGTCACGTCGGCCGACGACCATGTTGTCTTTCTTGATCTCGATCACCTTACAGCGAAGCTTCTCGCTGATGTAAGGGGAGAGATCGTCGATCCGGTGCAGTTCGATCTGGCTGATCGGCATGAACGCGCGGATGCCGTCGACGGTCAGTTCCAGTCCGCCGGTGTTCAGAGCCGTCACGCGGCCTTCGACGATCTGGCCGACCTCCAGCGATTCCCACGTCGCCGCCTGGATGGCGCCTTGGCGAGACAGTTCGAGCAGGCCTTCGGAGGCGTTGTACCCGGTGATCAGCACGTCGACCGTTCCGCCCACCTCCGGCAGGGGTTCGTCCTCGAACTGGGACGCCGGGAGCAGACCTTCGCTCTTGCCGCCCATGTCGACGAAGATGTCGTCGCCGCGAATGGCGATCACCGTGCCGCGTTTGATAGCGGTGTTCTCGCTGTCGCTCGCCTGGGGCCGGGAGGCCTTCTCTTCGGCGTCGATGATCTCCGCGAGACTCATTCCGCCGAGGGCGTCGTCGAGTTCCTGCTGGATCTCGGGGTCCAGATTTGACTGCGGTACAAAAGTGTTGTCCGCTCTGCTCTGCTCACTGCTCATGGAATTGTTCCTTCTATGACTGACGTCTGGCTCCGCCGCGGCGTGCGTAAGGGCCGAGCGGACACAACAATGGGATGATACGAACATGGGGGCGTTCGAAGAAGAGGAAAATGCGTTTCCCGACCATTTCCGCCGCCCCAACGGCGGTCCGTTATCCATCTACACACCTCTTTCGGCCATCTTCGGCCGTTTCTTGACCGTAGATTCACGTAACGTGCGTATGTCGCGAAGCTTTGGAATGAGATATCCCTGCCTCCGAAACCCTCGCCATGTTACAATCGTTCCCGTCGCCAATCAGGGAGCACACCTACGTGAGCAAGACCCGATGGAAATTCGACCCGGCCGTGAAGCTGGCCGACTTGACCGACGAAGACGTGCTCTGCGCCCGGTGCGGGTACAACCTTCGGGGGCTCGATACGGGCCATTGCCCCGAATGCGGGATCGAGTTCGACCCCGAAGACCTGCGGAACAGTCAGATTCCGTGGGCGCATCGAAAGAAGATTGGGTGGTTTCTGGCGTTCTGGAAGACGGTGTGGATGGGTCAGCGTCGGCTGGTGTACGAGATAGGCCGCAGGCAGGACTTGGCCGACGCCAGGAAGTTTCGACTCGCCGTGTTTGGGTTGGTATTTCTGGCGACTCTGATGGCGTTGGTGCTGATCATGGCTTTGGAGGATGGGCGTCTCAGCGGCGAGCGTTTGCTTGTCTCTTTGATGATTACCCTGTTGTTCCTTGGCGTCGTGGCGTGTTGTGCTGTGGTGTCCGTCGAGTACCTTTCGATACCCCCAACGGCCGAAGATCGGAAGACGCGTTCGACAGCGGTTTGCATCTACACCTGCGCGCCGCTCGCCCTCATTGTGTTGCCGTCTGTTCTCCAATTGATCGGAATGTTTCTCGCCCTTGGGGGCCATGGGCCTGTTGACTATAGCCTTGCCATCTTGGGCGCGGTGCTTCTGTTGGTGGTCTTGGGCGTGTGGTTTCTGCATACGGCTGCATTGATTGCCACTATTAACGGCGGAGGGTGTCATGGCGTTCTGTCGGTGTTCGCCAGTAGCGCCTTTCTATTCGGACTACTCTCGCTTGGGGCCGTGCTTGTAGGGTGGGTTTGGCTTGCTGCGATGACAGACCCCCATATACAGTTTCGTCACCCCTGATGGGAATGGCGGACGCTGCACGAAGTGACGCAACCACGCTCGATCACCATCGTGGTTGGCCGCTGCGTATGGGTAGATCAACAGAACTCCCCGGCGTCAGCCACCTGAATCCCCTCACTCATGCCTGGGCGTAAACGCCACCGGCGGGTCGGCTTTGGCTAAGACGGCGAGGCTGACGCGGCGGGCGCCGGCTTCGAGGAGGGCTCGGGCGGCTTCGTTGGCGGTGGCGCCGGTGGTGGTGACGTCGTCGACCAGCAGGACGTGGCGGCCTTCGATATCGGTGGGACGGGGGGCCGCGAAGGCGCCTTTGACGTTCTGGAGGCGGCGGGTTCGCGGGAGGTTCACCTGCGGCGGCGTGTTGCGAACGCGCTTGAGGTCGGCGGCGAGGGGAACGTCGAGCTGGCGAGCCATGGCGGCGGCGATGACGTCGGATTGGTTGAACCCGCGCGACAGCCGGCGAAGCCAGTGCAGCGGGACCGGCTGAATCACCTCGATGGCCGCCAGTTCGCCGGTCGCGGCCACTTTCTGCGCGAGCATGGAGCCGAGCCAGCGGCCGCCGTGGCGGAGGCCGCGGAATTTGAGGGCGCGGATTACGTCGGCCAGCGGCCCGTCGTATCCCGACAGCCTCACGACCCGATCGAATCGCGGCATGGGGGTGGGGCAATGGACGCAGCCGTTTTCGTTGACGGGTAGATTCTCCCCGAGGCTCGTCCCGCATCGCGGGCAGTGGTCGCCGGCGACGCTGGCGAGGAATTCCTCGGCGCACGCCCCGCACAGCGGTGCGGCCGTCTCGTCGTGGGCTCCGCACGCCCCGCACAGCCGCGGCAGCACCAAGGCGACCGCCGCCGATACGCATGATCGCAGTAATCCCCGCATGCGACGAATGGTAACGCAGTTACGCCGGCAAATCCAGAACCAGCGCAGGGGACTGGCTCGGTAGCGCAGGGGACTGGCTCGGTAGCGCAGGGGACTGGCTCCGTAGCGTAGCGTAGCGTAGCGAAGGTGCCTGTACCCGGAGCCAGGGGGGCTCGCCGCCTACGGTGGTGAAGCGTCAATGGCCGGGCAGTGCTCCCATGGGCCGGGTACAGGCACCTCCGCTACGCTTCGCTACGCTACGCTGCACTACGGAGCCAGTCCCCTACGCCTGCGGAGCCAGTCCCGTACACTGCGGAGCCGGGCCGGTTCGATGTTCCCCTTCGTCACGCTTCCTTGACACCGCCGGCTCGCCGCCCATACTGGATGCGACCCAACGATCGCATCGGGAGGCGTTGGTCGTGGAGACGCTGGATTGATATCGACGTTACATAAGTATCTGGCCAGGGATCTGGTTAAGTCGGCGCTGATGGCGACGGCGGCGTTTACGCTCATTATGACGACGTTCGCCGTGATCGAGCCGATGCGCAAAGAAGGTATCGGCGGCGCCCAAGTGCTGAACCTGTTCTGGTACCTGCTGCCGGTGATGCTGTCGCTGACGATGCCCATCGCGGCGGTGTTCAGCGCGACGTTCACCTACGGCCGCTTCGCCATGGATAACGAGATGACCGCCTGCCGCGCCGGCGGTATCAGCGTGTTGACCCTGCTGAAACCGGCGATCGTCATGGGGATCATCGTCGGCGTGGTCAGCCTGGCGTTGAGCAATTGGATCGCCCCCGAGCTGGCCCGCCGCGGCGCCCGGACGGTCAAGAAGAACCTCCAGGGGCTGGTCTACCAGAAACTTCGCACGTCCAACTACCTCGATTTCCGCGACTTCGACGGCGGCGGTTCCTGGAAGCTTCACGCCGACGGCGCCGATCCGGCCAACAACCAACTTCGCGGCGTGGTCGTCGTCAAAGGCGATCGCACCGGCGACGCGTCGTATTACACCGCCTCGTTGGCGTACGTCGAGTTCGCCGAAAACGAGGGCGTCACGGAGTTGACCGTCGTGGCGATCAACCCCACGTCCGGCGAGCAGAAGGGCCGGCGAATGTACGAAATGGGCCGGTTCACGTTCGGCCCGTACCCGCTGGCGACGCCGTTCGAGGAGAAGGCGTCGTTCTACGATTGGTCGCAATTGAATGCGATCCTGGCCAATCCCCGGGAAAGCTCCAAGGTGGAAAGCCGCCTTCGCAATATTCGCCGACGGCTGCAGGCCAGCTACCTTTGCGATGACATCGCCGAGGCGATCAACAACGATCGGCCCTACAAACTCGTTGACGATGAGGGGTTCCGCTATTACACGTTCCGCGCCCCGGCGGCCGTGGTGAGCAAGAACACGCGTCTGATCCTCACCGGCGGCGGACCCGACGGCGATAGCGATCTGCCGGTGATTGTCGAGGTGGGCAAGACCTCCGATTCGATCTTTCGACGGATCTACTGTCGCCAGGCGGAAATCAGCATGACGAGGATGCGGGACGAGTCGAAGGTCAAGGTCACCTTGGGTGACGTTGCGATTCACGAACTCGACCTCGACGACGCCGAGCCCACCCGGCGGCCAAGGTATCATCTGGGCATGCTGGAGATGCCGGCGAAGATCAAATCGCGCCAGAGCGACGTGACGCTGGAGGAGATCTACAATCATCCCGAAAGGCATCCGGCGGTGCTGACGCAGTCGAATAATCTTCGCCAGTACATCCGCAACAGGCTACAGCCGCGGATTGTCGCCGAAATCCACGGCCGGCTCGCGTACGGGTTCGGCTGCATTCTGCTGGCTCCGATCGGCGCGGCGTTGGGGCTGATCTATCGCGGCGGACACATTCTCAGCGCCTTCGCCCTGTGCTGCGTGCCGGCGATGCTGCTGGTGGTGATGATCGTCATGGGCAAGCAGATGATCGCCAACCCCGACGTGAGCGCCTTGTACGGCAAAGCCGCGATTTGGTCGGGGGTGGCGGTGCTGGCTACACTGGAGACGTACCTGTACGGAGTCGTGCTGAGACACTGACCCATGAGAACCCTGGACCGATATGTCATCCGCAGTTTCCTGTACAGCTACCTGCTGTGCTTCCTGGTGATGATGGGTCTGCGCATCGTGGCCGACCTGTTCGTCAATATGGACGAATTCGCCGAGTTGGACCTGTCGGCGATTAGGATGGTCGCCTACGTCGGCGGGTATTACGCTTACAACTCGCTGGTGTACTTCCAGGAAATGGGCTCGGTCATTCTGGTGGCGGCCGCGGCGTTCAGCTTGGCTCGGATGAACCACACCAACGAACTGACGGCCATTATGGCCAGCGGCGTGAGCCTTCATCGAGTAATCCTGCCGGTGGTGCTGATCGCCATGGTGCTGGCGGTGGCCGGGGCGGTGAACCAGGAAGTGCTGATCCCGGCGGCGAAAGACCGTTTGGTTCTCGATCGCGACGCCGGGGTCGAGTCGGAACTGTTGACCGTCGATATCATCGTCGACGGCGAGCGAAATGCGTGGTACAGTCCCCAATTCGACCAGGAAGCCCAGCGGATGCGGCATCCGCTGATTCTCTGCCGCGACAACCGGTACAAGCAGGTGGCGAAGATCTCCGGGCAGACGGCCTCGTGGATTGGCGACGGGCGTTGGAGCCTTAACGACGCCGGGGTGGCCCTGTTCAGCCGCGAGGCGGGCGGAGTGGGCGCCAGTTCGGCGTTCGTGCTCAGCCCGATCTCCCCGGCCGACCTGGCCTCCGGCGCCGGCGCCTCGGAGGTCGGGCTGATCCGAATCGCCGCCGAGCGGGTCGACCCCGACGGCGGTCGGCTGATCGGTCCGGAATTTGAGATTCTCTCTCCCGCGGCCCGCGGCCTCGACGGATCGCCCCGAGTATTGGCGACGATTCGGGCCGAGTCGGCCTGGTACGGCCCGGCGGGCGATGAGGGCGATCAGATGGGCTATCATCTCGAAGGCCCGTCGGCGTTGGCCGTCCGCGATATTCGCCAGTGGCGGCTGTTCTGCCTGAAGTTGATCGCTCACGATCAGCGTCGGCCCAACCATCCTCTCCGGCGGATCCGGGCGGCCATGAGCGAGGCGGTTCGGGCCGACGTTCAGGTCGTCTCGCGTCCCGGGGGCGCGCGAAACGCCCCGGCGATCGGTCGGATCCTCCAGGCGATCAACCTGATGCTCGAACGGGTCGCCCTGTTCAGCGACGACGACAGGGTCGGCCGGCCGTTGCCGCTGTCGCCGCGAGACCGCCGGGCGGCGGCCGCCGATATGGGGACGCGTAGTCGCGAGCAGATCCGCCGGCTCAATCGATATGTGTTGGACGCGGCTCTGCCGGATGATGTTGTCGCCTGTCAGGGCGAGTTGATTGTGACGACCGACCTGATTCCCCAGGAGATCGCTCTGCGTCAGACGGGCAAGTGGATGGACTACATGTCCAGCGCCCAGATCGGCGCGTTGCTCAGCACTGGTCGCGTGCCCGACGTCAACGCCGCCCGCCTGGTCAAGCACCTGCGGTTCACCGCCCCGATCGCGACCATCGTCATGCTGCTGCTGGGCGTGCCGTTCATCGTATCGCGGCAGCGGCATATCAAAGTGTCGGCCCTGGCCTGCGTTCTGCTGGTCGGCGGGTTCCACGTGTTCGTGTTCGTGTGCCGCTACATGGGGCAGGACCTGTACGAAGGCATCGCATGGTGCGTTCAGGCGTACGGGGGCGGGGCGATGTCGCCGCAGTGGGGGCCGATCCTCGCGGCCTGGACGCCGATGCTGGTGTTCGGCCCGGTGGCCGCGTTGCTGCTCGATTCGATGGAGAACATGCCGCCCCCGGTCGACAACACCAAACTCGCCAGCCTGCTATTGGCGTCGCAGGGTCGCGTGGGCCGTCGAGACTTCTGGCTCAAGGCCATGGTCCCGTTGGCCGCGGCGATGGCCGTCGCCTGGGCCCTCGACGTATGGGCCATCGGGACCGGCGGGCTGTTGTTCTGGGCGGTCGTGATCGCGGCGATCTGGCCGATCATCGCCGTCAATATCAAACGCTGCCATGATCGCGGCCGGCCGGGCTGGTTCAGCCTCGTCGCGCTGATTCCCGTGGTCGGGCAGATAGGGTGGTTGGTCGAACTCGGCCTGGGAGCCTCGGCCCCCGGACGCAATATCTACGGGGCCGACCCGACCGCCTCACGTGCGGCGGCCGTTACCAGCCCCCCGCAGTGCGGGGGGTCAGAAGCCGTGTGACCCCGCATTCGACGTCTCCAACTGCCGCTTTTCGCCGATCAACACCGAGTCGACAACGGGCGCACGATCGGTCCACCGACCCCCTGCACTGCAGGGGGCTAGTAACGGCGGGCTCTCGCCTCGATCAATCGTCGCCTGACACCGGTTTGGCGATGACCGTATCGAGAACGGCCAGGGCGATATCGACGATTCCCAACGGCGCGGAGACCTGGAACCCCGCCATGCGTTGGGAGATGCCGGCGATGATCTCTTGGGCGATTTCGACACCGGCCTTGCGAGCGTCTTCCTTGGTCGCGCACCGGCTCATCCGCTCGAGGATCGCGTCGGGCACCTCCACGCCGGGCACCTCGTTGTTCATGAACTCGGCGTTCTTGAAGCTCAGCAGGGGCCAGACGCCGGCGATGATGGGGAGGGTCGTCGGGTACGTGTCCACTTCGTCGCAGAACCGATCCAACGCCGCGACGTCGAAAATCGGCTGGGTGATGGCGAACTCGGCGCCGGCGTCGATCTTGCGATAGTACCGCTCGATTTCCCTGGCCATGTCGACGGCGCACGGGTTGGCGCCCACGCCGATGAGGATTCCCGTCGGCGGATCGATGGTCGCGCCTGCGACGTCGACCCCGGCGTTGAGGTTAGCGGTCATTCGCGTCAGGCCAATGGCGTCGACGTCGAACACGCCGGTGGCGTCGGGGTAGTCGCCCAGTTTGGGCGGGTCGCCGGTGATGATCAGGAAGTTCCGCAGCCCGGCCGCGTAGCCGCCCATCAGGTCCGACTGCATGCCGATCAGATTCCGGTCGCGGCAGCAATAATGCAGAACCGCCTCGATCCCCGTCTCGGCCTCGATTGCGATCGACGCGATCATCGACGAGATCCGTGCGCTGGCCCGAGGCCCGTCGGGAATGTTAATGGCGTCAACGCCGGCTTCAGCACACTTGCGGCTC
This sequence comes from uncultured bacterium, assembly GCA_965372365.1. Taxonomy (GTDB): domain Bacteria; phylum Planctomycetota; class Phycisphaerae; order SM23-33; family FEN-1343; genus CBDVCA01. Next base: position 17,432 of record CBDVCA010000031.1, read on the forward strand.
TTGGCCAGCAGCGCCGACATATCGCAGGAGCGGGGGGGCAGCAATTCCACCGAGGTGACGGTCTCGCCGGCGGCCAGTTTGGCGGCCATTCGCGACTTCTTCGCCATTGGGACCGTTTCGACGGTCGACAGATCCCGGGTATGAGCGACGATTTCGACGTGGCGCTTGACGCCGCTGAGGCTCTTGACGGCCTTGGCCGCGACGCGGATGTGCTCGGGGGTGGTGCCGCAGCAGCCGCCGACGCCGCGAACGCCCATTTCGATGAACTTCTTGGCGTATTCGGTGAAGTATTCCGGGCTGGCGAGGTACAGCAGTCGCCCGCCCACTTGGCGGGGGTAGCCTGCGTTGGGGGCCACCACCACCGGCTTGCTCGTTCTGGCGATCACCTTGCCCAGCGCGTCGTACGCTCCGGCCGGACCGGCGCCGCAGTTGAGGCTGATCACATCGATATTCTCGTCGATATCAAGAGCCGCGGCCGCCAGGTCGATCGGCGGTCCCTCATCGGTAACCGCCAGCGATGCGACGACCGGCAGGCAGGTGGGACGGGCGATTTCGGCGGCCAATTGCAGCTCGCGAAGGTCGCAGAAGGTCTCCAGTACGATCAGGTCGACCCCGCCTTCGGCGAGGGCGCCGATCTGTTCGGCGAAGGCCTGCCGGGCGTCGGCGATGGCCTCGTCGCCCAGCATTTGCCCTCCGGTGGTGCACGGGCCGACCGAGCCTGCGACGAAGACATCCTCGCCGGCGGCGCTGCGGGCCAGTTCCGCGCCCGCCCGGTTGATCTCGCTGACGCCGGCGGCTAAGCCGAACTGACCCAACTTGATGCGATTGGCCCCGAACGTGTTGGTGGTGATGACGTCGGCGCCGGCCTCGACGTAGCGGCGGTGGATATCGCCGATCAGCTTCGGACGGGTCAGGCACAACTCGTCGTAGCAGGTATTGATGAACACGCCCGATTCGTAAATCATCGTGCCCATCGCCCCGTCAAAGACCAAGGGCGCCTGCCGGATTGCTTCGAGGAAGTTTTTCACGTTGGTTGTCCTGTTAGTCCAGTGCGTCAAACAGTTCGAGCGTCGCGTAGCACATCGGGCACACCCACTCATCTGGCATGTGCTCAAACAACGTCCCGGCCGGAACGCCCCCGCCGGGGTCGCCCACCGCCGAATCGTAAATGTACCCACATTGGGTGCAGATGTATCTCATCGTGTCGAATCGCCCAAATCTATAGATCAATACACCGCAATGTAGGTCGCGGCGCTGAGATAAGCAATCAGCGTAAGCGGTCGCCACAGCACGGCAAGCAGGTTGCATCGCTCACAAGGAGCGATCGGTAACGTCGGTCGTCCTCACGCGGAAAAGTAGTTGCTCATACGGCAAAGATACTTGGCTTGGTGATGGTGGGCGATGATCGCCGAGGTCGTCTGCTCGGGAACCATCTCCATCGCGGCGATTCATCAGCCGCCTGAACACATGTCGGGCGGTCGCAGCGTTGAGTTTAGACCATCAGGGCCGCGCATTTCCAGGCTTCGCTCTGTTTCCACTGCAGACATGCGTCTTGCGAGGCCCGGTACGCGCTCTCCTTGATCGGCCCGTCAAGGATCGGGTCGGCCGCCTTCCGGCCGCCAGCCGGTCGGTATTCGGCGTATGAACCGTCTCGACCCACAGCATCCGAAGTGACGGCCGGTGTCGTGGGGGGGGGTGAAGACGATGTTGGGTGGGTTTGGCGTCCATGGTGATGGTGGCTCTATATTGCATTCAGAGCGTTCATGGCTTTACGCAAACTGGGAGACTTCTGTGAAGCTCTATTGGGCGACCAGTGTTCTTCCACGAATCTGCATAGCGTGTTGTTGTAGCCGGGTCCGATGTTTGCGGTCCCACTTGGCAACATCGCCTTGTGACGGTTCTTGCGGCCCTTCCTCCGGACAACGTCAAGGAGATGTCGCTTCGGATCATCCAAACTATCGGGAGTGGTGCTGAAGTTGTCCGCGGCGATCTCGATGTAATCTGCCCAGGCCTTGTGATCCGCCATTATCCACGATTCCACCTCTCGGACCGCCACGCGAAACACGACCTCGGTCGGTAGTGCAAGTGGGCTCGTCGGATCGATCGCGAACCACTCTCGTACCAGAGCCTCAGCGCATACGGTCGTGTCAAGATCGGCAATCGCGACCGTGAATATTCCGCTCCTGGCCATATTCAGGAAGGCGGGACATTTTTTCCTCAGATCTCCACTCCCCCTCGTCAGAGCAGGAAAGCCTTGATGAAAGAGCAGTTTGTGCCTCTTTCCACGGTTTCTTTCGCCAACGATTCGGGTGGTTACCGCCGCTGAAGGCGCGTCTTCGACATAGGAATAACAGTAGATGTCATTCATGGCTGCATTCTTCGAATGTCCGATGACGTTTGCGGCAAGAGGACATCTGCAGGTGTCAAGCCAGCCTGCATTGCTTGCTTGTCGGCATCGCTTGGCTCCACCACTGAGGTAGCCTCACCAGTCTGGCCGGGCTTCAGGATCAGGAAATTGCCTTCGATACTCTTGTTGGCAAGCATCACTTCACTATGGGTACTGATCAGTATCTGCCCGCCGGATTTCTTACGATGCTGGCGTGTCTTGTGTATCAACTCGGGGATTTGCTCGACGATCTTCGCGTGCAGGGATAGCTCTGGTTCCTCCAACAGAATCATGCTATTTGATGCTAACAATGTCCATATCATCGCGATCAGCCTTAGCGTGCCATCAGAGAACTGGTCCTCTCGCTGCCAGCCTGCGTTGGGTCGCCAATGATTGTAGAGCATTTCCAGGTGCGGCCTGCCTGTCGTTTCGTCCTTCACGAAACGCAACTGTTCAAGATTTGGGATTACCCGTAGGAGAATCTCCTCGATCGTTCTCAACCGAAAGTCCCTGGTTCTTTTCTGGGTCTCCGCTATTCCTTCGAGGAATCCTTGTCCAAATGGGTCGGACTCTCGATGCCGAAGAGGCAACTGGTCACTGAATTTGAGAAGTTGAGGGACCAGATGCAGGTAGAGTACCTGCTCGAAGAACATCGCGATGTCCCGAAAAGAGCGGTTCATATTGACCTGCTCAAGGTGGGTCTGAGTGAGCCTGGCAGGGTCAGACTCGTCTTCGGCATCGGGCCGAGAGAACAACGCCACCCCGTCCTTGTGCGCTTCCTCTTTCAAGACTATGGGACGGCGTTTGCCCCCTCCTATCCACAGGACGTACTTCCAGTCCGGGGAGGTGTCTTCGCTTGCCAGTGATTCACGGAGTTCGAATTCAAGCTCGATTCGGGGCTTCTGACGCGCGGCCAAACTTCGGACTTTCGAGAGGCCGCCACGAGAGGACATAGCCTGCTGCAAGCCGCCTCCTTTGGGGTTCGCAACGTCGCGCATGAAGCGGAAAATATCGAGCAGATTGGACTTCCCGGATGCATTGGGCCCGATCATGTAGACCGTCTCGGAGAAGTTGATATCGGCCTTTGTGAAATTGCGCCAGTTCCGAAGTTTCAGATTTGAGATGTACATGTTGTTCCTCTTCTGGGGCCAGGCGCCCCACAGTCCTTCGGTGCTGGTGGCTCGGGGTTCGGTTCGGGCGACACTATGTTGAACTCTCTTCCCGTTTCTTCGGCATCAGGTCGCGGTCATGATCTGCGTGAGACAGTCGACAAGTCGCACGTCGCCGAGCGGCGGCCTATATTCGCCCAATGAAGCGAGATTCACAACCCTGTCGTAGAATACCAAAGGACGGGGTCAAGCGTCAAGGAGACGCGCGAGTTCGCTTGTCCCGCCCATTTTCCGAGATTCTTCTTGCCTTGGCCCGCGATCGCTCCGATAATAATGTTAGGTATATGTTAGCATGCGCCGGCGCGGCTGGTAAACTGCGGAATATGTGTGTAAGCCATATTGAATGAATGGCTTACGATGTGGTGAGAGAATGAATATCGAGACGATTGACGAGCCTGTTCGGGTGTATGCGGTGTTCGCCGGCGGTGAGGTGAATCCGGTGCGCTTTCGATGGGGCGTGCGGGAGTTTGGGTTCCAGGGACGCCTTACTTTATGGCCTCATTCACGATCCCGATACGGCCGACAACCTACGGCGACCCACCCGCTCGTCAAGCCAATCCGGCCGGCTGAACGGGGGATACCTCTGAAACGCGCCATTAGAGTGAAGGGGGGATGCCGCAGGGCGGCATAGAGAGGAGAACGGAGAGAGTAGAAAGGAGAGACGGACTGGCAGGCAAGAAATCAAACGAACCCAAACTGGGAGAATTCGGATTTTCAGGGGGGGGGTGATAGGGCCGAAGCGGACGGGTCGGAGATCGGAAACATGGGACAGCGGGGTTGCTGAAAAAGCCGTGATTGCCAACGACGGCCGCCTTGCTTGCTTGCTGGAACAAGCACTTATGGCGCATCTTGGTTGGCCGCGAACTGCTCTTGGGGCTTTTTCAATGACCCCACTGTCAACTATTATGGGCCGCTCAAGGACGTGCCATTCGTTCCTGCCCCTTGTCCTTGCCCATGGCGCCGCCGCGGCATGATGCCGCGGCGGCGTTGGGCTTGGCCGCTTCGGGATGCGGATTACGTGCCGAAGTTCAGTTTCAGCGGGTGGAAGTCGGCCAGGTCGATGTCGCCGTCGGCGTCGAAATCGCCGTCGGAACCGTCGAAGACCATTTCGGCGCCGTCGCCGTCATGGCCGAGCAGGTCGAATGGGCCGAGGTCGACGAGTTGTGCCGCACGTGACCGGCAAGACCGGCCGGATTGGCGTACAATAAACCCAGAAAGCAGGAGCTGTGGATGGAACACATCATCGGCACAAGCGGATACTCCTTCGGCGACTGGGTCGGCCCGTTTTACCCGCCCGGCACGCGCCCCGAGGCGATGTACGACTACTACGCCCGCCATTTCGCCGCCGTCGAGCTGAACTTCACCTACTACCGAATGCCCACCCAGGCGATGATGGCCAAGTTCGCACACGTCGCCCCCGACCGGTTCCGGTTCTGGGTCAAAGCCAACCAGGAGACCACCCACAAGCACAATCGCGCCGCCGCCGCGGCCTTCATCGACGGCCTGCTGCCGCTGACCGAATCGGGCAAACTCGCCGGCGTGTTGCTGCAGTTCCCCCAGTCGTTCCACCGGACCGTGGCCAATCGCAAATACCTGGCCGCGACGCTGGAGGACCTGTCGCTGTCCGGTCTGACCGGCGTCTCGCGCGCCGAACCGGCCGCCCCGTTGGTGGCCGTCGAATTCCGCCACCGAAGTTGGGCCGCGCCCGCCGCCGTCGATGGCCTCAGTCAACGCGGCGCCGTTCTGGTCGTCCCCGACGTTCCCGACCTGCCCGGCCTCTACCACAGCCCTCCGGCCGCCACCGGCCCGGTCGGCTACCTGCGGCTGCATTCGCGAAACCCCGACTACTGGTACGCCGGCGGCGCCCAACGCTACGACTACAACTACAGCGACCTCGAACTGACCGACCTGGCCGTCGCCTGGTCCGACCCGGCCCTGGGGCTGACAACCCTCTACACCTTCTTCAACAACTGCCATCGCGGCCAAGCCGCCGACAACGCCGACCGCTTCGCCCCAATCGTCAGCCGCATCGCCGCAGAGCGATGAACTCCTGCCCGGACAATACGTTGCGG
>CBDVCA010000032.1:0-22387 GCA_965372365.1 uncultured bacterium
GGAATACTCTCCGCGAACCAGCGCCCCCCCGTGTGAACTGCCCCCTCAAACCACTCCCGCATCGGAACGTACCTTGGGCCAACGCGCCCCCGAGCGGGTTCAGACGCCGTAATTACGCCGACACAAACGTGTTAGTCAGCACCGCCGGAAACACCCGTTTCAACCGGAGTCGCCGCTGCAGCAGGCGCAGCGGGAGCATCGGCGTCGAGGCTTTCCTGGAGGCGTTGCTTCATGAGCCTCCCGACCTTGAACTTCACCGTACGCTTGGGCGGTACGCTGACGCGTTCGAGGGTCTTGGGGTTCTGCGCGATCCGAGCGGCGCGTTCTTTCGATTCGAACACGCCAAAGTCGCGGAACTCCAAGCGGTTACCATGACCCAGTTCATCGATAATGTTATCGAGGAAGCTCTGGACCACCTTCTTGACTACAACTCGCTTGTTGCCAGTCTCATCAGCGATACGATCGATCAACTCTTTCTTCGTTACCGTGTGCATGAGCACCCCTCTGTCTACCTACCCGCCGGCGACGGACACTCCCGTCGTCGACAAGGTATCAAAGTGTGACACCGGGTACAAAACTGACGCAGTTATATTATGGACCGCAGGTTACGTTCGCAACACAAAATAATCAGCCTTTTTTCCCCCCAAGGCTTTGCGACATGATCGGTCCTCAACATAACGGCAGGGCACAAACCCGGTCTATCCCGCTGCATTAGTGATTATACACCACGTTCAGCTTTAAGGCCATGTGCCTGTTGCCGTTACTCGTTTTTCTCATCGACGCCTTCTCCCCTTCTCGACACGACTTGCGCCAAGAGGGGGGCTGCGACGGGTCGATCTGCCGGTCAAGAAATGCCAATCCGCCTAACCTCCGGCGGCGGCGTCTGTCTTTCTGCGTGGACATCGAAAGGATCCACGCCGCGTGGATTCGAGAAAGCATTCCTTACCCGAAGGAGCAAAACGATGAAAGCGAAAGCAACCACTTGGCTGATCCTGGCCGCCGCGACGACACTGATGGCGATTCCCCTCCAAGCCCAAGCCAAAGGCCGACGACAACTTACCGACGGCGAGCGGATGGTGCGCCAATTGCTCAACGCCCCCGACGACGACCGCAACGCCGCGGCCAAGCGGCTGAAGAAAGTCGGCGGCAGGAATGCACTGGTCGCGTTGGACTTCGCCGCCCGGTACGATCGGGACCGCGACGTCCGCCGCCACGCACAACAGGCCGCCAAGATCATCCGCCGGCGGAACCAGGCGAGCGAACGGGCCGCCATGCAACGCCACCAGGCCCGAGGCCGGCGTGACACCCGAGGCCGTTATGACACCCGAGGCCGGCGTGACGCCCGGGGCCGTTATGACACCCGAGGCCGGCGTGACGCCCGGGGTCGTTATGACACCCGAGGCCGGCGTGACGCCCGGGGCCGTTATGACAAGCCCGTCCAGGCCGTCGTGAGGCGATGCCCGCCGCCCGTCATGACACTCCCCGTGCGGCCGCGAGAGATCACACCCCCTCACACCCGGCGCCACCTACGCCAAGGCCGTCATTCACTCCGGGGGGCCGTGACGCCGGTGTTCTCATTCAACTTGCGGTTCTGAGAGGACAGCGACGCAACCGCACATGGGATGTCGAGCCCCTCGGGCGTTCGGCATCCCTCGCTGCGCCGACGACCGACGATCAGGCCGCCCGCCCGGTCGTTCGCCGAATCAGCCGGCCAATCGTCAGGCCCTGGACGAGGATGGAGAACGCCACGACCACGTAGGTCATCGTCACAATCACCTGCCGCGGCCGCCCCGGCGGCAGCGACATGGCCAGGGCGATTGAAATGCCCCCGCGAAGACCGCCCCAGGTGAGAATCTTCACCGCTCCGGCGGCGAACTTCTGACGCTTCTGCAGCAGCCACACCGGCACGCCCACCGCCGTCGCCCGGGCCGCCAAGGCCACCACCACCGCCAGCGCCCCGGCCGCGAGGTAGGCTGCATCCAAGGCGACAACGAGCACTTCCAGACCGATCAGCACGAACAGCACGGCGTTGAGCCCTTCGTCGATCAGTTCCCAGAAGGTGTCCAGGTGCTCGCGCGTGCGATCCGACATGCCCAGCCGGCGGCCGTGGTTGCCGATCAGCAGACCCGACACCACCATGGCGATCGGCCCCGAGACATGCAGGTGCGAAGCCAACGCGTACCCCCCGGTCACCAGGGCCAGGGTCAGCAGAACCTCGACGGTATACTCGTCGATACTGCGAATCAGCCGGTACGCCAAGTACCCCAGAACCAAGCCCAGGGCCGCGCCGCCGACCGCCTCGGTAACGAACAGGCCCACCGCCGATGGGACCGAAACGTGGCCGGTGTCGAGAATCTCCAGCAGGGCAAGGAAGACCACAACGCCGATGCCGTCGTTGAACAGCGATTCGCCGGTGATCGTGGTTTCCAGTCCCTTGGGGGCGTTGGCCTTCTTGAGAATCGCCAGCACGGCGATCGGGTCGGTCGGTGAGATCAGCGCCCCGAACAGCAGGCAGTACATCATCGGCAATCCCAGCCCCAGCGTCAGCGACACCAGGTGCACGCCGCCGGCGATCAGCAGCGTCGAACCGACCACGCCGACCGAGGCGAAGATCGCGATCGGCCACTTCTTCGCGGCCAAGTCGTTCAAATTCACATGCAACGCCCCGGCGAACAACAGGAACCCCAGCATCCCCTCCAGCAGCAGCGCCGGGAAATCGATATCCACCGTCAGCAACACCTCGGCCCGATCGGCCAGCCCCGGAACGAACACCTCGGCGGCAAGCAACCCCAGCGACAGCACAAGGCTCCCCAACATCAATCCGATGGTCGCCGGCAGTTTCAGCAAACGGTGGTTCAGATACGCCAACACCGCCGCCAACGTCAACAACAGTCCAATGATCTCAAGCGTTTCCATAACCGCCTGTTACCACAGATCCGCTCCCGATGGAAGGGTTCAGCGTCGGCCAAGGGCGATGAGCCTGCAAATTGACTTTGGCCCCCTTGGCCCGTACAGTGCCCAGGGACGGCTCATGTAAGGAACACACAGTGGCATTGCGTTTGGCGAAAGATGGGCGGCGTGAATGGATCGGCGCGACGGTTCTGCTGTTGAGTATGGTCGCGGCGTCGTTGGCCGTCATCCGGCCCATGGGGGCGGCGGCGGCGATCGCGGCTCCGTTCGGTGCGATCTGGCTGTGGGTTCTGTACTTTTTTCGCGATCCCCAACGAACCATCCCCACCGGCGACAACCTGTTCGTCAGCTCCGCCGACGGCGTCGTCAGCGATATCACCCCGATCGGCGCCGATAGCGAACTGGGATGCGACGGCGTCCGCATCGGCGTGTTCATGAACGTCTTCAGCGTCCACGTCAACCGGGCTCCGTGCGACGGAATCGTCACCGACATCCAGTACAACCGGGGCAGCTACCTCGACGTCCGCAAACCCGACGCCTGGCGACTCAATGAATCGATGCTCATCGCCATCGACTGCAACGTCGGCGGGCAAACCCATTCCATTCGGGTCCGCCAGGTGGCCGGGCTGGTCGCCCGACGGATCGTCTGCAACGTCACCGAAGGCGACAGGCTCGTCAGGGGCGAGCGATTCGGGATGATCAAGTTCGGCAGTCGGCTGGAGTTGATGCTCCCGACGGCCATGGGCGCCGCGCCCCAAGTCCGGATCGGGCAGAAGGTCGCCGCCGGGTCGACGGTGCTGGCCGCCGTCGAGGGTGCGACCGCCGAAGGAGAGTCGGCACATGAATGATGAATCCATGCAGGATCTTGTTCCCGATCCGGATCAGACCGGCTCGAACGTTCGCCGACGCGTGCTTCGCAGTACGGTGGCCCTGCCTTCGCTGGTCACGCTGGCCAACGGAATCGCCGGGTTCGGGGCGATCCACTTCGCCACCAAGCCGCTGCCGCCGGCGATCATCGCCGCAGGCGAAGGCGCCGCCGCGACGTGGATCGCGAACAACTTGGTGATCGCCGCGTGGATGATTTTCGTGGGCATGGTCTTCGACGCCCTCGACGGGCGAATCGCCCGAATGACGGGCCAGACCAGCGAGTTCGGCGCCCAACTGGACAGCCTGTGCGACGCCGTCACCTTCGGCATCGCTCCGGCCATTTTGATGCTGCGGACCGTGCAAGCCGAACTATTCCCCTTCGTCGGCGAGGTCGACATTTTGCCCCAGGCCGCGATGGCCGGCCGAGCCGTGTGGTTCATCGCGGCGGTCTACTCCTCCTGCGCCATTCTCCGACTGGCGAGGTTCAACGTCGAGAACACCCCCGACCTCTCGTCTCACCTGGAGTTCAAAGGCATGCCCTCCCCGGCCGCGGCCATGACCGTCGCGTCGCTGGTGCTGCTGCACGCACACCTGCCCACGTTCACCGAGGGCTGGCGAGCCGCCCACTGGCTCAGCCAGACGGTCATCTGGGCCATCCCGGTCGTCACGCTGGCCTCGGCTCTGCTGATGGTCAGTCAGGTGCGATTCCCGCACTTGGCGAACAAGTACCTCGGCGGTCGTAAGTCATTCAGATACCTCGTCTGCATGGCGATTATCGCAGTCGGCGCTATTGTCTACTTCCGATTCATCCTGGTGACCATCGCCATGCTATTCCTTTGCAGCGGACCGGTGAACCTGCTGTGGCGCAGAATCCGTCGCAAGCGAGTCGACAAGCCTGCGGAGGCGTAATCATGGATCGACGAACCGCCCTTGGAGCCGAGGTAAAGGCCGCCGCGGCCGGGTGTGTGACTAGTTTTTCTGGCATCTCGTAACGAATTCAGCATACGAGCATTGGGTGCTATGTCTGTTGCTGTCAGCCCCAACGGGGCGGAGGCATTTAGCCGGGGGCGTAAGCCCCCGGACCACCGATCGAGCAGATGTCAAAGCCCCAGCGGGGCGACACATCGATCTGCCCAAGGCGCCCAGCCGTCTGTGTTGTGTCGCCCCGCTGGGGCTTGGTCGTTTGAATCGCCCATTCTCCGGGGGCTTACGCCCCCGGCTAAACGCCTTCGCCCCGTCGGGGCTTGGCCTGCGACGCCGTGCATTGGCCCTCCTACTTCAGGATCAGACACTCAATGCCAGAAAATCCGGTCAGACACGCGGCCGCCGCCAAAACGGATCGCGATTGAAAGCCGGCGCCGATCCCGATACAATCCCTCCTCTTGCGGCGGGCGAGCGTCGTCCGTGTCGGTGAGAACCACTACAAACGTCTTCATGGACGAGCATTCATGATCCACCGCATCGAGATATGGCCCCGGGACGGTTTCGGCGACCCGCACGCTGAGGGCGTTCTCGCCCAGGCGCGGGAGTTGGGCGTTGACGGGGTATCGGCCGTTCGATCGGCTCGACTGTTCTTCGTTCAGGGCGACCTGGACGAGGCGCAGTTGCAGCGACTCGCTTCGGAACTGCTCGCCGACCCGGTCACCGAGCGTCACACGCTGGACGCCTCCGACGGCTCCGACGCCGCGGCCGTCGTCGAAGTTCACCTGCAGCCGGGGGTGATGGACCCGGTGGCCTCGTCGGCCGAGAAGGCCGCCCGCGACATGGCGCTGCCGATCGAGGCGGTTACCACGGGCCGACGGTATGAGTTCGACGGGCAAATCGACCCATCGCAGCGCGACCTGGTCACCCGGCGGTTGCTGGCCAACCCCGTGATCGAAGATATCTACTTCGAGGCCTACACCCCCCCCGAGCATCCGGTCGAGGCGTACACGCTCGAATTGAAGCACGTACCGATCCGCGAGCTCGACGACGACGGACTGACCCAGCTTTCCGACGACGGCGACCTGTTCCTCAATCTCACCGAGATGCGGGCCATTCAGACGTACTACCGCGACCAAGGACGCGAGCCGACCGACGTGGAGTTGGAGATGCTCGCCCAGACGTGGTCGGAGCATTGCGGCCACAAGACGTTCCGCTCCGACGTGGAGGTGTACAACAACGCCGGCGAGTTGGTCGAGGAAATCCCCAACCTCCTGAAGAACACGGTCTTCAAGGCCACCATGGACCTGAACAAGCCGTGGTGCCTCAACGTGTTCGAAGACGACGCCGGCGTGATCGCCTTCGACGACGAATACGCCCTGGCCTTCAAGGTCGAAACGCACAATCACCCTTCCGCCCTCGACCCCTACGGCGGATCCTCCACCGGCATCGGCGGTGTGATTCGCGACCCCATGGGCGCCGGTCTGGGCGCACGGCCGGTGGCCAACACCGACGTCTTCTGCTTCGGCGACGTGACGATGCCCTTAGCCGACGTCCCCACCGGGCTGCTGCACCCCAAGCGCGTGATGCGCGGCGTGGTGGCCGGCGTTCGCGACTACGGCAACCGCATGGGTATCCCCACAGTCAACGGGGCCTTGTACTTCGACGACAAGTATCAGGGCAACCCCCTGGTCTTCTGCGGCACACTCGGCCTGATCCCCAACGACAAGTGCCGCAAGCGGCTCCCCAACCCCGGCGACGTCATCGTCGTCGTCGGCGGCCGCACCGGGCGGGACGGCATCCACGGCGCCACCTTCAGCAGCGGCGAGATGACCCACGCCCATGAAACCGAATTCTCCCACGCCGTGCAGATCGGCAACGCCATCACCGAAAAGAAGGTGCTCGATACGCTCATGCAGGCTCGCGACCGGGGACTGTATTCCGCCATCACCGATTGCGGAGCCGGCGGGCTCAGCAGTTCCGTGGGCGAAATGGGCGAACACATCGGAGCCGTGGTGCACCTGGACAAGGCGCCGCTGAAGTACGCCGGGCTCAGCTACGACGAAATCTGGATCAGCGAAGCCCAGGAGCGAATGGTTCTGTCGGCGCCGCGAGAGAACGTTCAGGAGTTGCTGAAACTCTTCGCCGACGAAGACGTCGAGGCCACGGTCATCGGCCATTACGGATCCGAGGGCGCCAAACTGCAATTGCTCTACGGCGAGCAGATGGTCGGCGAGTTGGACATGGACTTCCTCCACAACGGCCTGCCGCGACCGACCAAGCGAGCCGACTGGGAGTTCGTCCCAGACCCGACGCCGACCCCGGCCGCCAAGGACGATTATACCGACACGCTCAAGACCATCCTGGCGGCGCCGAACGTGGCCGGCAAGGAATGGGTCATTCGTCAATACGATCACGAAGTCCAGGGCGGATCGGTGATCAAGCCCCTCGTCGGCGTCGATCACGACGGCCCCGGCGACGCGGCCGTTCTTCGACCGATATTGGGAAGCCCCACCGGAGCCGTCCTCGCCTGCGGGATGAACCCCGCTTTCGGCGACCTCGACCCGTACCAGTCGGCGCTGCACGCTGTCGATGAGGCGCTGCGAAACATCGTCTGCGTCGGCGGCGACCTCGAGCGCACGGCGATTCTCGATAACTTCTGCTGGGGCAACTGCAATAAGCCCGACCGAATGGGCGGGTTCGTCCAGTCGGCCAAGGCGTGTTACGACGCCGCGATGGCGTACGGAACGCCGTTCATCTCGGGGAAGGATTCGCTGAACAACGAGTTCCAGACCGAGTCGGGCGCCAACATCACCATCCCCGCCACGCTGCTGATCTCGGCGGTCAGCGTCGTCAAAGACGTCGCCGCCTGCGTCACCGCCGACGCCAAGGAAAGCGGCAACGCCCTGTTCGTCATCGGCGCCACCGGTCCCCGCTTGGGCGGCAGTCATTACCTGCGAGCCGAAGGGCTCGATACCGGCAACGACGTGCCGCAGGTGAACCTCAAACGAAGTCGCGTCAACATGGCCGCGGTCCAGAAGGCCATCGCCGCCGGGGCGGTGCGGGCCTGTCACGACCTCAGCGAAGGCGGCCTCGCCGTCGCCGCCGCCGAGATGGCGTTCAGCGGGGCGTTAGGTATGGACCTCGACCTCGCGGCCCTGCCGGTCAGCCGATCGGGCTTCGACGGCGATTACACGATGCACACCGCCGCGTTGCTGTTCGGCGAATCGGCCGGGCGGTTCCTGCTGGAAGTGGCGCCCGACAAGATGGACGCCTTTGGCGAAGCGACCGCCGGAGCCGCGTGCGGGCAGGTGGGCGTGGTCACCGACACCGGCCGGCTCACGATCAAGGGCCTGGACGGCACGTCGCTCGTCGACGCCGACGTGGCGGAGTTGAAGGCCGCGTGGCAGGGAACGTTCGACTGGTGACACTGTCGGGATGGACGGGCCTCTGTAGCACACGACTGCACTGAACACCGAAAAGGATTCTGCCGATGGCGACACCGAAGGCTTTGGTACTGCGTGCCGCGGGAACCAACTGCGACCTCGAATCACAATACGCCCTTCAGATGACCGGCTTCGAGGCCGACCGCGTACACGTGTTCCGACTGATGGAGAACCCCGCCCTGCTGGATGCGTACCAGTTCCTGCTGCTGCCGGGGGGGTTCAGCTACGGCGACGACGTCGCCGCCGGGAAGATTCTGGCCAACCAGATGCTGCACAAACTCGCCGAGCCGCTGATGAAATTCGTGGCCGCCGACAAGCTCGTGCTCGGCATCTGCAACGGGTTCCAGGTTCTCATCAAGAGCGGGCTGCTCCCGGCGGCCGCCGTCGATCCGGCCGCGGCCAATCGTGACGCGACGCTGGCCTGGAACGACTGCGGTCAGTTCGTCGACAAGTGGATCCACCTGCGAGCCGACAGCGACGTATGCGTATTCGTGAACAAAGGCGACGTCATCACTCTGCCGATCGCCCACGGCGAGGGCAAGTTCGTCACGCGAACCGACGCCGTTCTCGACGACCTTCGCGGCAACAATCAGATCGCCCTGCGCTATTGCGACGCCGCCGGCCACACCGGCGTCGCCGACGCCAACCCCAACGGCAGCGTCGACGATATCGCCGCCCTGTGCGACCGGTCCGGGCGAGTGATGGGCCTGATGCCCCACCCCGAACGATTCGTCGAGATCACCCAGCACCCGACGTGGACCCGGGGCGGGGTCGACACCGCCGACGGGCTCACGATGTTCCAACGAGCCCACGCGGCCTTAGCGTAGGAGGCCCCGTGACGCATGACCCAGCCACATCCGCCGGATTCCAATGGCAAGTCGCCGACCCTTGGCCGGGCGCCGATGAACTGGCCCGCCAGTTGCGATCCGGCCGGCTCATCGCCCAACTGCTGCACAATCGGGGCGTCGACGATCCCGACGCAGCAAGGGCCTACCTCAACCCCAAGCTGACCGACCTGCACGACCCCGAACTGCTCGGCGGAGCCGTCGAGGCCGCCGAACGGATCGCGCGGGCCGTCGGTGACAAAGCCAAGATCGTCATCTACGGCGATTACGACGTCGACGGCATGACCGGAACGGCCATCCTGTACCGCGGCCTCAAGATGCTCGACGCCGACGTCGACTACTACATCCCCCACCGAATCGACGAGGGGTACGGCCTCAATAACGAGGCCCTCGACACCATCGCCGATTCCGGCGCCGGCCTGGTCGTCACCGTCGATTGCGGCGTCACCGCCGTCGACTGCGCCGCACACGCGGCCGCTCGGGGCCTGCCGATGATCATCACCGATCACCATGTGCCCGGCGATACCCTCCCAGAGGCCGAGGCGATCGTGCATCCGACCCTGAATGCGGCCTACCCGAACCCCAAGCTCTGCGGCGCCGGAGTCGCGCTAAAACTCATCTGGCAGATCCTCCGCGCCTATACCAACTCGCGGAAGGTCGACGACCGGCTCAAAGCCTTCCTGCTCGACGCCACCTGCATGGCGGCGCTGGGGACCATCGCCGACGTCGTCGACCTGACCGACGAGAACCGGATCCTCGCAATGCACGGCCTTCGCGGCCTGCCAGGCACGCGGCACCCCGGCCTGCGCAGTTTGATGAGCGCCGCCGGGCTGCTCGGCCAGCGCGTGGGCGCCTACGACGTCGGCTTCATGATGGCGCCGCGATTGAACGCCGCCGGGCGAATGGGCCACGCACGCGACGCCGCCGAGTTGCTGATACGGGGCGAGGAGATCGACTGCGACAAGACGGCCCAGTATCTCACCAAGCTCAACACCGAGCGCCAGGCGGTCCAGCGAGAGATTTTTTCCGAGGCGGCCGACATGGTCGTAGCCGCCGGCATGGACCAACCGGACCGCCGCGTGATCGTTCTGGCGAAGGAAGGTTGGCACGGGGGCGTCATCGGCATCGTCGCATCCAAGCTCGTCAGCCGGTTCCACCGACCCGTCGTCATGATCGCACTGGACGGCGCCGGCGGCCGCGGTTCCGCCCGGAGTATTCCCGGCTACCACATCGCCGAGGCCTTCGACGCTTGCGGCGCCCACCTCGCCGGCCACGGCGGACACGCGATGGCCGCGGGGTTGAGCATCGACGCCGACCAGGTCAACGCGTTCACCGCCGCGATGACCGACCACGCCGCCGAAGGCATCCCCGAGTCGATGCTCACGCCCACCCTGGCCGTCGACGCCGAGATCCGAATGGCCGAACTGTCGCTGCCGATCGCTCAGCAGATCGAATCGATGGCGCCCTTCGGAGCCGGCAACCCCAAGGTGCTGCTGGCCGTCACCGACGGCGTTCTGCACGCCGCGCCCAAGCGGATGGGCCGAACGGGCGATACGCTGGGACTGATTCTCTCCAAAGGCCACCACCGCATCCGTTGCGTCGGCTTCGGCATGGGCTCGCTGGTCGAACGCCTCGTCGGCGTCCGCGACGTCCAGGTCGTCGGCGAACCGTCGATCAACCACTTCAACGGTCGAACGAACGTAGAACTGATGCTCAAAGACATCAAGTGGGACTGAGTTTGATTGCGGATTGCGGATTGCGGATTGTGGATTGAACGGCAACGGAAACGGCCGCGGGGTAGGCTTGACCGGGACCGCGAATGAGGCTCTATCCGGGGGCGAGAAGAGTTGCGAGAACGCCGGCGACCTGATCGACGGGCATCGCCTCCAACGGCTCGTGACGGACTGTCTGAACCGAAGGCCCGTGCGGGGCGAACTGCGCCGGGTCGGTCGGGCCGAACAGCGCCAGCGTGGGCGTCCCCACGGCCGCGGCCAGGTGGGCGGGGCCGGAATCGTTGCCGACGAACGCGGCGGCCGCGGCGAGAACGCCGGCCAGGTGCTCCAGCGTGAGATCGGCCGGCACGGCGCCGGCCGAACGCAGTCGGTCGATGGCCTCGGGGGCCAGACGCTCATGCTCGGGCGGGCCCATGAGCAATACGACGGGATGCTCGATCCGATCGGCCAACAGAGCGAATCGCTCCGGGGGCCAGCATTTGTCCGGCGACCCGCTGCCGACGTGCAACGCCACGTAGGGGCCGGTCGGGTCGACGCCGGCTTGGGCGAGGATCTTTCCAGCCGCCAATTCGACGGCGGCAGGGACCGACCATGCGACCGCCGGAACAGGGTCGGCCAGGCGCATCTGCTCAGCCCACAGGTCCAGCACGTGGCGACCGTCGCCGGGCAGGGGGCGAATCGGGAGGAAGTCGCGAGAAACGGCCCGGCAGGCCGCGGCGAGTTTCTCTTCGACCGCACGGTCGCCGGCGCCGAAGCAACTGATCAGATGATCGCATGGGCCCAACTTCGCCGCCAGTTCGCTCGGGCCGTCAGGTGAATCGCAGAACAGTTCGCCCATCGGCAATGCGTTGAAGTCGATCGCACGGTCGACGGCTCCCAGCGTCGCCATCAGGCGGGCTTTCTCACCGGCGGCGACGAGCGTGACGGTCACGCCTTCGGTTCGCAGAGCGCCGAGGAATCGGCATAGCAGGACCACGTCGCCCAAGGCCCCGCTGTGGACGGCCAGCAGGCGAGCGGCGGAAGGCATTACTTCGGCTCCCTGGAGGCGCTCGATTCGATCCATCCGCCGCCGAGGAGCCGATCGTCGTCGTAGACGGCCGCGATCTGCCCGGGCGTGATGGCGTGGATGGGTTCGTCGAACGTCACGGTGAACCGGTCGGCGCCGTCGGGGCGGACCATCGCAGGTTGGGCGGTATGCCCGTAGCGAATCTGGACCAGCGATCGGAAGGGTTCGGTCCCCACCGGGGCGTGCCAGTTGGCGTCGACGGCCGACAGGTGCATCGAGCAGGCCGCGGCTCTGGGACCGATGATCACGGTCGCGGCGTCGGCGTCGATGCCGGTGACGTACATGGGCTCGGAGGCCGCCACGCCCAGCCCTTTGCGCTGGCCGATGGTGAAATGACCCACGCCCTGATGCTCGCCCACGACGCGGCCGTCGGCGTCCACAATCGGCCCCGGCCGAAGCGACTGGGGCGCCCGCTCGGCGAGCAGGTCGGTGTACTTGCCGTCGGTAACGAAGCAAATATCCTGGCTGTCGGGCTTGTCGGCGACGCGAAGATCCAACTCTCTCGCCATCGCCCGGACGCGGCCCTTGTCGACAATCTCGCCGATCGGCAGCAGCACGCGACCAAGGGTGTCGGCCGGGATCCCAAACAGGACGTACGACTGATCCTTGGCGCGATCGAGCGCCCGAAAGACCGCCGGGCGACCGTGGGCGACGGCGATACGGGCGTGATGGCCCGTGGCGACGTACTTCGCCCCGGCGGCGGCGGCGTAGTGGAACAGTTTGCCGAACTTGAGCCACTCGTTGCATCGGGCGCACGGGTTGGGGGTGCGGCCGCGGCCGTATTCAGCGGCGAAGTAGTCGAGGATGCGTTCGAACTCGGCGGCGAAGTCGACCACGTGAAACGCAATCCCCAACGCGCCGGCCACGCGGCGTGCATCCTCGGCGGCCTCGGGCGAGCAGCATCCGCCCTTGGCGCCGTCCTCGATATCGCAGGCATCGGAAGGTTCAGGGCCAACGCCCAGACACATGAATACGCCGATCACCTCGTACCCCTGCTCGATAAGCAGACCGGCCGCGACGGACGAATCGACCCCCCCGCTCATCGCCAGAATGACTTTTTCAGAGGCCATGGGGTGGATTGTAGCAGATTGGGCGCCGTCAGGCTTGCTTGATAAAGCCGTCAGGCTTGCTTGATAAAGCCGTCAGGCTTGCTTGATAAAGCCGTCAGGCTTGCTTGATGAACAGCCGCTGGATCATTTCGCCGCCGAGCAACGTAACCAGCAGGACGGCCACGCCGGCGATGATGACGCCGATGACCGTGGCCTTGAAGAAGTCGCGGTGGGAGAACCCCAGTACGTACCCGCCGGCGGCGCCGGAGTAGACCCCCGAGCCGGGCAGCGGAACGCCGATGAACAATCCCAGCCCCAAGACGCCGTACTTCTCGACCTTGGCGTGGATCTTCTTCTGAGTCTTCACGACCATTCTCTGCCAGAACCGGTCGAAGAACTTCACCTTCAGGACCAAGTGCAAGAATCGGTCCAGCAAGACAAAGACGATCGGCCCCAAGGCGATGTTGGTGACGACGGCGAGGGCGAAGACCACCGGCCATTGCCCGCGGCCAAGGGCGTAGACGCCGTAGGGGATGGCCGCACGCAGTTCCAACGCCGGCACCAGCGTAAGCAACACGATGGCCCAGTAGGGATTGGAGTTGGAGACGGTCTCGGAGAAGAATTCGATCATGGCTGATTATCTCAAGTGCGTCGAACGCGAATCGTCACCGGCCGACAAAGGCCGGGGCGTGGGGATTCTATCACGTCGGCGCCGGCAGTCCGTTGAAAAATGGGTTCCGTCGCGAGATCGGGCTGAATTGCCGAGCATCAAGAGAATGGTTCAGACGCGCCGCTGCTGCTCACCCAGAGCAGACGGCCCCAACGGCGCCGGGGCTTCCTACAAGGATCGGCCCGGCGGCCGGGGAGCTTTCGCACGCGTCCCGGCCCCGGGTGGATCGTTACACGTCTACTTCGTGGTAGTCTTGGAAGGCGTCGTAGTTCTTCTGCAGATACCCGTCGGAGGTGGCTCGAACGCCATTGAGCACGCCGCCAACGACGTGGGCGTCGATCTGCGTGAGGATCCGCCGGCACCGTTGCACGATGCCATAGGTGTTCACGCCCGCCCGGACCACGACAATAACGCCGTCCACCGCGGCGGCCAGGACGCGAGCGTCGGTGACCAGCAGCAAGGGCGGACCGTCGAGAATGACCTGATCGTACTGAACGGCCATCGCATCGAAGGTTTCCTTGGCCAGATCGCTGCCCAGAAGATCACTGGGATTGGGGGGCAACTTCCCTGAAGGAATGATCGACAGGTTCGGCGTCTGAGTTTCGCGAACACACTGCTCCCAGGGGGCCTGCCCGCTCAATGCGTCCGAGAGGCCGGGTTCGTTCTCCAGGGAAAACAGGTCGTGGATCGCGGGCCGGCGGAAATTCGTGTCGACCAATAGCACGCGGCGTCCGCCGTTGGCGATTGCGACGGCCATGTTGGCCGCTACGCAGGTTCGCCCATCGTCGGGGCTCGAACTGGTGATCAGCAGCGATCGTCGGTTCTCGGCGGGGCCGGAGAATCTCAGATTCGTCCGCAGTTCACGGAACGCCTCGGAGATCATCGAATGGCTGGAGGTCATGCAGGCGACGCGGATATCTCCGATCTCCTCCAGCAGGTCGTCGGCGTGAGGCACCATGGCCAGCAGAGGCAGTTCGACGCGACTGGCGATGTCGGTCGGCGTCTTCACCGAGGTGTCGCTCAACTCCAGAAGGAACGCCAAGGATACGCCCAGCCCCAAGCCGAGGATGGTTCCCAAAAACGTCCAAACAGGCACCGAGGGGCCGCTGGGTTCGAGCGGAACGGTCGCTGACGCCATCAGCGTCGCCGGCAAATTCCCTTCACGAAGCATTTCCAAGTCGACCTTCCGTTGAGCGTAGTTGGCGATCTCCTTTTGGGCCGCTTCGGCGGTGTCGCTCAACTGCTGGATATCATCTAACGCGGTGGCCAACTCCTTCCGCTTGGCCATGAGGCCGGCGCGACGGTGGCCGTTTTGGATCTGCATGCTCGTGGCGTTGGACAGTTCCTGCTTGTAGAAGGCCTTCAATGAAGCGACCTTGCTTTGGACCAGTTCCTGCCGACGCGAGTCGATTTCCCGCCGAAGGCTCTCGATCTGAATAGTGAATCGCTTGAAGGTCTGATGCTCGGGCCCGTACTTCGACTTGACGATCGGTATCGTCGACTGGGCGTTCTTGAACTGACCTAGGAGGTTCCGGAGGATGGGGTCGAATTCCAAGGCCCGTTGAACTTCCATGTTGGTCAGGAGCATGCCCTGCTGGTCTTGAGCGTACAGGGCCTCATGGGCCGTCTCCATCTCGATGGCCTTGGTCATCAGATCGTTGCCGGACTTGATCAGTTCGTCGATCTCCACCGATACCGAGTCCCGCTGCCGCTGCATCGTAGGCACTTCCATAATCCGACGTCTTTCGGCCCTCGCAGCGCGGGCGTTGTCCCGAATGTGTTCCTGGGCTCTCAGCGAGATGGTGACGGTATCGATCTCTTTGTCACGCTGATGGCGCTGCTCGCGGTTCACTTCACTGATGAACGCCTTGGTGACCTGATCGACGATAACCGCCAATTCCGTCTTCTGATTCTTGCTGCCGCAGTACATCGACATCTGGATCCGAATATGATCTTCGTCGGGCTGCGGATTCACGCCGATCTCATCCAGCAACTCCGTCATCGCGCGGTTACGTTCGGGGTCGTTCTCTTTCAACCGGTTGAACCAATCCGTAGCTTGGATCTCTTCGCTGTCCAGCGCCGCTTTCAGCACCGACCGCATTTTCACCATTCGCGCTTTCGACTTCTTGTGACGGTCGAGCATTTCGGCGCTGCGCCAGGGATTCGATCCGGTCATCGAATGCTTCGGAGGCGCCAGCGTAACGAACGACTGAACGGTGTACTTGGGAAGTTTGATCCGCCAGAGGATGGAGCCGGCAAGCGAAACAGCGCCGAAACTCACCAGGAAGATGGCGATCATCAACCATCGGCGTCGAAAGATGCGCAGAACGTCTTTGCCGGTCAGGCCCGCACCCGACGACGCCGGGGCCGACGGCCGACTGGGCCGGCCGCCGCCAAGGGCCGGCGGGCGAGAAGGATGGTGTCTCTGGATTGTGGTCATCGTCATACCTCGTCTGGCAGGTCGCCGATCGTGCTAGCGACCCGTCGCCTTGTTCAGATCCTTGTAGAACGGGTCACGCGAGTTGTCTCTCACGAGGTCATAGCCTCGTTTGTAGACCGTCTTCGCCTTGTCCGGCTGACCCTGCTTGTCGAACACTCGGCCCAGGTGGTACAGGGCCGCTGTAGTCGTCCCCAGTTGAAGCGAATGCTCCAACTGCTTTTGAGCCTTGTCTAACTGACCCACTTGGAAGTAGATCCATCCCAGCGTATCGGCGACATTGGCGCTGGTCGGTTGCAGGGCGGACGCTTTCTCGGCGTACACCACCGCCGCTCCGGGCCGGCCGAGCTTCTCGGCCAGGAGGTAGGCCAGATTGTTCAGTGTGGTGACATCGGCGCCATTGAGCGCCAAGGCTTTCTCGTAGGCCTCTTTGGCCGTGTCGATGCGTCCCTGCACGTTGCGAACCAGGCCCAACTGGCGGAACAGTTCGAACTGCACCTGCTCGGTCGCCAGTTCGTAATCGGCGCCGGCGAGGATCTCCTCGGCCAACTGGGGGTCGCCCATCGAGGCGAGTTGCCGGCCAAGCACCAGCCGCATACTGGGATTCTCCTTGGCGTTGATCCATTGGCCCATCAGTTCCAGCGCGCGTTGTTGACCGACGGCTTCGATGAGATACAGGGTCACTTCGCGAGTCACCGCACCGCCGCGACAGGCGTTGAACGCCATTTGGAAATCGCGCAGGCCCTGGGTTTCGTCGCCCATGCCGATATGCGCGCGTCCGGCGCCTGCCGCCAGCTTGATCCGGGGCCCCGGCGGCGGGTTAGGTGTTCGCGCCACCAAAGCCAGGGCGTCGGAGTAGCGTCCCACGCCCAGAAGGGCGTCGAGAAACTCCAGCGTAAGACGGATATCGGCCGGCGCCAGCGTATGGGCGGCCTGCAACGCCGCGGTCTGCTTTTCCAGATCGCCCTCGATCTTCCACATCCGGGCTTCAAACTCCGACCAGTCGGGAAGCCTGGGATTCAACTTGCGACCTCGGGCGTTGATCGCCGTCAGTTCTCGCCAGTTCCTGGTCTGCACGCTCACGTTGGCCAAGGCTCGCAGCAACTCGATCGACTTGCTGTACTTGCTCAGGGCGTCGGTGAGGATCTCTCTGGACCGATTCCAGTCTTCTTTGGCCTCGATATGTCTTTGAGCAACGAGAATCGCCAACTGGGGCGACGGCCGAAGCTTGTAGGCCGCTTCCAGATCGCGAATGCTATCGTTGGGCAGCCCCTTGGCAAGATAGATATCCGCCCGAAGCATCAGCGCGTGGACTTGGGCGACGTCGACCCGCAGCGCCCTGTCGCACATCTTCAGCGCTTCGTCGGGCCGCTTCTGAAGGAAGTAGATCTGGCCCCGCATCGCCATAGCCGCGGCGTCCCGAGGGTCAGCTTCCATCCTCTGGGCGACCTTCTCGCCGGCCTTTTCGTACATCTTGGCTCGCAACATCAACTGAATGTACTGATTCCAGTGCTCCGCAGAGTCCGGCTCGAGTTCGACCACCCGTTCGATGGCGTCTACGGCCGCCGGCCAATCCCGCTTGACGTCGACGGCCCACTTGGCGAGGAACAGGCGCCCTCGCACATCGTTGGGATCCAGCTTGATGGCCTCGTCAATCATCTTGCGGGCTTCATCGTGCCGGCCGTTGGCTGTGAAGAACTGGGCGCGAATCAGACTGTAGCCGATGCGGTGGTCCGAAGCCGGAGTGGTCTCCTCCAGCAGCGCCCCGGCCTGATCGACCTTGCCGGCCCGCTGCAGGAACAGCACCAAGCTCTGCAGGTATCGCATCGCATCGGCGGAATCCTTCTGGAGATCATACACCTGGCGATACACCTGCTCGGCCTTGTCCCACAGCGGAGGATCAAGCCTCTCGTACGCCTGCGCCAGGAGTCGGACAACCTCCATATCCGAACGGTATCGCTTGTACATGCTCACGCAGTTGCTCAGAAACTCCCGGGGGGAGACCTTCTGTTGCTGATACCGCAACCACGCATGACGGATATACGGCACGAACGGCGTGTGGGCATAGGCCCTGTAGACCCACATCTCGTGATCTTCAGTTCGTCCCTGCACTTCCGCCAGTCGGGCCAAGGCGGTCAACGCGTCAATGTTCCGCCGGTTCTGCTCGTAGGCTTGGCCGAGGCTCTTGCCGGCCTCTTCCAACTCGCCCCGGATCAACTGAATCTTGCCCAAGAGGGCGTGACCGTCGCTGAACTGGGGCCGCAGGGCCAAGGCCTCACGCACCAGCACGGCCGCCTCGTCCCACTTGGAATCCTGCATCAGCAGGCGGGCCTTGTAGACCCTTCCTTCGACGCCCTGCAAATTCAACTCCGCAGCCTTGTCGGCCAAGGCCGAGGCCGCTTGAAGATTGGCGTCTCTCAAATATTCACTGAACAGCATATTCAGCGATTGACCGGCCGACGGGTCGATCTCCACAGCGCGATGGAGATGATCGAGGTACTTGGCGCGATCATCCTTACGAGAGTAGAACCTCGCCAGGGACATTTCACGTTGGGCGCCTTCCTGGTGCTCGGAGATGTATTTCAGATCAATCTCCTCCTGATCCTGAGGCGGGGCGCTGAGCATTTCCTTGAGGTAGGTGAGTCTTTGGGAATCCGGGGAGACCTTCAGTGCATCGGCGACAACCGCCAGGGCTCTGTCCGGGTGGTTACTGCTTTGGTACAACCTGACCAGCACGTCGACGATCTGTTCGTTGGCGGGGAACTGCTCCCGAAGCGCCTCGGCCACTTCAGCGGCCTGCTCCACCTCGCGATTGTCCAGCAGCCGTTGGATGTAGACAAGCCATCGCGGCACTTCGGCCGCATCGACGTTGATGGGCAGGGTGGCTTCGGGGATTTTGGCGCCGCGAATCCGGAGAATCTGCTCTCGCATTCCGGCGACCAAGGCCGTCTGCGCGTCATTCAGTGACAGGGTCGCCAGCCGCTGCAGGGTGTCCTCGGCTCGCATGTCGTCGATACGACCCAACTGCAGTTGCGCCTGCATAATCAGGGACTTCACGTTGCTGGGATGCACGGTGGATATCCGGGTCAGAATCCGCTCGGCCTCGGTCTCTTCGCCATGGCGAATGTGCAGCCCCACCAAGGCCTGGGCCGACGAAATATCCAATCGCGGGCTGGCGTCATAGGCGGCCCGGTACAGCCGCTGAGCTTCAAACACATCACCATTGACCATCGCCACGCGACCACGCACCCTGGTGATACCCAACTGCATCGCAAGACGGGGCGGGTCAAGCTTGCGATCTTCAATATTGGAGACATACGCCCTCAAGAAAGCAAGGCACTCGCCAATGGCGGCCACTTCCTCGGCTCGGCGCTCGGCGTCGGTCGACAGGTTGTCGGCCAAGGCCTGGCTCAGACCCGCCTGTAGCGAGATCATCGAGGCGAAGTACTCCTGTCGATCGATCGGTCCGAGATCCTCCGGCTTCCCGCCGGCCAAGCCCTCGTCGAGGACCTTCAACCCGTCCCGGTAGGCCTTTTGGGAAAGCTCGAACTCGCGACGCATGCGGAAAGCCCAACCCATGTAGTTGTACACTTCAATCAGGCTCGGATCGCTCCGATTCGCCTCGCGCAAGTACCCCAAGGCCTCGGCGAACCGTTGGTCGCCGACGCC
This sequence comes from uncultured bacterium, assembly GCA_965372365.1. Classification (GTDB taxonomy): domain Bacteria; phylum Planctomycetota; class Phycisphaerae; order SM23-33; family FEN-1343; genus CBDVCA01. The sequence goes on from CBDVCA010000032.1 coordinate 19,614, forward strand.
CTCATTGACGGAGAGGTAATACCTCCCGATCGCCAGCAGTCCTTCGGCGTCCGTGTCCGAAATCGCCAACGCCTTGGCGAACTCGGCCTTGCCGGCCTCCTCGTCGCCGTGCGACCGCAGGAACAGAGCGAACTCCACTCGCAACGGAACCGAAAGAGGGTTGGCGTCCACACCCAGCGCGTACAGGTCGACGGGGGTGAGGCTCTCCAGGAGGCTCTCGGTCCGGCGGCGCACTTCGGTCTTGGCCCGCTTGGCTTCTGCGACCTTGTCGATCGCCTCAAACACCATCACGGCCGTCGCCGCCCCGCGGGCGCCGAGTTGGTTGGGAGCCCCTTCGTTTCTCTTCTGTTGGAGCACGAAGCTCGCCCAGTCGTAATAGCTGGCTGTGCGTGATCTGTCGGCGGCCACGAGCGAAACGTACGCCATGATCGCATCTCGGTAGTACTTGCGATCCGACACCGCCAACGCGGCGTGAGCCTGCGTGCAGCGGACCAGCAACGCCACGTCGTCGGGGGTCTGGCGAAGTTGCATGTCGGCCGACTTGATGAAAAGCAACCATAAGGTCGGCCTATCGGAGTTGATCTGGGCGACTCTCCAATGGTACTCGGTCCATATACGCCGGGCCTCAGGATGATTGGGCGCAACGTTCAACACCGCTTGGATATGCTTGTACCTCGCGGCCCCGATGCTCTGCCCCTCAACCTTCGACAACGACGGCTCGTCTTCAAGCCGTTGAAGCAGGAATTTCGCGAACGCCATGCGGTACTTGATGTTCAGTTCCTGATCCCTACGCGAATGCATCACCGCACGCTGAAAGCTGTGGGCCGCATCATCCCAGTTCTTCTCAGCGGCCAATTTCTCGGCCTCGTTGAAGAACGGAACCGGATCGCGCCTTATGTGCCCTTTGGCGTAGAACGCCGCGGCTCCGAGAACCATCACGGCCACGATGCCCGACAGAACGAACAGTAGCTTGCGATTGACTTTCTTCTTGCGTCTGGCCATATCAAATGCGGGCCGCGAGGCCTTCCTTATGCTCAGGGGAGTCGCCAATTGTCGTCAACATGCCTACCGGAAGACGGGGACTTACCGACTCGCCTCCAGGGCTTGGATATCTGCTCCCGAAGCCACGTGCTTGAATATCTCCGGAGCCGCCGCGGCGAGAAACGCCCGACACATCTCCTCGGCCTCATCGACGCTGACCTTGCCGTTCATGCGGCCGGCTGTCATTTCGATTTTCATGTAGTAGCAATACTTCTTCCACGGCGGCGACAGCAAGGTAATCACTTGCAGGCGCCGCAGTTTGGGCTCACCGTTGGCGATGAAGAGGTAGAACACCACCGTTTGCGTTTGATCGGCGCCCTCTTTGCTCTGCCAGGCAAAACCGTCCTGACGCACGCCGAACGTGCTCCATTGCTCCCAACCGGCCGGAGGGTCGTCGATCGTCCAGTCCAGATCCTTGGAGTTGGCCGAATCGGCCAACGCACCGGCAGCCAATTGACAATTGCCCGGCACGTGAGGCGCCGCGTCCAGCAACTGGGTGTAATACGCCATGTGCACGCGAATGTACGCCAGTTCCTTGTCGGTGGACTTCTTCTTGTCTTTGAAGTACCACGTGATGAAGTCTTCGGTCCCCAACGTCTTGATCACGTCCGATGTCAGCACCGCCTTGCCCTGACGAAGGGACTCGCCGCTGTTGAGCATGCGAGCCAGCTCAAATCGGTCGCCGATCGTCTCGGGGAACTCGTCCAGAACCATGTTCAACGGAACTTTGGCCTTGGCCAGAACAATCCGAAAGTAATCCAAAGCGACATTCACGGTCACCGCCGAGACCAGCAGAATCGTCGCGGCGATCACAACGTGGACCGAACCGAACACCGAACGGAAGCCCGTCTTCACGTCGGTCATGATCCGACCTCCCCGGCCGCTTCGGGACCGTCCTCGGATTCGGCGTCGTCATCGACGTCGACGAACAGTTGGTTCAGCAGCCAGCCGAGCACCCATAGCATCGCGAACGCCGGGATCAACATGACCATGCCGGTGAGTGCGTGCAGTATGCCCTGGCCCATTTCCTTCTTGTCAATGTAGTACATCACGGCGGTAATCGTTACGCGAAGGATGTTGCAGAACACCGCAATCGGCAACGCGGCCGTTACCAGCACGACTCGCTGCCAGATCGGGCGGACCTCCAAGTACGCCGCGGCCACGCCAAGGGCGAAGAACGCCATCAGCAGATGCATACCGCTACAGGCCTCGGCCACCGTCAACACGTGTTCCACGCCGGACTTGCTGACAAGTATCATGCGCGACGCCTGCTGGACGATCTCGACGCCCCCCAGGCGAAGGAGCAGAACCGCACATTGGGCGGCCACTTCCTGCAACGGCGTCGCCACAACGGTATACAGGCTGTTAGGCAACGGAACCGAGAGCACCAGGAACAGCACCGGCAGCCACACCAGCCGCATCAACCGCCAGCCGCCCAAGTACAGCACCAACCCGAACAGCATGCCGACCATGGACAGGGCATGGAGCGAATGGTTCCGCAGCGCCGGTATGGTAAGGACCGCCGCCTCGGCCAGCAGGGCGCCGATCAAGATCACCAGGCCCGGCAAAAAGGCGCGCCGAGGGGTGTTCTGTATGTCCGACCAGCGGGCGTACAGCAGATACAGGCTGAACAGCGGAATGAGGGCCCCGTGGGACCAGTTGACGTTGTTGAACCAACTGCGGATCAGCCAGTCGATGATCCAGAAATGCAGGTAGATGAAGAGCCCCGCCAG
>CBDVCA010000033.1:0-22200 GCA_965372365.1 uncultured bacterium
TGCAGCCACCCCGCGGTCGATACGCCAACCGCTACGGGTACAGGCACCTTCGCTTCCGCTCTGCCCTTCGGGCGACGCGACGCTCCGGAGCCAGCCCCCTGCGCTCGTATCCGGCCCATGACGTAGGGGACTGGCTCCGAGGGATCGCCGAAGGCGAGACGGAGGTGCCTGTACCCGGGCGAGGTCGGTGCAGCCACCCCGCGGTCGATACGCCAACCGCTACGGGTACAGGCACCTTCGCTTGCTCTGCCCTTCGGGCGGCGCGGTGCTTCGGAGCCAGTCCCCTGCGCCCGGCATTCCTCTGCTACTTCGCCTTCTCACGCGTGTAGTTCAGCAGTCCGCCGGCGGTAAGGATCTCGCACTGGCGGGCCGAGTAGTTCAACGTGCAGGTGAAACGCGCGCCCTGAGTGAGGTTCTCCACCTCGACGGTCTTCGCCCCCGAAGCGACAGCCGCGGCGGCGTCGGTAATGCTCAGTTCGTCGCCGGCGTTGACGGCGTCGTAGTCGGCCGGGTTATCGAAGATCATCGGCATCACCGCGAAGTTGATCAGGTTGGCGAAGTGCATTCGCTCGATGGCCTTGGCGATCACGACGCGGACCCCCAGGTACATCGGGCACAGCGCCGCGTGCTCTCGCGAGGAGCCCTGGCCGTAGGAATCGCCGCCGATCACGAACGCGGCCTTGCCGGCGTCCTTGGCCGCGAGGCATCGCTCGGCGAAGGTAGGCTCGCCTTCTTCGTCGAAGCAGTTGAAAACGCACTGGGCGTACACGGGCACGTTGGAGCGATATTTCAAGAACGTTCCGGCGGGCATAATGTGGTCGGTGGTGATCTTGTCGCCCACCTTGATCGTCGCCGGGCCGGTCAGCGTCGCGGCCACCGGCTCGCCGGCCGGGGGCTTGACGATGGTTTCGCCGCGGATGATCTCGACCTCGGCGCCTGCGTCGGCCGGCGGGTTAATCATGCCGTCATCGATCACAAACGCCTCGGGCGCTTCGATCTGCGGGAACGCGATCCCTTCTCGTTCGGCCAGCAGGCGCGGGTCGATGAACTCGCCCGTAACGGCCGCGGCGATCGCGGTGGCGGGGCTCACGAGGTACACCAGATCGTCGGAAGTGCCTGAGCGGCCGGTGAAGTTGCGATTGAACGTTCGCAGGCTCACGCGGCCCTGGCCGGGGCTTTGGCCTTGGCCGATGCAGGCGCCGCAGGACGATTCCAGAATGCGGGCGCCGGCGGCGATAAAATCGGAAAGCGCGCCGTTGGCCGCCAGCATCGCCAGCACCTGCCGACTACCGGGGGCGACCCCCAGTTCCACGTTCGGCGCCACGGTGCGGCCTTTGAGGACCGCGGCGCAGGTCATCAGATCCTGATAGCTGCTGTTGGTGCACGAGCCGAGCAGCACCTGGTCGACGCTTGTACCGGCCATCTCCGAAACCGCAATGATATTGCCCGGGCTCCCCGGAGCCGCGGCCATCGGTTCCAATTCGTTCAGGTCGATCACGATAGGACCGAAGCTGACCGGCGCGACGCCGGCGGCGTCGGGGTCGCCGACTTCAACGTCGGTGCAGAAGCGCTGAATGTTGGCGATGACGGCGGCGTCGGTATCGGTGTGAAGCCGCTTGGTGATCCGGTCGTATTCGGCTCCTTCGTCGGCGGCCATGGCGACCCACTGATCCTCGCGGCCTTGGGCGGCCATGAACTGGCGGGTCACCTCGTCGGATTCGAATACGCTGGTCGTCACCCCCAGCTCGGCTCCCATATTCGTGCAGGTGCTGCGTGCGGGGAGATCCAGCGACGCGACGCCGGAGCCGAAGTACTCCACCAGCGTCCCGACGTTGCCCTTGGTGGTCAGAATGCTCAGCAGCCGCAGGATGATGTCCTTGCTGGCCACCCACGGCCGAAGCGTACCGGTGAGTTCGACGCCGATGATCCTCGGGCACGGGGTGTAGAACGCCCCGCCGCCCATGGCCACGGCCACGTCGAGCCCGCCGGCGCCGATGGCGATCGCGCCGATACCGCCGGCGGTCGGCGTGTGCGAATCGCTCCCCAGTTGCGTCTTGCCCGGACGGGCGAAACGCTCGAGGTGCACCTGGTGGCAAATCCCGTTGCCCGGGCGGCTGTGAACCACCCCCACCTTGGCGGCGACCGACGCGAGGTAGAGATGATCGTTGTGGTTCTCGGGGCCGAACTGGGCCATGTTGTGGTCGACGTAGCTGACCGAAAGCTCGGTCTTCACACGCGGCGCCCCCATCGCCTCGAACAGCAGAAACGCCGTCGTTCCCGTGGCGTCCTGCGTAATCGTCTGATCGATCCGAAGACCAATCTCGGTCCCCGGCTCCATGCGTCCCTCGATGAGGTGATCGCTCAATATCTTCTGCGCCAGCGTCTGTGCCATCGGTCTATCTCCCGTCAGTTTCGTTGGTGTACTTGGAAACCTTCAAGATAGCACATCGGCCGGGGAGGTTCAATCGGATGGCGGCAACGGCGAATATTGAATATCCAACACGGAATGTTGAATTTTGAAGTAACAACTAACGGCAACGATTGGCGGCCTCCATCGGTCACTTGGTTGCTGCCGGTTCTGTTGTTGCCGTCACTTCAAAATTCAACATTCCGTGTTGGATATTCAATATTCGCCGCCCCTCCCCAGCCCTACCCGATCCCTGACAGCGACCGGCGCCGAATAGACGTAGGTTCCGTTGGGCGTTAGGTAGCGGGCGATGATGGTTACGACGACGCCGGAGGGGCCGGGAGGCGGCCAGCGGAGGCTGAGTTCGTAGCACCACAGGCCATAGGATCTCGCCCGGAATTGTCGCATGTGCTCGGGCGTTACGGTCCAGGTGTGAAACGGAACGGCCGCGGCCAGATGGCTCTGACCGACAGAACCGTCGTAGATGAGGAACTCGACGTTCCCATCAGCGCTGCCGGTGAGGAGTTTGCCTTTGTCGGTTTTGTACATCGTCAGGCGGACGCTGACGCCGTCGGAGCCGGGGCTGCCGGTGGCGTCGCTCAGCACCGCCGCCATCAAACTGAGCCGATCGATCCGATCGAACACGGGCGGGGCGGACCGGGAGCGACCGGAAGCGCCGATGCATCCGGCCGTGGTTAAAGTGGCCAGCGCGAGGATCCATGCGAGTCGATTCGTCATTTCTTCGCTCCCATCACTCTCACGACCGGCCCGGCGCCACGGGTCGGCGCCACGGGGACCGGTGTCGAGACAGGCTGGTTGGCTTTGGCCTTGAAGGGGTCGCCCGTGCTGAACAGCGTGCTATCGAATGGAGCAAGGGTCTTTTCCTTCAGGTGCGTGCGGCCAATTTCCTGACGCGTCACCTGTGCGGCGTCGACACTGTTCCGCACGATCCGGGGCGTCAGGATAATCAGGAATTCGGTTCGCACCTTGTCTTTGCTGGTGCTCTTGAACAGATGGCCCAGGTATGGAATGTCGCCCAGGAAGGGAATCTTCGTCTCCCGCTCCTGCTCCTGGGTGGTGATCAGCCCGCCGATGACGATGGTGTGGCCGTCGCGAACCGAGACGATCGTCCTCACCTTCCGGCTGGTATAGATCGCCGAACTGGCGCCGGGGGCGATTTCGACGCTGGAATCGCTGGCCGAACTGATCTCCGGCGCCACCTCCATCAACACGAACCCGTCGGGACTGATCCGAGGCGTCACCTCCAGGTTCACGCCGATGTCCTCGTAGGTAACCGTGTTGTAGGTCGACCCGTTGTCCAGGACGCGAACATTGGAGATGAACGGCATGCGCTGGCCGATGTTGACGGAGGCCGTCTGGTTATCGATCGCCATAATGTTCGGACGGGCGATCAACTCGAAGTTGCCCTCGGTCTGCATCGCCCGCAGCCACAAGGCCAAGTCGCCGGAGGTGAACGAAAGGTTCAGCCCGCTACCGGGGGCTCCGAAGGCCGAGGCGGCGCCAAGGAACGTCGACCCGCGCGCCTCGCGGCCGCTGGGCGCGATGTTGATGCCCAACGCCGCTTCGCGACCGGCGTTGGGGCCGATGTCCCAATCGACGCCAAACTCCGATGAATCGTCCAGCGTCACTTCGGCCAGGATCACGCTGATATGCACCTGCGGCTGCGGCTCGTCCAATTGGGCGATCATCTCCATGACGCTGTCGATATTCCGCGAACTGCCGGAAATCAGCAGCGTGTTGGATGTCTCCGATTCCTCGCCGAGGGTCGAACTGCTCTTGACGGCCACGACCGAGATCTGACTTTCGAGGATCTGCAGCCCCGAGCCGCGATTGTCGCCGAGGGCGTCGTCCAGCCGCTGGTTCTCAGCGTCCAGCCAGGCGGTTACGGCCTCTTCGATGTTGAGGGCGTTGGCGTTCCGCAGGTGATACACCACCGAGACCCGCTCCTGACCGGGCACCCCGTCGAGCTTCTCGATAACCTCGGCGGCCATATCCACGTACTGCTTCGACCCGCCGATCAGGAGAGTGTTGGTCCGCCCGTCGACCGTCACGGTCAGCGCCGCGGCGTCGGCGGCGCCCATCGTAAGCGTCGCGCCGGACTTGGCGGCGTCGGCGGAGGTCAGCGTGTAGCTGGCGGCTTTGACGTCTTCAAGGCCGGGCTCCAGGCGGAATAGATCGGCCAGAACCTCGGCCATCTTGACGGCGTCGGAGTTCTCCAGCCGGAAAATCCGAATCTGGGCCGCCGGGGCCGTAACGTTATCGAGGGCGTCGATCAGGTTCGACAGCAGCGGAATCGCATCGGCCGGCGCCGCAACCACAAGTGCGTTGGAGCGGCTGTCGGGGGTAATCAGCACCCCCTCCTGCAGCGCTCGGGTCACCATTTCTTTGCCGCCGGGAACCTTGCGGATGAACTGCAGCAGCGACTGGCGATCGGCGCCGTCGGAGGTCGGCGACTTCAGCGAATCGGTCAGCAATGTGGTCAGCAGGTCGGCCAGTTCGGTCGCGTCGGCCTGTCGCAGCGGGAAGACGCGAATCTCGGTCACCCGGGTAACGATTTCGGTATCGACGCGTGCGATAATCTCGCCGATCCGCTCGACGTCCCCGCTGCCGCCGGAGATAACCACCGAGTTGGTCCGCACGTCGGCGGTCAGGCTCAGCCCGGCCGCTTCGAGGCCGCCGCGACTGGTGTACAGTTCGGTGATCATCTCCACCACCGCCGTGGCGTCGGCCTTGGCCAGCGTGAACACCCGGGGGGCGTCGCCGAGGGTTTCGGTGTCGCCGTCGAGCTTGGCGATCATCGCTTCGATGGCGTTGAAGCTCTCGCGACTGCCGGCGACCAGCAGACAGTTGGTGCGGGTATCGGCGACAATCGTCACATCCAGCGCCCGGCTGTCGCCGCTGGTGGCCTCTTCGGCGGCGAGCTTGGACTGGAAAAAGTCTTTCAGCGTCGGAGCCAGCTTGGCCGCGTCCGCCCGCTTGAGGTTGTACACGCGGATACTGCCGAGCAGGCCGACGTCGTCGGTCGAATCGAGCCGGCGGATGACCTCTTCGATCACGGCGAAGTTCTCCGCCGAGGCCGACACGACCAGCACGTTGGTGCGGGTATCGGCGACGATCGAGACTTTTTCACGCGCTTCCAGCAGGCTGTTATCCTTGGCCGCGGCCATGCCGGGCTTGTAAAGGCCGTCGCTGACGAGATCCTTGAGCATCCCGGCGATCCGCTCGGCGTCGGCGTTAATCAGCGGGTACATCCGCACGATGCCGGTCACCGCCGCCGGTTCGACGTCGACCTTGGCGATCAGGCCGCGGATCAGTTCGAGGTTGTCTTTGGAGGCCGAAATCACCAACCCGTTGATCATCGCGTCGCTGACGACGTCGACGTTATCCTGGGGAGCGGTCTCCTGACCGGCAGGCGTCATCGACTTGAGCCGGGCGGTGAAGATATCCTGGATCATCGGGCCGACCACGCCGGCGTCGTTGTGAACGAGCGGGATCACCACCAACTGCACCGACGGATCGGTCGGCTTTCCGTCCAGCTTAGCCAACAGGGACGTCAACACGCGGCTGTCGTCCTGATTGGCGGCCACCAGCAGGCTGTTGGTCCGCAGATCGGGGAGGATGACCGGTTTCTGACGCTTGACGTCGTCGGTCCGGGCGGCGTTGTACCGCTTGTCGAACAGATCGCCCAGCGTGGTGCTGATGGTGCCGGCGTTGGCGTGGACCAGGGGGATCACCTGGATCTGCCCGCTGAGGGCGGGGCTGGCGCCGTCCAATTGGGCGGCCAGGTCCTTGACCAGTTGGTACCCTTCGGGAGATCCGCCCACAATCAGGCTGTTGCTGCGAGCGTCGGCCAATACGATCACGCGAAGCGATTCGGCGTCTTTGGCTCCCAGGCTGTCCAGGCGTTCGACGCGAGCGTCCATCATCTCGCCCACCACCGACGCCAGAGCCACGGCGTCGGCGTTGGCCAGCGGGATCAGCCGGATATCTCGCAGTTCGACGGGGACCTCGGCGTCCAGCGACGTCAGCAGCGAAAGGACCATGGCGAAGGTGCTCTGGGAGGCCGAGACGACCAGCGAGTTGGTCCGGGTATCGACCTGGATCGTCGGGGTGTCTTCCACGCGGATCAGCTTGGCGTTGGGACCGCTGTAGAGGCCTTCGATCACCTCGGCGAGCCGCGTCGCGTCGGCGTGGGTCAGCGGGAAGATTCGCACCGAGTTCATCGACCCGGCGCCGGGAATGTCCATCGATCCGATCACGTCGGCGATCAGCGGCATCATGTCTTGGCGAGCCGCGACGACCAGCGTATTGGTCAACTCGTCGGCCTCGATCGTCATCGCCGAACGCGTCTTGGCGAAGTCGGTGGCCAGCTTGCCGCCGCCGGCTCCGTTGCGGATCAACCGGGTCACGTGCGTGCGGAGGCCCTCGGCCTCGGCCGACGGCGAATCGTCTTCGGAGAAGACCGACTCGAGAATCGGCGCCATCTTGGTCGCGTCGGCGAAGCGGAGTTGGAACAGCTTCACCTCGGTCGCCAGCCCATCGGTTTCGGTGTCCAGTTCGGCGATGACCCGCTGGGCCAGCGCGAGGGTTTCGACCGATCCGCTGAGGACCAACGTGTTGGTTCTCGGGTCGGCCGACACATTCAGCGGCCTCACCAGGCCCTTGCCCTCGGTCTTGGTGGGCTCGGCCTTACCGGCCACCGGCCCGCCGGTCTTGCCGGAGAGGTTCTTGGCGCCCTGGGTGAAGATATCCTGCAGAACCGCCAGCACGCTTTCGGCGTCGGCGTGCTTGAGCTGCACGAGCTTGACGCCGGCTTCCTCGCTGATCGGCACGGTGTCCATCATCTTGACGATGGCCGTCAGAGCGATGATGTTCTCAGGGGTCGACGAAACGATCAGCGAGTTGGAGCCTTCGTTGGCCGAATCGGCGCTGATCTTGATCGGCTTGTTCAGATCCAGTTCCGGCAGGGCCCGCCCGTCGCGACCGGAAACCCGAAGCCGGCGGACATGCTCCTGTAGCGCCCGGGCCTCGTCGGTAACCTGGCCTTCGGCGGAGGGGCGAAGCATTTCGTTGAGCACATCGGCCAGCGCGTCGGCGTCGGCCTTTACCAGGGCGATGACGGCCACGTTCGTGGCGGCCACGGCCGGCTCGATATCAATCGCGGCCAGAATCTTCTCGACCTGCTCGAACGTCTTGCCCTGAGCGGTCACCACGATCGACCGGGTCGGCTCGTCGGCGGTAATCGCGATCGGCTCGTTCGGGCGGCTCTTGCGATACTCGGCCAGCAGCTTCTCCAGCAGGCTGATTACCTTGGTGGGCTTGGCGTGGACGAGCGGGTAGACCCTGAACTCCATCTTCGGGGAGATCGTCTCGGTGTCCAGTTGCTTGATCAGCCCGGCGGCGTCGGAGAGCCGCTGGGCCGTACCGGCGACCATCACGGCGTTGGTCTTGGGCAGAGCGGTGATGGTGACGACATCTTCGGGGTGGCCCGGGCGGGCGATCTTGGTGAACACCTGCGTAAGCGATTGGGCCACCTGGCTGCTGTCGGCGTGGGTCAGCTCGAAGAACTTGATCTCAGGCCGGTCGGCCTTGGCGGCCGCGTCCAGCGCCTGGACCAGTTCCAGAATCGTCTGAAAGTCCTCGTCCGACGCGTCGATCAGCAGCTTTCGCTGGGTCGGCAGCACGGTCATCTCGAACGGCAGTTCGCCGGCGCCAGACCCGCCGCGTGCGGGGGCCGAACCCCCGAAGAGTTGGCGAATCGCCTGCTCCACCTCGGTGGGATCGGCGTTCTCCAGCGAGATCATCCGCGGCGACCCCTTGCGAGGGTTCATCTCTTCGATCTGGTTAACCCACATCGACACCTGCTTGAACTGCTCAGCGGAGCACGCCAGGATCAACGCATTGGATCGCTGATCGGCGGTGATGGCCATCGGATCGACGGTGATCCCGTTGCTCTTGGCGACCTTCACCCGCTGCTGATACAAGTCCGTGACGGTCGCGGCCATCTGGACGGCCTTGGCTCGGGCGAGGGGGAGAATGAACACGCCGGGCCGTGAATCGCCGGCGGCGTCCATCTGCTCGGCCATCGTCTTGATCCGCTCGAACGTCTCGTCGTCGGCGCGAACCATCAGCATTCGCGATTCGCGATCGCCTTCGATCACCACCGACTTCGCCGGCGCCCCGCCGCGGCCGCCGCCGGTGCTCTGGGTGACGAACACCCGGGTGAGCAACTTGGCGATATCGGCGGCGTTGCCGTGGGCCAACACGATCGGGCGGACCGAAAGCACGCCGCCGGGAGGGGTGTCCATCTGGCGGACGATGTCGCCGATGCGTTCGTGCTCGGCGTCGGTGGCGCTGACGACCACCGAATTGCTGGCCGTATCGGCTGTCACGCGAAGCGCGCCGACCGACGGCGTCGCCTGGCGGCCTCGCCCGCGAGTGCGCCCGCCGCTGGAAGTTGTCCCCGGCCCGAAGGCTCCGGTAATGGCGGCGGCGACGCCGTCTGCGGTGGTGTGCTGAAGCTTGTAGACCTTAATCACCGTCTGCCCGGCCGTCTGCTGAGCCGCTCGCACGTCGGCCAGCGTCGCGGCGATCAGTTCGTGTTTGTCCAGCGGAGCCGAAACGATCACCACCTTGCCGGCGGCGTCGGAGGTAATGACGATCGGCGTCTCGTTCGCCATCGCAGGCCCCCGCCGGGCGCCGCCCCGACCGGTGTTGGTTTCGATGAAGATCTGCTGCAGCGTACTCGCCATGGCGGCCACGTCGCCGTCGACGACCGGATAGAGCCGGACGACGGCCTTGGTCGATTCGCCGGCCGACTGGTCCAATTCCTGGATCAATCCGGCGATAATCAGCATCGCATCGGCCGGCGCGGAGACGACCACGCTGTTGGTCGTCGTGTTGGCGGTCATGCCGATCATCGAGGCCGCGTCGACCTGGACGGGTTCGCCGTCGACGCCGCGAAACTCGTGCAACTGCTTAATCGCCCCGGCCCGTTGCAGGTTGGGCAGGCCGCCCTTGCCGCTTGGGGTCCGTCTCGAAACCGACAGGCGGAACAGTTCCTGCAGATTCGCGACAATTTCGGTCGCGTCGGTGTTCTTCAGCGAGAAGGTGCGAAGTTCGGTTACAACGGTCGTAACCTGGTCGAGTTGTTGGATGATTCCCTCGATCAGGTCAAAGTCGGTCGGCTTCGCTCGCACGATAACGTGACGCGTCCGGGGGTCGGCCACCACGGTAATCACCGGCGGGGCCGACGCAACCATCGTCGGCGCCTCCGGGGCGGTCGGCTTCTTCTCATTGTCGCCGGATTTGTTGTTCTTGTTGTTCGTCTTGCCCCTGGACTTGGCCTGGGCCCTCACCTTGGGCGGATTGAACAACCGGCTCAGCGTCGCGGCGACCGAGTCGGGGTCGGCCTGCTCGATCTTGAACCATCGATACTCGGCCTCGGCGCTCTCGGCGCCAACCGACAACTGCCGGATGAGGTCTTCGAGGTTATCCAGTTCCTGCCGCGTGCCGGCGATCAGGAGGGAGTTGGTCACCTTGTCCACAGCCACCATCACCGGCTCGCGGACCGGCGCGGCGGCGCCGGCGGGAAGGTTCTGCACGTGCGTGTCGTCGGAGCGAAGAATCTCGGCTCCGGGCGCCCCGGCCGTCGAAGGCGGGGTCGAGGGCTTGGTCTTGTCGGCGGGAATCTCATCGACCACCATTAGATCGCCGTCGCTGACCTGGGGGTAAACCCGCTTGAGCTGTTCGGCCAGTTGTTCGGCCCGCATCGCCGAAATACTGAGCACCCGCACCGTTCGCGTAGGCACCGCGTCGATCTGCTGGATGATCGGCTCCATTCGCTGGAAGTCGAGATCCTTGGCGATGATCGTAATGGAGTTGCTGAACAGGTCCGCTTCGATAATCGGAGCGTCGGGACCGGTGCGATCGAGGAACATGTTGTCCAGTTGCGAAGCGAGGTCGTAGGCGTCGGCGTTGACCAGATTGACGTAGTGGACCTGGCGCTCGACGACGTCGGTCTTCTCCAGCTTGTTGAGCAGTTCCTCGAACATCGCGAAGTACGCCTTGGTGGTCGAGACGACCAGCGAGTTGGTTCGCGTGTCGGCGCCGATGCTGAACGGCGCCGGTTGGGACCGGCCGCCCCGCACGCCGGAGCCGGCGACAGGAGCCTGCTTGATGATGTCGCGGAACAGGCTGCCGAGGCCGTCGACCATATTGGAGGCGTCGTTCTTCTCCAGCTTGTACGTTCGCATCTCCGGTACGTTGGACGTGCCCGAACCGTCCAGCCGGCGGATCATCGCCAGCACCGGCGGCACATCCTTGGCCGGGCCGCGAACCAGCACGCTGTTGGAGTTGGGCTCGGCGGTGACGACGACCTGATCGTCGGGTTGAGCGGTCAACGTCATGCGGCCGCGATTGAAACGGCTGCGACCGAACGATTGCTGCTGCTGGGCGGCCAGCGAAGCGTTGATCGCCTCGGCCAAACTGGCGGCCTGGGCGTTCTCCAATTGAACGATCTCGATCACCGTCCGCTGGCCGGCGTCGGCGACGTCGAACTGGGCGATCATCTCGGCGGCCAGGGCCACCTTCTCGGGGGCGCCCTGCACGATAATACTGTTGGTTCGCGGCTGGGCGGCCACACGCACCTGCCCCACCGACGGCAACGACAGCCCGCGACGGCCGCGATTACTGAAGTTCATCCGCCCCCCCATGGCCGTATCGGCCAGCATCGTCTGGAGGACTTCGACGAGGTCGGCGGCCTCGGCGAACTGCAGCGGGAAGATCTTCGTCGTGGAGGCCAACTGCGCGCTGGCGACGTCCAGCTCGGCGATCAGCTTCTTCCGCTCGGCGATCTCGTCGGGCTTGCCGGTCAGCAGCAGCGCGTTGGAGCCGCCTACGGCCGACACGGGCTGGCCCATGCCACGCCGACGAGGGTCGATCCCGGCCGCGGCGTTGAGGGCGGCGGCCAGTTCGTCGGCTTTGGCGTTGGCCAGTTGAACGATCTCGACGGTCGACTGGCCGGAGACGGCGTCGGGGGTATCCAGTTGCTCCAACGTCGCGGCGATCATCTCGTGCATCGCGGCGGCGCCGGAGACGACGACCGAATTGGCGTCGGTGTCGGCGGTGACGCGAATGGGAACCTGCGTGGACCCACGCAGGGCGCGGGGCTGGCCGCGAACGACCGTATCATTGAGCACCTTGGCGATCTTCTCGGCGTCGCCGTGTTCGATCCGGTAGGTTCTCACGACCGCGGCCGAGGCGTTCTCGCGACTGTCGAGCTGGCTGATGAGCCCCTCGGCGAATTCAATATCCTCGGCCGAGCCGGTCAGCAGCAGCGACCGCCCGCCGGGGTTGGGGGTGACCGTCAGCTTGCGACCGCCGAGGTTGGTCATCTGCATCGACGGACGCCCCCTACGGTTGCGACCGAACGAAGGCGTGCTCGACTGCCCGGCCAGGGCCGAATTGAGAGCCGTGGCCAGTTCGTTGGCGTCGCTGTTGGTCAGGTGCACGATCTTGGTGGTCACTTCGTTGGCGGCCGCCTCGGGCGAGTCCAACGCCGCGATCACCTGCTCGGCCGCGGCCATGTACTTGCCCGGCGCGCTGACGGTGAGCGTGTTGGTTCGCTCGTCGGGGCTGACGGTGACGCCGGGCGCCCCGCGCCGGCCCGTGCCGCCGGTCTGACTGTTGAGTACGTCGGCGACGGTCTGCTGAATCGCCGCGGCCTTGGTGTGGACGAGGGTGAACATCCTCACCTGAACCCGGGCCTCCGACGCGCTGCTCTCCATCTTCCGGATCAGCGTCTCGATAATCTCATACTGCTCGGTCGTCGCCGCCACCAGCAGGGTGTTGCTTCGCTGCTCGGCGTCGAAACGGGGCTGAGGCTCCGCCGACGCCGGAGCCGCGGACGAGTTGCGACGGAACTGGCTGCGATCGGTGAACAGACGCGTCAGCGACTGGGCCAGCCCCCGCGCGTCGGCGTTGGTCAGCGTGTAACTCCGCGGCAACAGCCGGCCGACGAGGTCGCCCTCTTCGTCCAAACTGGTCACCAACTGAGCGATCCGGTCGATCTTCTCGCTGGGAGCGTCGATCACCAACGCCTTGTCCCCGGGCGCCACCGCGACGATCACGCGATCGTCGTCGCCGCCGGTCAGCGACGGCGCCACCCGGCGCCCGCGACGCATGGACATCGACAGCGAGGAACCCGAGCCGGCGTACAATTGCTGGATCATCGGCGCCATGGCGCTGGCCGAGGCGTTCTTCAGCGGCAAGATCCGCGTTTCGCGAGCCGTCTTGCTCGTGGCTAGATCGAGTCGGTTGATCATCTCCTCGATCATCTTGCGTTCGGCGGCCGGCGCCCTCACCAGTACCGAATTGGTTCGCGTATCGGTCGAGATCAGCACCTTCTGCATCTGGCCGCGACGAGCCGGCGGCAGCATGCCCTTCAGCGCCACGGCCACCTTCTCGGCGTCGGCTGCGATCAGCTGGAACATCACGATCGGCTCGACCTTCTCGGCGCTTTCGACGTCCATCTGGCCGATCAATTCGGCGATTCGCTCCTGGTCGTCGGTCGAAGCGGTGACCAACAGGGCGTTGGCTCGCTCGCTGGGGGCGATCACGACCTGGGCGCCGAGGGTCGGCATGCCGCGACTGCGACTGCGACTGAAGGGGCTGAATATTTTCTGTAGCGTCGCGGCCATTTCGGTGGCCGACGCCACCTTCAGCGGAATCAGCCGCGTGACCGATTCGGTCGGGCTGGTGGCGGCCTTCAGTTCCGCCAGAACCTTCTCGATCTCCGGCCACTTGGTCGCCGGGGCCGCGATGATCAGACTGTTGCTGCTCTGGTCGGCCTCGATACGCACCCGGGCGGTCGACGAGCCCCGCGACAGCGACGGCATCCGGCGTCCGCGCATCGTCGGGGCCGAACCGCCGGTGCTGAGGATCCGCAACAGGCTTTGGGCCAGTTGCCGGGCGTCGCCGGATTCGAGATGGATCACCCGGATCTCCTGCGACTCGGCGGGACTCTCCGAGTCCAATTCCTCGATCAGCTTGGCGGCGGTGTTGATGTCCCCGGCGTTGCCGGCGATGATGAGCGTGTTGGTGCGGGAATCGGCCGAGACGGTGAGCGTCGAGGTGGTCGTCCTGCGCCCGCGCGGGCCGGTTTGGGTCTTGCGGGTCGCGGCGGTGATGATGTTCGCCATCTGCTGGGCGTCGGCCACCTTCAGCCGGAACACTCGCATCCCCGCCCCGTCGGCGACGGCTTCGTCGAGAGCTTCAACAAGCTTCTCGATCCGGGCCATCTTGTCGACCGGGGCGGTCACGATCAGCCGATTGGTCGCGGCGTCGCCCACGATGCGGGTCTCGTCCCCGCCGGTCGTCGGCATCCGCCGCCGCCCCCGGATCACCGGCGACGACGCGCCCATCAGTCGGGTAAGCGTATCGGCCAGTTCGGTGGCCTTGGCGTTCTTCAATTCAAACACCCGTGTCCCCCCAACGTCGGGGCCGGTCTCGGTGTCGAGTTTGTGCACCATCTCCTCGGCGAGCGTCAGCTTGGACGGGTCGCCGCTGAGCACCAGCACGTTGGTCCGATCGTCAAAGGCGGTGCGGATAATGTCCTTGGGGTCGGGGGGCAGCGGGATGTTTCTCTTTCGCTTCTCGTCATACCTCATTCGCTTGGGAGCGGCGGCCGCGCCCCAGAGATTGTCGATCACCTTCGCAACGTCGCGAGCCCGAGCGTGCTCCAGTTCGACGATCCGAACGTTGCCGCTGTCGGAGGCCTCGGCGGTGTCGATCATCTTGAGGAATTCGGCGATCCGACGAATGTTGCTCAGCCGATCGGTAATCAGCAGCCCCTTGCTCTTGGGGAGCGAGGCGATGGCGCCGTAGTCGTTGTTGACCATGCGGACGATCAGTTCAGACGCCTCCCCCGGCGACATGTACATCACCGGCAGCAGGACGGTGACCAGTTCCTCGTCGCGGTACCCGTCGAATTCGGCCAGGCCGCGTTTAAACGGCAGCGGCATGTTCTGCAATTCCGACAGCGGCGTCAGCCGAAGGAACCGCCCGTCTTCGACCATGCGGTAATTGTTCATCGCCAGCAGGATATTGAGCGTATCGAACGCCTCGACCAGCGTGTAGGGCTCGCTGTCATGGAAGCTGACCGTGCCGCCGACGTTGTAATCGCCGATCAACGGCCGGCCGGCTTTCTGGCTGTAGCTGCGGACGATCGCGCCGATGGGCGCCTTGTCGTATTGCAGGTAAATGTATGCAGCTTCGGCGGCCGCGACCTTGGGCGCCCCCAACGTGGTAATCTTCGCCGCCAGGGCCTCCGCCCCGGCCGTTCGCTGCACCACAGGGGGAGCGGACGTCGACGTCGCACGCTTCTTGGGGGTCTTGAGCACCTTGGCGACCGCTTCGGGAGCCATGACGGTGACCGAACCATTGGATTTCGCAGCCTTGGCGGCCTTGCGGGCCTCCAGAATCTTCCGGTACCGGTCCGGGCCGGCCATGCGAGGCGCCGTCGGCTCGGCGACCGTGGGATTGGCCTTCATCTTCTCGGTGACCATCGCCTCCATCTCGGCCCAGTCGGGACGCCTCCTGACCCGGTCGACCGCTTCGGGGGCGTCGCCGGCCGCTTCGTCGAGACCGTCGCCCTCGGCGCCTGACGCATCGTCGGGGGCGTTGAGATCGGCCACGTCGGGCGCCTCCTGAGAGGTCGGCGCGTCGAGGGCGGGCTCATCGGCGACCTGCTGGGCGTACGAAACGGTCAGCCCCGCAACAATCAGGATGACGCCGGCGATGATACCTTTCAACCACATACTACTTCTCCTCAAAGGGTCGCCGGATACATAACCTACTTCCGACGACATTCTTACAGACATCCAGGGGGGGCGGACCGACGCGGGGGAGCGCCTGGCCGCAAGGCCTGTCTGTAAGGTTTAACGCTCCAAACGGGTGGGGGTTCCGCTGCTCGGCCGGCGATTCAGGGCCAATGTCCTGCTCCGGAACTGCCGGCGGAACATCGCCAGCCGCTCGGCGAGGCCCCCGGCGCGATCGCCGGACACATCCAGAAGATCGGCCTCGGTCGGAACCCGGGGGGTCATCTCGACCGGGTCGATCCCGTTCTCGGCGGCTTCGGCAGGCGGGCCGGCTGTAGTGCTTGGCGATACTTCCAGTGTGGGACTATCTTTAGGATTGTCATTCGTCCGCAACGCCATCGGCACATCGTCTCCGGAGAGCTTACGCTTTTGAGCGAGCGTATGGCCCAGTTCGATGGCCCAGTGATCGGAGCCAATCTCGACAATCACCCGGCTGGGGCTGAGAATCTCCGCCTCATCGGGCATGGGAAGCGGCCGATAGTCGACCGCCACGATCTTCCCGTCGGCCAGGTCATCGCCGATGGCGTGCTCGATGGTCTGCTTGTTCCGCGAATCGGTGATCAGAATCGCCGCGGCGGCCACGTCGGACGTCCAGTTGGTCAGCCCCACCACACGGAAGTATTGGTCCGTAGAAGGCTTGGGCCTCGGAGTTGCAGGTTTGGGGGTCGTGGGCTTGGGCGTCGGTCGCACCGGAGGGGGAGGCGTCTGCTTGATGTACGGCCGGAACAGATCGCGCGATGCGATGGCGTCGTAGAGCTTTCGCTCCGGCGTGTCCATCCGGATCGGATCCGCCGCCGGGGTCGGGGCCGGCTGAGTGGCCGGATCGGTCGCCGAGGCGTCCTTGGTCTCGTCCTTGGTCTTGACCTCCTCGCCGGCCGACAGCGCCAACGTCACATACTTGAACCGCAAATCGACCTTGCCGGTCTCCCAGTCAGGCTCGGCGTCGATGTTATCGATCCTGTACACCTGCGGCTGCGATTTCAGCAGGTACAGAAAATTCGTCAATTCGGCCAGCGTCCCCCGGGTTCGCACCGACCATCCGATCTCGCGATACCGGCCGGCGACGTCGGCGCCGCCGGTGAACGAAACCAGGTCGAGACTCTCTTCGGGAAGATTGCTCCCGACGGCCAGTTCCCGAAGCCGCTGGGCGGCGAGCCGCCGCGTGGCGTCGCCTTCGGCGTCGTAGGTCCCGGCATGGGTCCGGCTCAAGAACGTTTCAATCCGCTTGCGGAATCGGGGCTCTCGGTCGTTGGCCTTGTTGAGCCGCTTCAGATCTTTGCGATGGGAGGCGATTCGCTCGTTGTACGTCGCCGCCGGCTTCAGCAGCCAGCCATGGACGACCAGATACCCGAACCCGATCGCCACGAAACCGCCGACGACCGCCATGATGATTCGTTCGCGCTTGCTCATCGCCGTCCCCCCCTCGTAGCGGTCGAGCGGCCGCGAGTTTTCCGCAACCGCTGGGGCAACAGCGTGCTCGATCCGTCATCGGCCGGACGGGCCGGCGGGTCGCCGGTCAAGTCGACCTTGGCGTCGAGGTCGACGCGAAGCTCTATCTTCGATTCGTATACGTACCCCAATTCCAGCGGGTCGGTCGTACTGGGGGGGACCCGGCTGGTGTCGACCTTGTACGCCTCGATCGCGGCCAGTTTGTTCTGAAGCGACTGAATCACGTCGCGACTGCGGGCGCGAACGGTCAACTCCAACGTCTCGCGACCCCGGCTCGACAGGTCGGTCACGTAAGCGTCGGTCGGCGACGGGAACAGGCTCGATAGATACGCCCAGTGGTCCAGCCACTCGACGCGGCTTTTCTCCCAATCTTGGAGACTGTGGACTCTGGCCATCATCTTATTGACGTGCTTCTCTATGTCCTCGGCGGCATCGACATCCTTGGACAGTTTCCTCGACTCGGCCTTCAGCGCGTGGAGGTGGGTCCACCCGGCGCCGACGACGCCGATCAGGACCAGCAGAATCACGGCGCCGACAGCCGCGGCTTTGATCTGAGTGGTGTCGCGCTCGACGACCGGACGTTTGGGCGCCAGGAAATCGAACGCCACCGGTTGGCCGGGCCGCTCGCAGATCGCCGCACCGAGCGCCGGCGCGAACGCCGAGGCGTCCGACCGGGTCGACAGACCCAAGGCCCGGGCGGGGTTGAACAGTTCGCATTGGGCCTCGATACGCTCGGCCAACGCGGTGCGAAGATCGTCTTCGAGGCCGGTGTCGCCGGAAACCAGCACGGCGTCCACGTCGCGGCCGGGGTGATCGGCGCCGAAACTCTGGATGCTGAGGATCACCTCACGAACGGCCTTCTGCACCGCAGGGGCTCGCTCGTCGGGCCATACCGCCCGGGGCGGCATGCCGCCGGCGGCGGCTCGACTGAAGGCGAGAACGCCGCCGATGAAGAAATCGATTTCCGTCTCGTCGGCGGTAACGTTGACCATGGCGATACACTCGGAATCGTCGCTGCCAACGCAGCGGCCGATGCAGCGCCCGGTCGCATAGGGTCGCAGTCCGAGCCGCACGAGGCGAACGCCGGCCGCCTGGGCCATCTGGCGGTAGAACTCCACCACCGGAAGCCTCACCGCCGCGGCCAGGACCGACACGCCCTCGACGCCGGCGCTTTGGGGGCCGTGGGCGTGAGCCGCCAGGTCGAAATCGACCACGGCGTCCTCGGCGGCGAAGGGCAGTTCCTTGGCGATTTGGTACTGCACCATCCCGGGCAATTGCCCGTCAGGCGCCCCCGCCGGCAGCGACAGGGGCTTGAGCACGACGCGTCCGCGAGGGACGGTCATCGCCACGCTGCAACCGGCCAGTCGCATATCGACCAGGGTGCGGGCGAGGAACGCACCGAACGATTCGGGCGAGTCAACGTCGACGTCCTCGTCGATCGACACACTGGACAACTGCCCGAACTTCGGCCCGTGGCGCGTCGGCGTAAACGCCAGCACCCGAAGCCGCCGCCGGTCGAAATCGACAGCCGCGTACTTACGCGAACGGCCCATGTTTACATTCAATCCCATCGCAAGCCTCTCATAACTGCTCAGACTCGACATCCAGCACAAATGGCTGACCCAATCGCGTCAGGTCCCGCATGTACATAACCCGAGGTTTGCCGCCGCTCAGGTCGATAATCACTTCCAAAATGCAGAACCGGCCGATCGGATATCCGAACCCGATACAGCGAATGCGGTACTGATTGCTCTGCGTCGACAACATGCCGCCGAACCCTTTAAACTCCGTCGTATTGACAAGGTTCTTCAGAAGAAGCCAGGCGGGCGTCTTTTTTTCGTCGTCCGTCAGGTTCGCTCGTTCACTGACGACATCCTGGGCCCAAACCATCCCAAAGCCCCCGATCATTGCGATCCTTTCGATCGACGCCGTCATGATGTTGAGGCCGCCGATCCCGGCGTAGGGGTTTTGGGGCCCGGCGACGTACCCCTCCAACAGCATCGCGATCTCGGCTCGGGTGATGTCCGGCGTACCCGATGGCGGCCCGCCGGTGGCGGGAGAGGGGTCGTACAACAGATCGCTGGGATGGCGAAACGGGCCTTCCTGTTCGATGTAGTCAATCGTGCCCGCCGTCAGCCACGCGGCGTTCCTCAGGCTCTGCAGGTCGCCGTTCAGATTGAGCTGGCTGCCGGAGGACTTCTCGGTCGTAAACGCCGTGGCCACGCGGCTGAGGCCGGCGTTCAGTACGCCGTCGGCGTCATCGGGGGGGAACGACTCGTCCCCGTCGTCCTCGTTGGGGTCGAGCAGTCCGTTGCGATTGGCGTCTTCGCCGAAAACGATCAGCGCGTTGAACCCTTTGACCAGGAGCAATTCTTCGAGGGTGGCTATCGGCCCGTTCTTGATGTAGTACGGATAGGCGAGCCGATCGTACCAATCCTGCTCGGCCCCGCCGGCGCGCGTATCGTCGTCCTCGTCAATGTAGTCCAACAGCGAATCGGCCAGTTCCTCGGTCATATTGGGCATCGCCAGCAGCGTGGCGTGATCGGCCCAGTTGAGGTTGAACTTGCCGGCCTCGTCGGTGATCCCGTAGCGGACGTTGTCGGGGTCCTGGAGGTTCTCGGCGTAGATTGTGAAGTACCATTGAATGGTCCCGTCGTCCCAAACGAGTTGGTTGCGGAACAGAGCCTCGTCATCGGTCAGTCCCGCCGCCGCCAAGTCGCCTTGCATCTGGGCCAGCAGCATCGCCGCTCGCTGAATTCCGCTGCGTGCGGCCAGGTACGCCTGCCGGCCGGTCATCCCGGCGTCGGCGGCGGCCGTCTCGGCCTGCACGCGGAACATCAGCCCCGCGGCGACCAGCGACGCCATCGCCACAATCACCATCACCGCGTACAACACCAACCCGCCCCGGCGACACCGGCGCAGACGCCCCGCATCCGCCCGGAGAACAGGCGGCGACATGGAACACATCGGAGTGTGCAGCGCCGTGGGGGCTGTCATTGCATCTTCCTTACGGCGGCGGCGTCATGCGAGGGATCGTCGTAGCCGGCAGGTATACGACCCGCCGGAACGTGGGGTTAGACTCCAGGTAGTCCTCGACGTCCATCAGTTCGTCTTTCTCGTGCGTCCCCAGCGTGATCTCGACGGCCAGAGGAACCTTGTCGGGAGTGGTCCACTGTTCTACCCAGCCCTCATCGGACACGCCGGCCCCGATACCCGGAGCCGCGCCCCCGGGCGCCTGGCCGGTGTGGTAACGGAAGCGAACGAACTTGAGCGCCGGGGCCAGTAGATCGTCCTCGATATCGGCTTGCCCCTCGTCGGTACTGGCGTTGACGGTCAGGAGCTTCATTGCGATCCGCCTCAGGCCCCAATTCTCGGTCTCGCCGTCGTCGGTCTCGTGGAGATAAACCGAATACTGCACAAGTTGCACATCCGACTCGGGAGGGATCGTCTCTTCGGTGTCGGCCGCCTTGGCCCACACGCTCATCCCGGGCAACGTAACGGTCGTGAACTGAATCTCCGTATCGGTCATCACCAAGCCCGCCTGGACGGGGCTCTTGATGACGCTTCGCAGTTCGGAGGTCATCCGATCCATCACGACCCGGACCGTCCGGGCCAGTTCAATCTCGGCGCCGACGTGGTGGCGTATCTGCGCGGTCTGGTGGTAGAACCCGAACGCCGCCGCCAGCAGCCCCACAACCAGACTGACCGCCAGCAGCACTTCCAGCAGCGTAAACGCCCTTTGGCTATGGCTATGGGTCCGGGCGATCATGCCTACATCTCCATCCATTCGGTCAATCGGTAGAACACGCCGGACGGCTCGTGGGTTACGGTTACGGTGACCAGAAGCAAATCCGGGACATCATCCATCTGCTCGGCGGTCATTTTCCAGGTCCAGTCGGCCAACTGTTCGTCGTCGTAGGCGGTTGCGCCGATCGTAACCGGGGCGATCTTGCCCATCTGGATTTCGCTGATGAGGGTAACGGCCAGGTCGGCCGCTTCGGTGCGGGTCCGCAGTCTATACGCCGCGTTGAGGCATTGGTTCAGTCCCGCCCCGATCACGGCCGCGCCCGAGACGAACAGCGTCAACGCCAACACCACCTCCAAGAGGACGGCGCCGGCGGCGCTGGATCCGGCGGATTGTCGGGACGTTCGCAACACGGGACAACTCCGAAAAAACGGCAAACCGGGGCTCTCGGGGTGGCACCTTCAAACAAGCGTAGCGAGTTTGTGGGTGTATTGCCGCCAGCGAGTGCATCGCCCGATTGGCCGCCCCGGCATCGCCACCCACAAGCTCTACTTCCGCCTGCGGCGTCCGTTGCGCTTGAAGGCGCCACCCGTCGTAGCGATGCAAGTGCGTTCAGCAATCCTACTCGCCGGCCAAAAACGCCTCGGTCTCGTTGACGTCGAGGGTGGTGCTCCTGATGGATCCGATCAGGCCGTTCAGTTCGATCTTCACGCCGCGGCCGTCGTCGGGGTCGCGACTGATCAGCAGGATTTCGGCCGAGTCGCTGGACCCGTCGGGGTAGAAGGTCACCGGCTGGAACGCCTCGTCCACATCGGAGCCGAACGTCAGCGTCCGATACGCGCTGGGGCCGGTCAGCCGGCAGGTTCCCACGCATATCAACTCGTCAGGCAAGTACGATTCCCACATGCCGCCGGTGAACCGGAACCACTCCCCCGGCGCCGCGGCCGGGTCGGGCTCCCACATCACCACAAGGGTCGCCGCGTCGCGCGGGTCGTCGTCATCGCGCGTAAACTCCAGGCGCAGCTTGCAGCCGCGAACGGCCGCTTCGGCGCGGGCCGCCCGCAGCAGGGCTTCGACTCGTCGGCCGCCTTCGCCCAACGCCGCGGCGTCATGCCAGCCGGCGAACCCGACAACCGTTACGCCCGCCAGGGCCACGATCAGGCCGAGAACCAGCAGCACTTCCATTAACGTGAAGCCGCGACGCAACGAACTACTCGTCCGCCCACGCCGGGATATCGTCGTCGGTTCCGTTGTCGTCTTCCTTATTGGGGCCATACGAATACACGTGGAACCCGCGGCCGCCGTCGTCTTCGGCCTCGACATACTTCAGCTCGTTGCCCCAAGGGTCCTTGGGCACTTCGGCCGGCTCGAAGAACGGGCCGCCGCCGTCGGTCCACTTATCGGCGTCGTCGTCGGTGTCGGGCGCAGTGCACAGCGCGTTCAGACCTTCGGCATCATCGGGCAGCGACCGCATCGCCTGGCGATACAGCTTGACGGCGTTGACCGTCTGATCGACCTGGGTCCGGGCCATATTCCTCTCGGCCCCGGCCTGGATCCTCGAGTACGCCGTCACGCCGACGGTGCCGAGGACCAGCAGCAAGCCGATCACCAGAAGAACTTCGATCAGCGTAAAGCCTGCACGTCGCCTGTTTCGTTGTGTTGGGTTGCTCATTGGCTTCTCCATATAGCCTTTCGTCAAA
>CBDVCA010000034.1:0-22088 GCA_965372365.1 uncultured bacterium
GGTCGCACGCCTTCGGACCCCCCGCAGTGCGGGGGGCTAGTAACGGCGAGCACTCATCTGAAGGACTGCCCGCGAATCGCGGATGAACCACACTTCAGGGCGGCTCCACCGCCGGTGCGAGCAGGACGCCGAGTGGATTGGGGTCCGTTAAGGCTTTCCTTTTGAAGGAATTAGGGGATTGTCACACACGGTATTTCTGGTAACATAGGTTGCTGAAGTGCTCGTGGAGGGATTCGTGTTTTCGGGACGGATTCCTGTCCGCACTGCCCCAAAACTCGCTCCACACAGCGGACCTCTTGTCGGGGATCGGCTCGTGAACGGGGACACTTCGGGCGAAACAGGAAACCGCGGATGATGTGGCGCAACGGCGAGAATCCCGGTCGGGTTCCGATGATCGAAACGCTTGAGCCGCGTCTGCTTCTCAGTGCGGATTTCCTCTGGGCCTCAGGCGACGCGGCCGCGGTCGGTCCGGTCGCCGCCGATGGCGGAGCCGTTGTGAACTGGGCCGACTTCGACCCGAGCGACGGCCTGGCGGCCGGCGGCGCCGGCGATATCGAAATCGTCGCCGGCGATGGAGACGAGCTTCGCGGCCGGCTGACGCTGCCGGGCCTGTGGCTTGAATCGGTCAACGTCGACGGAACCGACTACACACGACTGATCCTCCCCGGATGGAGCGGCGGCGGCCGCGTTGGCCAAGCCGACCTGCCCGTGATACGATCGGTCCTGGAGATCCCTACCGGCGCCGCCGTCACGTGGGACCTGATCGATGCGAGCGTCGCGTCGGTGGGCGACGGCTACCTGGTCTACCCCTCCCAGCCCGACCAAGTCGAAAGCGCCAAGACCGAACCCGATTTCGCCTTCGACGCCTCGTACTACGCCGCGGCCGCCATCGAAAGCGATTGGGTCGGCGTCAGCGACGCGGCCGTCGTTCGGGGGACCAGTTTCGTGACCGTCGATATCCACCCGGTCAGGTACGACCCGATTACCGGGGCGATCGCCGTAATAACCGAGCTGGATTTCACGCTGACCGTCGACGCCCCGGCCGGACCGTCGACCGTCGATATCGACAGACTCGCCTCACCGTTGACGGCTTCGACACTGTCGGGGATGGTGGCCGACTATGCGGCGCCGGAGGACGGACCCGGCTCCGGAGCCGAATATCTCATTATCACAGCCGACGCGTTCTACGAAGAAGTTCAACCCCTGGCCGCCTGGAAGCACGTCAAGGGGTTTCCCACCTACGTGGCGACGCTGTCGGAAGTGGGGACGACTCCGGCGGCGATCGATTCGTACATTAAGAACGCTTACGACAATTGGCCGATCGCACCCCGTTATGTTCTCTTGGTCGGCGACTACGACGATGTCCCGGCCAACGTGCTGACCGACAGCGAGCAGAAGACGTACCTGTCCGACAACCCCTACGCTTGCACCGACGGGGGCGACTATTTCCCCGACCTCACCCTCGGCCGGCTGCCGGTGCACACCGAGGCGGAGACGACGACCGTCGTCGATAAGATCCTCCGCTACGATCGCACCCCCGACCCCGGCGAGTGGTACGACGACGCCCTCATCGCCGCTTTCCTTCAGGGCGGGCCCTGGGCCAAACGTTTCTTCATGGAAACGGCCATGCACGTGTACCAGTACCTTCGCGACGAACAGGGCATGGAGATGCACGACGCCCTGACGACCGATACGCTGTCGTACCCGCTGTACTACTACCGACCCGATACGCCGTCGTGGTATCCCCAGCGAATGAGCGTGGTGTCTCGCTACGAACCGTTCGCCTCCTCGCCCACCTCGCCGTTCCCGACGCCCGGCTGGATCTCCGATATGTTCGTATCCAGTCATACCGCCGGCGACCGCATCAGCGACGCGATCAACGACGGCGTCGGCCTGGTGCAACACCGCGACCACGGCTCCGAGACCGCCTGGATCGATCCACGGTTCGACGTCAACGATATCAACGTCCTGGCCAATGGCGTGATGACGCCGGTGGTCTTCAGCACCAACTGCCTGACCGGAGCCTTCGACACCCCCGGGGGCGATTGCTTCGCCGAGGCGCTCCTCAAGCACCCCGCCGGCGGGGCCGTGGGGGTGCTGGCCGCCACGCGAACCAGTTTCTCCGGGTACAACGACCTGCTCACCCACGGGATGTTCACCAGTTTCTGGGCCGACTACAATCCCGGCTACACAAGCTCGATCTACCCCTACTCCATGCGACCGGCCGAAGCGATGAACTTCGGGAAGTACTTCATGTATGTCGCCGAGGGCGCCGGCGAGACCTCGCAGATCGAGTTCAACGAGTTCCACTGGTTCGGCGATCCGGAAATGCTGCTCCGCACCGCCACCCCGGCCGAGTTGACGGTGACCCACCCGGCCTCGATCACGCTGGGGCCGGCCGATCTGACCGTGCAGGTGACCACCAGTTCCGGGCCGGTATCCGGCGCCCGGGTGTGCATCTCCCGATCCGGCTCCACCGACTATTGGGTGGGCCTGACCGATGCCGCCGGCGCCGTGGGATTTGAGAATCTCGCCGCCAGTGAGATCGGCGCCTACGATATTGTCGTGACGGCCCAAGACGCGGCCCCCTATGAAGGACAGATCGACGCCTTCTTCGGCCCCTCCGGTTTGCTCGATGAACCGATAGACAGCAGCGCCACCAACGTTGACCTCGGCTACGTCGACATCGAGTGGCTCGACACCTCCGGCGCCGGGGTGGATACGTCGACCATCGACGTCACGGACATTTTTGTCTCCGGCGTTACGATTACGAGCGTCAGCGAAGTCGACCCGGGCGTTTGGCGATACCGGTACGCCGGATCGCTGACAACCGGCGTTGTCGAAGTCGCCATCGTCGCCGACTCGGTGCAGGACTTCGCCGGCGACTGGAACGTCGGGCGAACGCCCACATTCGTATACGACACCGAACCGGTCGCCGGAGCCCTGGTCGCCCCGCTGGCCGGAAGCGTGACCTACGACGACCTCGGGCGCGTCGATATTCGTTGGACCGACCTCGGCGCCGCGGGCGTCGACGCGAGTTCTCTCGACGCCGGGGATATCGTCATCAGCGGAGTCACCATCACCGCGGCTCCGACGCACCTCGGAGGCGACGTCTGGCGCTACGGGTATACCGGTTCGCTGCCGACCGGTGAGGTGACCGTCTCGCTGATCGACGGCGCCGTCCTCGACCGGGCCGGTAACGGCGTCGTCGGCCGGAGCATGCAGTTCACCTATTCGCCACTGGAGATCGCCACCGGGCCGACGCTGCCGCCGGCGATGGTCTCGGAGCCCTATTCGACCGTCCTGACCGCCCAAGGCGGCCTGGCCCCCTACACATGGTCGATCGTCGAAAGCGAGTACGCCGAAAGCGACCCCGGCCAAGCCTCTATCGGCGGCGGATCGCCCATGGACTGGCGGGATGACGATGAATCGTGGGAATTGACGCTGCCGTGGGCGTTCTCGTTCTACGGCGTCGAATACACCTCGGTGTGGGTGTGCAGCAACGGGTTCCTCGACTTCGGCGACAGCGACCCCGAGCACGACAATTCAACCGGCGACCTGCGGGCGAACATCCGCATCGCGCCGTTGTGGGACGATCTTGTGACCGATGGGGTCGGCGAGAACATCTACGTCGACACCAGCGACCCCGACGCCGTCCGTATCCGCTGGGACGGACACACCTTCGACGACGACGATCCCGTTGATTTCATGGTCACGCTACGGCGTAACGGCGACATCCGGTTCGACTACGGGGCCGTCCACCAGGGCCTCAGCCCGACGATCGGCCTGTCCGCCGGCGACGGCTACAGATACCTGCTCGCGGGGCGAGACGGGGCGGCGACCATCCCGACCGGGCAGGCGTCGCTGTTCACCAAGTTGGCGGCGCTACCGGACGGGTTCACGCTCGACCCCACCACCGGCGTCCTCAGCGGCTACGGGGCCGTGTCGCCCGGGCTGTATGAATTCAGCGTCCGTGTGACCGATTCGCGAACATCGCCCCGCAGCGCCACGAAGGAATTCCTGCTCGAACTGACCGACATCCCCCCGCTGACGGTCGAACTGCCCGCCGGAGCCATCGAGGGCGACGGAACGATCGCCGGCGTCGTGCACCTCCCCTCAGCCGCGGCTGAGGATACGATTGTCGCTCTCAGTTCGAGTAACTCCGACGAGGCCCGGATTCCCGTTGCGACCGTAACGGTCCCGGCCGGCGAGACCAGCGCCCCGTTCATCGTTGAGATCGTTGACGATGACCTGTGGGATCAAACCCGAATCGTCAGCATCGGCGCCTCGTCGGCCGCGTACCGAGACGGCGCCGCCGACCTCGCCGTAGCCGACAACGAACGGCCCGCGTTCACGTTCTTCGTGCCGGGGTCGGCAACCGAAGGCGCCGGCGCTCTTGTGGCCGCGGGATTGGTGTTCGCCAACATGACAGCCGCCCAGGACGTGACGATGACGCTCGATGCGAGCGATCCGGTTCTGGTAAACGTGCGCGCCCCCATAACCATCGCGGCCGGTGAATCCTGGGCGTCGTTCGATATCGTCGTCGGCGACAATCACCTCATCGAATCCGACCGTCCCGTCGCCATCGACGTAACCGGAGCCGGCGACACGCCGGCGTGGGACTGCGTCCCGGGCGTGATCACCATCATCGATAACGACAGGACGCTCGTTGTGACTGTCGATCCGCCGCAGGTGTGGGAGAACGCCGGGATGCTGGCCGATATTGGCCGCGTGACGATCGGCGGGATCCTGCCGACCGATCTGCTCGTGCCCCTGACCTCGTCGGATCCGGCCGTCGCCGCGCCCGCCGCGGGGGTGACGATCCCGGCCGGCCAGACCGACGCGACATTCGCGTTGACGATATTCGACGATCTCGATGTCGATGGCTGGCAGACCGTCGCCATCGCCGCCGATACCTCCACCTTCACCGGCCTTCTCGCCGACATCGCGACCACGGCGGCCGACGTCGATATCTTCGATGACGAGCTGAGCCGGTTCGACATCGACCCGGTCGCATCTCCGCAGACAGCCGATGTCCCCTTCGCCGCACGCATTCGCGCTCGCAATATCGACGACCAGATCATCCTGCCGTTCGCCGGGTGCGGGACTCTCACGGTCCCGGCGTTGGGTATGGATCTGCCCGATGCGTGCTTCGTCGGCGGCGTGTGGACCGGCCCGGTGACGATCTCGGCCGTCGCCGATGACGTGTTCCTGAACATCGAGCACGGCGGGGTCGCCGGCGACAGTGACCCGTTCGACGTGCGTTGGGGAGCGTTGGACCATTTCGAATGGTCGATCATCGACTCGCCCCGGAACGCCGGTTCGCCCTTTGCCGCGACGATCACCGCCACCGACGCCCACGGCTGGACCGTCGAGAGCTTCGGCGGCGACGTGACCCTCACCGGCCTCGACGCCGACGCGACCGCCGGTAATGTCGTATCGGTGTTGTCGTTTGTCGGGTACTCCGACATCGACCAGGAGTACCTCCGAACGCTGGAGGCCATCTCGACCCACTTCACCGACTACGTCGAAACAAGCACCACCACCACCAACGCGGCCGCCTTAGCAAGCGAACTGATCGGCAAGGACGTTTTTCTGATTATCGAGCAGGAGAACGCCACCGCCGCTCAGATGGAATCTCTCGGCGACGCCTGGGCCGACGTGCTCACCAGCTTCGTCAGCGAAGGCGGAACCGTTATCGCCTGCTCGCATGCGAAGGACGAAAACATCTTGCTGGCCCATAGCGGGCTGCTGGAGGCGACGCGCATCGACGACGTGGCGTCGGCCGAGGTGAGGGCGACCGGGCCGCATCCGATCACCGACGGGACGGCCGCGTCGTTTGAGGCCGAATGGATCGCAACGTACCACACCTCCGGCGCCGATGTCCTGCTGGAGACCGTCACCGGCGGCGAGGCCGTTGTCATGATTAATCACGTCGGCGATGGACGCGTGGTGATGATCGGCACGGATTACTTCGTAATCGGCACGGACATGGACCGCATCATCGCCAACGCCGTCGCGATGGCCCAGGCGCCGCCCATCACGGTGACGCCGGCTACGGTCTCGATCGTCGGCGGCCAATGGACCGGGGAGATCACCGTCAGCCAAGAGGCCCCGGCGATGCGAATCCACGCCGACTACGACGACGGCGCCGCCGACGGCCTGAGCAATGAATTCCAAGTCGCCGCGGCTATGCCCACCGTCCTCGGCCGATACGTGTTCTACAACCACTCCGTCCTCGACGGCGCAGATCCCGCGGCCAACGGAGCCGACGATCTTGCGATCGATCCAGCCAAACACGCCCTGCTGCCAGGCCAGACGCCGTCACCGGCCAATATCACCGGCTACGCACTCGGCATCAACGGCCTCATGGTCGATCTCTACGACACACCCGAGGCGGTTTCCCTGTCGTTGGACGACTTCGATTTCCATGTCGGCGATCCCGAAGATCCCGACGGCTGGATCGACGCCCCCATCCCCGCCGCCTTCACCGTCCGCACCGGCGACGGCGCCGACGGCGGCAATCGGGTGACGATCATCTGGGCCGACGGCGCCGTGATCGACCGTTGGCTCCGCGTCACCGTCGGAGCCAACGCCGCGACCGGCCTGACCCAAGAGGATGTGTTCTACTTCGGCAACCTCGTCGGAGACGCCGACGGCAACGCCTCGGTCGATCTCAATGATTTCTTCGCACTCAAGAGCAATATGGGCAGTTCGGCGTCCGGCCTGTCGGGCGGCGACTTCAACCTCGACGGCGTCGTCACTCTTGAGGACTTCGTCATCCTCAAGTCGCGCTTCGGCGCCTCGCTTGACCCAATCGCCATCGAATCACCGCCGACCGTCAGCCTGTTCTCGGCGCCGGTCGCCACGGAGGCGTCGTTCCATCGAGCCCGTCGGTCCCACGCCATCCGGCTCGCCGGAACCGGCCGCCGCGGGAGCCGACGGGCAAGTGTCGCTAACAAAGTCTCGGCCGGCCTTGGCGACCCCTGGTCTTTCCTGCCCGATCACATCCGCCGCGCAATCGCGATACAGGCGAGGATGCGACACATCTAACCGCGCCGAACCCCTGTGTTCGGTGATTCTGGTTCTCCTTCCATTATGGTGGTTTGCTTGGCGGCGTGTTTCACACCGTGGCGGGCCAGCCCCGTTAGGGCCGACAGATTTGTAGCTCGGTCCGTAAGGGCCGAGAACCGTGATGCACCCCCCCGATGTAAGCCCCGGCAGGGGCGACACACAGACCGTACGGCCACGGGGTGTCGCCCCTATCGGGGCTTGGGGCGCTATGGGGCGGACCCTATCTCGCCGCGGCGAGCTACAAATCTGTCGGCCCTGCGGGCCTCAACGGCAGATTCACTTGAGCAATCAAGCCCTATTCCAAGCACGCTCTTGCATCATGGCCTGACGAATGCCCACCACCATTTCGCGATGAGAGCCGTAATTCTCTGCTCATTCCTCTTGTCAACAAGGCCTGGATGGAGTATACTTCGTTATGTGGCGAAGTGTCGCATTGGCGAAATCCGCTGCGTGGACGCATTGAGAGCGAATCTATGAAAGAGTTTCTGGCGATTACGAAGGCCTTGTCCGACGAGAACCGGGTGCGGTCGCTGATGGCCCTGTCGGGCGGGGAGCTTTGCGTCTGCCAGATCATCGAACTGCTGGCCTTGGCCCCCTCTACCGTTTCCAAGCATATGGCGGTGCTGCACCAGGCCGGTTTGGTCGAGACGCGAAAAGACGGTCGATGGATCTACTACCGACTGGCCGACGACGAATCGCCTTGCGCCCGATCGGCCCTGACCCTGACGCTGGAGTCTCTCGGCGCCGACAGCCGCATCGGCGAAGACGCCAAGCGAATGAAGCGCATTCGCAAGATGAGCCGGGACAAACTCTGCACCCACTATCACTGATAGCAGTCCGTTGAAGAATGGGTTCCGTTGCGAGATCGAGCGAAATTGCCGAGCACCAAGGAAAGAAACGCAGACAATGCCTTAGCATTGTCGAGTATTCTTGACGCAGACGCGCAGGCGATTAAGCCGATCGCAGCAGGAACAGCTTTTTCAACGGGCTGATAGGGCCACAAATGAGCGAACAGTTGAGAGTCCTGTTCCTGTGCACCGGCAACTCTTGCCGCAGCCAGATGGCTGAAGGGTGGGCTCGGAGCCTCAAGGGCGATGGCATCGAGGCCTATTCGGCCGGGATTGAGCCCCACGGACTGAACCCCATCGCCGTGGCGGTTATGGCCGAGGCGGGCGTCGACATCTCCGGCCATCGGTCCAAGAGCGTCGCCGACCTGATGGATGTGCCCTTCGATTACGTCGTCACCGTCTGCGGCCACGCCCACGAAACCTGCCCGGTGTTCGGCGGCAAGGCCCAGGTCGTTCACGTTGGCTTTGACGACCCGCCCGCCCTGGCCAAAGCGGCCGCGACCGAGGCCGAGGCGTTGGATTGCTATCGGCGTGTGCGTGACGAGATTCGGGCCTACGTCGAGACGCTGCCGCAGTCGCTTACCCTGAAAGGCTGATCCATGGTTTCGCAAGCGTGCATCACGAAGAGTCCCAAGGGCCTGAGCGTTTTCGAGAAGTACCTGACGCTCTGGGTCCTCTTGTGCATTGCCGGTGGAATCCTCCTTGGCAAGTTCGCCCCCGGCTTCGCCAAAACGCTGGACGGCTTGGCGATTTCGGTCGACGGAGCCCCGGTCGTATCGATCCCTATCGCTATCTGCCTGTTCCTGATGATGTATCCGATCATGGTGAAGATCGATTTCACAGAGGTCGTTCAGGCCGGCAAGAGCTTTCGGCCGGTGGGATTGACTCTCGTGATCAACTGGTGCGTCAAGCCCTTCACGATGTATGCGATCGCGTCGTTCTTCCTGGGGACGTTGTTCTACGGTTTCATCGGACCCGACGCCATCGACCACGTGAAGATGCCGCTGGGGATGGGCGACTTGCCTCTGGGCGCCGAGTATGGCTCCGGAACGATCGTCATGCACGAGGGCGTCAAGATGCTGGCGGTCCCGCTGTGGCGCAGCTATCTGGCCGGATGCATCCTGCTGGGCGTGGCTCCCTGCACGGCCATGGTGCTGGTCTGGGGATACCTCGCCAAAGGCAATGACGGACACACGCTGGTCATGGTCGCCATCAACTCGTTGGCGATGCTGGTTCTGTATGGCCTGCTCGGCGGGTTTCTCCTGGGCGTCGGCTCACTGCCGGTTCCCTGGCAGGCATTGGGACTGTCGATTGGGATCTACGTGGCTTTGCCTCTGGCGGCCGGCTACCTATCGCGCAGATGGCTGATCAGAACCAGAGGCCGCGTGTGGTTCGAGCAGAGCTTCCTGCACGTTCTGACGCCGATCACCATCGGCGCCCTCCTGGCGACCCTGGTGCTGCTGTTCAGTTTCAAGGGCGAAACGATTCTCAACGATCCGCTGACCATCCTGTGGATCGCCATCCCGCTGTTCCTGCAGACGGTGCTGATCTTCGCCTTGGGGTATGGCCTGTCGAAACTGCTGAAGCTCAGCTACGCCGACGCGGCGCCCACGGCCATGATCGGAGCCAGCAACCACTTCGAGGTCGCCATCGCCACGTCCACCATGCTCTTCGGTTTGGGCAGCGGCGCCGCCCTGGCCACAGTGGTCGGCGTACTGATCGAAGTGCCCGTCATGCTCATGCTGGTGCGGATCTGCCTGAAGACGCAACGATGGTTTGGCGAGGATGGCGTAACCGTCCATTGAAAGATGGGTTCCGTCGCGAGATCGAGCGGGTAGGGCGGCAGAGCCCAATTGGAACTGGGCCGGGCGATTGCTTTGTCACCGGCGCGATTGCGACGGCGACGTGGATCCGGGCGCCATCGTCATCGCGGTCGACCCCGCCGAGGCCCTCGCCAACGCACGGGGCCGCCAAGTGAACGATCTTTGGGCTTGGAGTTCGCCAATCTTCCTGGTATGAGGGGACTCGAACGTCTCGGATTTCATTGGGCATAGCAGTCCGTTGGAAAATGGGTTCGGTCGCGAGAGCGAGCGGAATTGCCGAGCATCAAGGAAAGAAACGCAGACAATACCTGAGCATTGTCGAGTAGTTGAGCATTGACGCAGACGCGCAGGCGATTAGGCCGATCGCAGCAGGAACAGCTTTTTCAACGGGCTGATAGGTAAGTGAACATGCAGTTACGAGTGGTTGCAGAAGCCCAAATAGACGCGGCGACCGACAAGGCGATCCGCCGGCTCCAGCAGCGAGCGTTTCCGGATACCGAGTCGTTCCGCACCGGTCGATACTACATCCACCGGCCGCGACCGGACGATGTGTATGTTCTGGCGTGGCGGGACGATCAGCTCATCGGCCAGGTGGTGCTGTATTGGGCCGCCGCCGGGCAGAACCGAATGGCCTGCCTGGGCAACGTGTGTTCGGACCCGGACGCTCGGGGCTCCGGTTGTGCGACCGCGGCCGTGCGGCGAGCGGTGGAAGTCGCCCGCCGGCGAGGCGTCGACTGGATCGTGCTGTTCTGCAACCGGACCGTGGAGCCGTTCTACGCACAGTTTGGATTCGCCGTTGTCGATCACGATCTCCGGATCACCAGGCCCGACGGAACGACAGCCGCCAGACGCCGCGACGATCTGTGCATGGTGATGGTGTTGGGCGAGACGCCGTGGCCGACCGAGACGCTTCAACTGGATATTGACGACTTTTAGTATTGGATCGT
This sequence comes from uncultured bacterium, assembly GCA_965372365.1. Lineage (GTDB taxonomy): Bacteria > Planctomycetota > Phycisphaerae > SM23-33 > FEN-1343 > CBDVCA01. Next base: position 10,693 of record CBDVCA010000034.1, read on the forward strand.
AATGCTAACAAAATGCCATCTGGACAGGTGTTCGGTCCCAAGATCATCGGATCGGGGAATACGACATGAGTGAGCCAACCTTGCTCATCCTCGCCGCGGGCATGGGCTCGCGCTATGGCGGCCTGAAGCAACTCGACCGGGTCGGTCCCAGCGGCGAAACGATCATCGACTACTCGGTGTTCGACGCCAGGCGGGCCGGGTTCGGCAAGATCGTCTTCGTCATCCGTCGCGACATCGAGCAGGCGTTCCGAGAACACATCGGCCATCGCGTCGCCGAAGACATCGCCATCGACTATGCCTATCAGGAACTGGACGACCTGCCCGACGGGTTCACCCCGCCGAGCGAGCGCGTCAAGCCGTGGGGAACGGGCCACGCCGTTCTGGCGGCGAGGGACGTCATCGACGAGCCGTTCGCCGTGATTACTGCCGACGACTTCTACGGCGCCGAAGCCCACGCCGCGGCGGCCGCGTACTTACGGGGGGCCGAGGACACCGACCGGGCCGACTACTGCATGGCCGGTTATCGACTCGCCAATACGCTCTCGGAATTCGGCGGCGTCTCGCGCGGGATCTGCCGATGCGACGACGACGGGCGCCTCGATCATGTCGTCGAGACCCTTGGAATCGAGCAGCGCGAGGGACGCATCCACGCCGACGACCCGCACAGCGACGGTCACAGGATCTCGCTGACCGGCGACGAAATCGTCTCGATGACGCTGTGGGGCTTCACGCCCTCGATCTTCGGGTATCTCGATTCGATGTTCACCGAATTCCTCGAAGCCCGCGGCGGCGAAGCCAAATCGGAATTCTACCTGCCCTTCGTCGTCAACAAGCTGATCCGCACCGAGCAGGCGCGAGTCAAGGTGCTTGACTGCAACGCCACGTGGTTCGGCGTGACCTTCCGCCAAGACAAGCCGTTCGTACAGCAACGTATCGCCGAACTCGTCGAAGCTGGCGACTATCCATCGCCTTTGAAGCAACCCAATACAGGAAACCCAAGCAATGACACAACAGTGTGACCTTCGATCCATCGCAGGCGCCTTCCAGATCTGGGGCGACTTCGTATCCGCCGAGCCCTACGGCTCCGGCCACATCAACGACACCTACGCCCTGACGTTCGACCAAGGCGGGGCGGCGGTTCGCTATCTGCTCCAGCGGGTGAACCATATTATCTTCACCGATGTGCCGGGACTGATGGACAACGTCGCGCGCGTTTGCGACCACGCCCAAACGCGATTGGCCGCCGACGGCTGCCCCGACGCCAGCCGCCGGGCGCTGACGCTGATCCCCACACGCGACGGCGAGGCGTTCTTTCTCGACGCCGCCGGGAACCACTGGCGCGTGTACATTTTCGTCGAAAACGCCACCGGCCACGACATCGTCGAGAGCGAGACGCAGGCTTTCGAAGCGGCCCGGGCTTTCGGAGCTTTCCAGAAGTTGCTGACCGACCTGCCCGGCGAGCGACTCAACGAGACGATTCCCGATTTCCATAACACGCCCAAGCGATACGCCGCGTTCGAAGCCGCCCTGGAAGCCGACACGCACGATCGCGCGGCCAAGATCAAAGTCGAGATCGAGTGGCTGCAGGCCCAACGCGACTCGACCGGCGCGTTGCTTGACCTGCACGCCCGCGGCCTCATCCCCGAACGCATCACCCACAACGACACCAAGCTCAACAACGTCCTGCTCGACAACGCCACCGGCGAAGCCATCTGCGTAATCGATCTGGACACGCTGATGCCGGGGCTGGCGCTGTACGATTTCGGCGACCTGGTGCGAACCGCCACCAGCCCCGTCGCCGAAGATGAACCCGACACGAGCAAGGTTACGATGCAGATGCCCATGTTCAACGCCCTGGTTCGCGGCTACCTCGAATCGGCCGGCGAGTTCCTGACGCCAACCGAAATCGCCAACCTCCCCCTGAGCGGCAGAATCCTTACTCTGACCCTCGCCATCCGATTCATGACCGACTTTCTACAGGGCGACGTCTACTACAAGATCCACCATCCCAATCACAACCTCCAACGCTGCCGCACGCAGATCGCCTTGGTCGATTCCATCGACGCCCAACGCGAGGCGATGGACGCCTGCGTGCAGGCCGCGATTGAATGAATTTGGGGCGCGAAGCATCGCCTATGGCGCGAGCGCTCCCCTGTCGTTGGGGGCCTACTCCAGGCGATAACCGGCTTCAAGCATGGCCAATGTATCCGGATCCGTCAGCGTTGCGTGCAGCACGCCGTCGGCGTCGAGGTCTATGTCAAAATCAATCGGATCGCCGTCGGGTGCGGTTCGCAACGAGACAAATCTCGCCCCACTCGGCGGGCGCAGCGTGAAGGGAATTCTCGCGATCGGGAGGGTCGGCGTTTGCTGCTGGTAATTGAGGAATCCGACGATCCGACGATTCTTCTCCCGCTGGTCGGCCACCGACATCCACACGCACGCACGGGGCGTGTCGCGGACTGACGCCGCGAAGCCCGCAGCATCGATTGCCGGAAGTGGGACTACCCACACTCTGTTGCCAGAACGGGATTTTGAATCCCACCTCAGCCTTTTCATATCAAACACTTACAGAAATGGCGCACAACGTGGCAAACCACACAGAGCAACTACACCCGATAGGGTACAATCTGGCTGTTCACTGCGGTGTCGATATGCCATCACCATGTCTGAACGCATAATTTGCACCCTATAGGGTATACATACTCTTGCTCTTCCGTCTCCGAAGCCGATAATGACAGAGTAACAAGGAGTATTATACCCGATAGGGACTCTCATGGAACTGGTCAAGGAAATCATAACCATGCGGAAGGCCGCTGGATTAACCCAAGTTGAACTCGCTAAGCGTGCGAGCGTTGGCCTTCGGTTTGTTCGCGAGTTGGAACAGGGCAAGCCCACGGTTCGGTTGGATAAGGTTAACCAAGTGCTGGCGTTATTCGGCTGCGAGCTTGCGGTGAGGATGAAGCGATGACACGGCAAGCCGACGTCTTCTACCGCAAGCGCCTGGCCGGCCGGTTGACCGAGCTTCCTGACGGCTACCGGTTCGTCTATGACAAGTCGTATCTAACCGAGGGCTCGGCTATCTCGCTGACACTCCCATTGCAGGCGAAACCGTTCGAATCGGAGATGCTCTTTCCCTTCTTTGTCGGACTGGCGCCGGAGGGTTGGTATCTCAAGATCGTCTCTCCCACCATCAAAGTGGATGAGCACGACACCTTCGGTCTGCTCATCAGAACATGCGGCGATTGCATCGGAGCTGTCAGCTTGCGGGAGGTGGAACATGGCGATGATTAACTACGACGATAGAACGCTGCGAGCCCTGTTCGGCAAGCCGATCCAGCCGGCGATCCCCATTGGGTTGGACGAAATATCCATCGAGGCCAGGAAACTGGCCGGCAAGCTCAGCATCTCCGGCGTCCAGCCGAAACTCTCCGTGCGGTTGGACGGCGAGAATCTGATCCCGGTAGCAAAGGATGGCGAGTATATTCTCAAGCCTCAGACGCAGGATTTCCCCGAACTGCCGCAGAATGAGTATCTCTGCATGCAGATGGGGAAGCGCTTCGGCCTGAATACCGCGTTGTTTGTCCTGCTGGAACTATCCGATGGGTCGCCGGCCTATGTCGTGAAGCGTTTTGACCGCTTCAAGAAAGGCCGGCGCATCGAGAAGCTCGCCTGCGAGGATATGCACCAGATTCTTGGCGGCCCGAACAAATACGCCGGCAGCCATGAACAGATTGCCAAGGTAATTGAACAGTATTGCCGTTTCGCGCCGCTGGAATTGCAGCGGTTGTTCGAAAGGGCAATATTCAACTTCGCCATCGGAAATGGCGACGCCCACCGGAAGAATTTCTCGCTGCTGACAGGCCAAAACGGCACGGTTGCGTTGAGTCCCGCTTACGATCTTGTCTCGTCGCGGGTGGTGATCCCCGAAGAATACGAAGAGGTTGCCCTGGCCGTCAACGGCAAACGGAACCGCTTGGGCCGGGCTGACTTCCTGGCCTTCGCAGCCCACGTGGGTATCGCCTCCGACTATGCGGAAAAAAAGGTCGCCGGCCTACTCGCCCTGCGTGACGGATTCCTGACGATGATCGACGAGTCGGCGCTGACATCCGACTTACGCAACCGCCACAAGAGTATCCTGACCGAACGCCTGAACCGTCTTCAATAGATACTTGAAAACCGGTCTCTTTCCTGACGCCGGCGGGCCGTGGCTTGGGTCGTCAGATTGCCGGAGGTGGGACTTGAACCCACACTCTGTTGCCAGAACGGGATTTTGAATCCCGCGCGTCTGCCAATTCCGCCACTCCGGCTTGAGTGTGGGGTTATCTTACGCGCCGGGGGCCTTCACTCAAGAGGAATTTCCGGGCGGGCCAACTTCGCCGAGCATATCGTGGGTGCGGAGTTGCCGCGACTCTTGCCTCTTGAGGGGGGGGCGGTGTACAGTAGGTCGTTTGTTGGAAGGTACATGAAACTGGAGATGATGGATGAGCTATCTTGAGACTGCCGATAAAGAGGTCTTCGATCTGGTCAATGCTGAGCGAGACCGCCAGCAGAACATGCTGGACCTGATCGCTAGCGAGAATCATACGAGCCGGGCCGTGATGGAAGCGGCCGGATCGCCGTTTACCGACAAGTACGCCGAGGGGTACCCCCTGAAGCGATACTACGGCGGCTGCGAGGTCGTTGACGATATCGAACAACTCTGCATCAACCGGGCCAAGTCCCTGTTCGGAGCCGAGCACGCCAACGTGCAGCCGCATTGCGGAACCAGCGCGAACATGGCGGTATACCACGCCTGCCTCGAACACGGCGACAAGATCATGGCCATGTCGCTGTCCTGCGGCGGCCATCTCTCCCACGGACTGTCGGTGAATTTCTCCGGTCGCTACTACGACATCACCAGTTACGGCGTCGATAAGACCACCGAAATGATCGACATGGACGCGTTTCGGGCGCAGGCCATGGCCGAGAAGCCCAAACTGATCGTGGTCGGGGCGTCGGCGTACCCTCGGACGCTGGATTTCGAGGCGTTTGGCAAAATCGCTCGCGAATGCGGCGCCTTGCTGATGACCGACATCGCCCATATCGCCGGGCTGGTGGCGGCGGGACTGCACCCCAGCCCCATCGGACACGCCGATTTCGTCACCACCACGACGCATAAGACGCTACGCGGGCCCCGGTCGGGACTGATTCTGTGCAAGGCCGAGTGGGCCAAGAAGATCGACTCGGCCGTATTCCCCGGTCTGCAGGGCGGGCCGCTGATGCACATCATCGCCGCCAAGGCCGTGGCGTTTCGCGATTGTGCGACGCCGGCGTTCAAGGACTACTCCAGGCAGGTGCTCGCCAACGCCGCGGCTCTGGCCGGGGCTCTGGCGGCCAAGGGCTGGCGAATCGTCTCCGGCGGCACCGACACCCACCTCATGCTGGTCGACCTTCGAGGTCGCAGCGAGGATCTGACCGGTCATCAGGGCCAGCAGTGGCTAGAGGCGGCCCGGATCGTCTGCAACAAGAACAAGATCCCCTTCGACCCTCGCTCGGCGGCCCAGACCTCCGGCCTGCGGCTGGGGACGCCGGCCCTGACGACTCGCGGCATGAAAGAGCCCCAAATGCAGCAACTGGCCGACTGGATCGATATCGTCCTGGCCGGGGGCGAAGACTCCGACGTGATCAAACGCACCGGCGAGCAGGTCGGCCAGATCTGCAACGAGTTCCCGATTCCGGCCGTGCGGTAACGCCCCACACGCACGCAGCGATGGGCTTGACCGGGTTGAGGACGAACCCTACGATGGAGTTGGCTGGGCGTACCGACGATGAAGCAGAAATGACGGCTTGTGACCGAAGGGCGAGGACGACGGAGCGCTACCGACGATGAAGCGGAAATGATGGTTTGTGACCGAAGGGCGAGGACGATGGAGCGCTACCGACGATGAAGCAGAAATGTGACAAATGCGACCGTCCGGCGACTGTGCATCTGACGGAGATTGTCGACGGGCATAAGAGCGAGAAGCATCTGTGCGAAGTCTGCGCAAGTTCCGAAGGGATCACGATCCAGCAGAACATGCCGATCAGCCAGTTGCTGGAAGATTTCGTGATGCAATCGCAGCAGGCCAAGAAGCTTGGCGAACTGGTTTGCGATCATTGCGGGATGAGCTTTCTCGAATTCCGCCAGGGAGGGCTTCTGGGCTGTCCGCACGATTACGAAGCGTTCTCGTCGGCCCTGGAGCCGCTGCTGGCCCGGGCTCAGGAAGGCGCATCGCACCACATCGGCAAGGTTCCCAGCCGGGCCGGGGGCGATGAACAGCGCCAGAACGAATTGCTCAGGCTCCGGGCGGACCTGCGAGAAGCGGTGCAAACCGAAGCCTACGAGCAGGCGGCACAAATTCGTGACCGCATCAAGGAGTTGGAGGCGTCGTGAAACTGACCGACCTGACTCATCGCGCCGGCGAGTGGCTCCGTGGAGCCGGCCCCATGAACGAGATCGTCATCTCCTCTCGCGTCCGGCTGGCCCGGAACGTGGCGGGGTTCCCGTTCCTCTCGCGTTGCAGCGACGCCGAGCGAGGCGAGATCGCCGCGATGCTCCAGGAGACCCTGCTGTCGACGCCGATCGCCAATGAGATGCTGTACGTCAATGTGGAGACGGCCTCGGAGACCGACCGCCACCTTCTGGTCGAACGACAGCTCATCAGCCGGCAGATGGCCGACGGCGACGGCGCACGCGGAGTAGCCGTCAGCGGAGACGAGACCGTCGCCGTGATGGTCAACGAAGAAGACCATCTCCGCATCCAGGTGCTCCGCAGCGGATTCCAACTCGAAGACGGGTATCGGCAAATCGACGAGATCGACGACGAGTTGGAACGCAGGGTCACCTTCGTCTTCAACGGCCGATTCGGCTACCTGACCGCCTGCCCGACCAACGTGGGAACCGGGATTCGCGTCAGCGTGATGCTGCATCTGCCGGCGCTGAAGATGACCGGCGAGATCGAGAAGGTGTTCCAGGCCGCCCGAGACATGCGATTGGCGATTCGCGGCCTGTACGGTGAAGGCACCGAGGCGACGGGCGATTTTTTCCAGGTATCCAACCAGACCACGCTGGGCCGAACCGAACAGGACATCATCCGCGGTTTCAGCGACCGGATCATCCCGGAGATCATTCAGTTCGAACAACTCGCCCGCCAGAGCCTGATGAAGAACAAAGCCGCGGCGATCGAGGACCGGGTGTTCCGCTCGCTGGGCATTCTCCGGTCGGCCCGGCTGATCAGCTCGGCCGAGACCATGCACCTGCTGTCGCACGTACGCCTGGGGGTCAATCTGGGTCTGGCCGGCGATGTGGATCTCAAGACCGTTAATGAGCTGTTCCTGACGACCCAGCCGTCGCATCTGCAGCGAATTCACGGCCGCGAGTTGGACCCGTATCAGCGAGAGAAGTTGCGAGCCGAGTTCATCCGCAAGAAGCTCGGCTGACGGGTTCTGTCGATACCACAACACTGCTGCGATAAGGACCGATACCATGCGCCATCTTCCCTCCCGATTTCTGTGCCTTCTGCTGGTGTCCGCTTTGGCCGTCGCGGCCGCGACAACGCCGACCGACGCGGCTTCGACCGACAACTGGCCCGGCTGGCGCGGCGACGGCGACGGCGTCAGCAGCGAGACGGGGCTGCCGGTGCAGTGGGACGCCAAGACGAACATCAAGTGGAAGCGTACCCTCCAAGGCGAAGGCAACTCCTCGCCGATCGTCTGGGGCGACAGGATCTTCCTGGCCGCATCGAGCAAGAAAGGCGCCATGAGGCATATCATCTGCCTCAACGCCGCCAACGGCGCGATCGTGTGGATCGCCGACTTCCCGGCGACGCGAAAGACCAAGACCTATCCCAAGACCGGGTACGCCGCCGCCACGCCGGTGACCGACGGGGAGCGTGTCTATGCGTTCTTCGACTCCCCGGGCCTGGTCGCCGTCGACTTCGACGGCGAGCACGCCTGGGAGGCCGTCGATCTGGGGCCGTTCAGCAGCAATTACAACATGGCCGCCTCGCCGGTGCTCTGTGACGACCTGATTATCCAGGTCTGCGACCACCAGAAGGGAAGCTTCATCGTCGCCGTCGACAAGGCCACCGGCCGGCGGCGATGGCGGACGGCGCGGCCGCTCACGGCCAACTCGGCCACACCCACGGTGATCGAGGTGAACGGCGCCCAACAGATCGTCGTTCCGGGTGAGACGATAATCGCCTACGACCCCGCCGACGGGAAGGCCATCTGGCAATGCGAAGGGATGAAGCCGTACGTGACCCCCACGGCCGTGTACGACGGTCGCCACGTCTACGTCACCAGCGGCCGCAACGGCCCGTCGATGGCGATCGACCCGACCGGACGCGGCGACGTGACCAAGACCCACGTGGCCATGCACATCCTCACCGGCGGGCCTTATGTCCCCTCGCCGATCCTGTATCCGAACCTCATCCTCCCCAACGACAACGGTACGCTTCGCGCCGTGGATAAGGCCGGGCGAGTTGTGGTCAAGCATCGGGTCAAGGGCAAGTTCTCCGGTTCGCCGGTCGCCGCCGACGGGAAACTGTATTGGACCAGCGAGAAGGGGGACACGTACGTCATCGACACCACGACGCTGCAATCCCAGTCGCCGCAGTTGGAAGTGGTGTCGGTGAACCCGCTGGGCGAGAAGGTGCTGGCCACCGCGGCCATCGCCGGCGGACGTATCTACATCCGAACGGATAAGCGTCTATACTGCATCGCCGGCGACCGCAAGACCGCCGGGGCCGCCAAGGCGGCTCGCACAATGCCCGATACCTTCGACGAACTGGTCGCCCTGTATAAGTCGAACACCGGCACGGGCAGGGCCTGGGCCGGCGAGGACGACCAGGACGCCACGGCTCGCCTGGAAGTGCTTACGCATATGGCTCAGACCTGCAGGACCGCCGAAGCGGCCGAGTTCATCGGCCGGGCCGCCGACAAGGACGGTCATTGGGATGTTCGCGAAGAAGCGGCCAAACTGCTCGGCCTGTACGGATCCGACGCCGAACGTCCCTGTATCCATCTGATGACCGTGCGGGGCAGCCGGGGCAGCCAGACGCGTCCGTACCAGCGGATCATCGCCGCCGGTCACCTCGGCGCCCTGCGTTCGGCGGCGGCGACCGACGCCCTGCTGGCCAACGCCGACGACAAGACCGCCGAGATCCGTGCGGCGGTGATCGCGGCGTTGGGGCAGATCGCTCAGACCCACGAGACGCCGAGATCCCGCATCGCGCTGGCGCTGGTGAAGGCGCTGGATGACTCCGACGGTGTCGTCGTCCGGGCCGCCATCGAGGCCGTCGCCGGCCTCGGCGGTCAACTCGGTTCACAGCAGCAGGCGATCGCGACCAAGCTCGGCAGCCTGACCGCAAGCAAAGATCGTCTGGTCGCCGAAGCGGCGCGCGAGGCGCTGAAGGAAATCGACGGAGCGAAGTAGGGCTCGGCGCTACCGCCCGATCGCTTCGACAAGCCACGCCGGGGGGCGCATGGGCTTGCCGGCGATGGATGTAATGGCGTGAACGGTGTAGCCTTCGGCGACGAGTCGGCCGTCGATGTGGTGGATTTTCACGTCGAACCGCAGCCGCGCTTTGTCGACGGCGACCGTGGCGGTAACCGCAAGCCGATCGTCATACCCCGCCCGGCCGCGGTACTCCACGTGGGATGTCACCAGCGGCAAATGGGCGCCGCGGGTTTCCATTTCATCGTAGGGCAATCCCATCGCCCGCAGCAATTCGGTGCGGCCGACTTCAAACCATTCCAGGGCGCGCGAGTTGTAGAACGTTCCCAACTGATCGATCTCACTGTATCGCACGCGAATCTCAACGGTGTGCTCCATAGTCGCGGTCCTCTGGCTTTCGGTTCGTGATTGGCCTAACCCAATCGGCCCGACGATCCTACCGGCGTCAGCCATCCGCGGCAAGTGGCGGCGCAAGATGCGATGGTCCCGCACATGACGAAGACGCCGGATGGGGGTGTGATCCCATCCGGCGTCTTCGGTGTTTTTCATCAGTTCGACGCGGTCCGGGTTACGGTTGGCCGCCTCCGCCCATGCCGCCGCCCATGACGCCGCCACGAGGGCCGCCTTCGCCGCCCATACCGCCGCCGCGTCGACCGCCGCGAGGCCCACCTTCACCTTCGCCGCCGCCTTCGCCGCCGCGGCCACGGCGCCGCTCTTTGAGCTGCTCGCGCATCTGCTCTTTCTGTTCGTCGGTGAGCACTTCCCCGAAGATGCGGCGTCTCGCCTCGCCCCGGGCGGCCCGGGCGGCCTCACGCTTGGCTTGGGGGGTGTCGGCGTCCTCGATCCGCTGGCGCATCTCTTGGTGGATCGCATCGACGGCCGCCTGCTGCTCATCGGTCAGATCCAGACCTTCCAGACCCCGCCGCCGCCCGCCGCCACGAGGGCCGGGGCCGGCCTGCCTGCGGAGTTGGGTCTTCTGCTCGTCACTGAGCAGGCCCATCACCTCGCCGGAAGCCTTACGATAGATGGTTCGCTTCTCGCTCATCTCGCCGGCGAGCTTGGCGTCGGCGTTGGCCTTGGCGACGATTTCGCGAATCTGTCGCCTCTGAGCGTCTTCCAGATCGAGCTCACGGACCCCGGCGAGCATCCTCTCGAACCGGCCGGCCGGACCCATCAGCCGATCGAACTTCGCCCGCTGCCGCTGGGTCAATACCGCGCTGATCTCTTCATGAATCCTCTCGCCGGCGGCCCCGCGTCGGCGGGTCACTTCGCCCATCTTCTCGCGAGCCGCCTCAATCGCATCCTCATCGCCGCTTCTACGAGCTTCCCGCATCTGCTCCCGAGCGGCCCTGAACGCCTCGGCCGCTTCCTCCCTCATCGCCCTGTTGTCCTCGGCGCCCTCCCGGAGAATCTCGACGATCCGGGCCCGCTGCTCCTGGCTCAACTCCAACTGGGCCAGCGCCGCTTGGAGGGCGCCGCCCCGACCGGGTCGGCCTTGCCTACGGCCCCCGGGGCCTTGGACCGACCCGCCCCTGCGGCGGGGGGCGTCCTCGCCGGCGACGCCGTCCTCGGCTCTCATCCCTGCACGGTCGCGACGACCGCCTTCGCGCCGCCCGCGACGCCTTTGTTCGCCGTCGCCATCCTGAGCCACAGCCACGCCACACGCGGCTGCAAGTATCACGGCAAGACACAGTTGAGTAAGATTTCGTTTCATGATTCTACTCCTCGCCAGACGCATCTCTTATCCGCAGCGATCTGTCGCCGTCATTCGGCTGTCGCGCCGCCGCGTGTTCCACTATGACAAACGCATCGCTACTGGCGATATTGCCGAGATCGCCAAAAAGGGTTCATGACGAATGAGCGTGAAGTTCTCACGGCCAACGATCTGCCGTTACTAGTACTCTGTCCCAGGGATAATGTG
>CBDVCA010000035.1:0-21446 GCA_965372365.1 uncultured bacterium
GGAGGCGGCCACGCCGGTCGGGTGCAGGTGTCGCTGGCCGATGCGGAGATTCGCGATGAGATTATGAGCACCGCCACGTTCACCCAGAAGTGGCGCGAAGCGGTGGGGGAGGTCGTCGGTGTTGAGTATCTCAAGTTCGCCTCCGATTCCGGCGGTCCCGGCGGGCACGGGCGCCCGCTGACGGTGGAGTTGAGTCATCGCGACATCGACGTTCTGGCCGCGGCCAGCGCGGATCTGGCCGCGACGGTCGGCGCCTATCCCCGCGTGAAGGACGTCGACGACGGCTTCCAGCCCGGCAAAGAGCAGATGGACTTCACGATCCGGCCGGCCGCCCGAGGCTTGGGACTGACGGCCAAGAGCGTCGCTCAGCAGGTGCGCCACGCGTTCTACGGCGTCGAGGTGCTTCGCCAGCAACGCGGGCGGGAGGAGATCAAGGTGAAGGTCCGCCTCCCGGAGGCGGATCGATCGACCGAGCAGACGCTGCACGATCTGATGATCCGCACGCCGGCCGGGGCCTTCGTCCCCCTCGATGAGGCGGCCGTGATGACCCGTGGACGGGCCTATACGACGATCGATCGGCGCAATGGACGGCGCGTTATCCAGGTGTCCGCCGACGTGACGCCCCGGAGCAAGGCCGGCGAAGTGCTCGATGATCTGAAGGCGACGGCCCTGCCGGAACTGATGAGCAAATACCGGGGCCTTACCTACAGTTTCGAAGGTCACCAGGCCGACATGAGCGAGAGCATGGGCAGTCTGAAGGTCACGTTCATCCTGGCGATGTTGGCCATCTACGCCATGCTGGCCATTCCGTTTCGAAGCTACATCCAACCCATGATCGTCATGGTCAGTATTCCTTTCGGTGTTGTCGGAGCCTTCATCGGACACCTGATTATGGGCTACGACCTGTGCATCCCCAGCATGTTCGGCATCGTCGCCTTAGCCGGCGTCGTGGTGAACGACTCGCTGGTGTTGGTCGACTACGCCAACCGGCGACGGCGCGAGGACGGCTTGTCGCCTCGGGACGCCATTCACGCCGCGGGCATTCAGCGGTTCCGACCGGTGATCCTGACGACGCTCACCACCTTCGGCGGCCTGGCGCCGATGATCTTCGAGACGTCGCGGCAGGCGAGGTTCCTGATCCCGATGGCCCTGTCGTTGGGGTTCGGCATCCTCTTCGCCACGTTCATCACCCTGGTGCTGGTGCCGGCGCTGTATCTGGCGGCCGAGGACGCCAAGCGAATCGCGTCGGTCGGACGAGAGATCTTGTTTGGCCCGGTCGACGATGTGGACCCGCAGGCGACCGAGGAAGTCGCCGCCGGCGATTGACCGTTGGCGGTCATCGGAGCCGGGTGAGCCGGCGGAGGTGCTGAACCTCTTCACCGCCGCCGTCGGCGGCTCCGGCGCCAGTGCGGCCCGCCATGCGACGGCGATCTTGTCGTACCCGGCGGCGCTGGGGTGGAGGTCGTCGGCGAAATCGGCGCCGCCGGCGTGGTAGTCCACCCCGGCGTTGTACAGGTCGACGAACTCGATCCGGTGTCCGGCGGCGGCGAAGGCCGCGACCAGTTGCGGGATCCGGGCGTTGTACTCGAGCCAGTTGACGGGCGTCTCGCCGCGGATTCCGATGACCGAGGCCACGTACACCTTCGACGCCGGCGACGCGGCGAAGATCGCTTCGATCAACTCGGCCAGATCGTCGGCGGCCGCGAAGGCCGCGGCTCCGGCGCGAAGGTCGACGGTCCCGATGTGCAGCAGGATAATGTCGGGGCGGCCGTCGAGCCACCGGCCTTCGGCAACGCCGGCGGTGATCCGGTCGATGGCGTAGCCCGGCCGGCCCTCGTGGTCGCGATCGAAATCGCCCGCCTCCGGGTCGGTCCGGCTGCCGACGAAATCCACCGCCGCCGTCGGCTCGTTGATCAGCAGATCCCACAGTTTCCGACGATAGCCGCCTTGATTGGCGGCCCCCTCGCCCGACGTAATCGAATCGCCCAGGGGCATGATCGTCGTCTGGGCCACGGCCGCGGCGGCGACCAGTAACGCCGTCGCCGCGACGGTCGCCCAAGCACTGCCGATACGCATTGAACCACCCCTCGCACAAGCGGGCTTCACCAGCGAGCCCGGTTCCTCCGGCTCCGCCGGCGCCGCCACGTCCAGTGATGAATTCTACCCCGCCCCGACGCCGCCGACGCGGCTGCGGCGAGACCGATTGGCCGATCGGACGAACTCCCGTCGGTGAACGCTCGCGGCCACCGGTTCTAACGCTCCCGGGGGCAATGGATTCGGCTCTTTTTGGGCTCGTGGGGGCTTGGGTTCTTCCCTATCTTCTCCAGGCGGCGCCGGCCGCAGAGAAGGGGCGATTCGCACAAATCGTGGTCGCCGCGACGTTTGTATCGTAGGTTTCAGATGGCCGGATTCGTCGGGCCGGCGACCTCACAGGGGTGATGTGTGTAACGGACGGTATTAAAAGGATTAGTGTAATCATGGATGAGTCAGCCGTAGGACAACCCCGCATATTGCTGGTCGACCCCGACCCCGCTCGCTCCGCCCGCCGGTGCGGAAAACTGTCGGCCCAGGGCTGGCATGCGATCGCCGTGGGCGACCCGCGAGAGGCGCTACGCGTCGCGGCCACCAAGCCGTTTGACCTGGCGCTGATCGCCATGTCGCCGGCCGCCGCGGCCGATATGGATCTGCCCGGCGCGCTACAGCGCGAACAGGGCTGCGGGTTCCTGCCTGTCATCATCCTCAGCGACGACCACGCCAGCGAGCAGGATCGATGCCGCTGCCTCGATAGCGGGGCCGACGATATTCTCAACGTGGCGATCGGAAGCGACGAACTGTACGCTCGCATGCAGGCGCTGCTGCGGATCAAGCATCTCCAAGACGCCCTCGACGACAGCAAACAAGCTTTGCAGGACGCCCTTCGCCGGGAACAGGAGCTGATCATCAAGCTCCAGGCCGATAACGATTTGCTGCACAAGCAGGTGGTTACCGACCCGCTCACGCGGTTGTACAACGTGCGATACTTCGAGAAATTCATCGCTGACGAGTTCAAGATCGCTCGCAGGTACGACCATGCTCTGGGGCTGCTGATGCTCGATCTGGACCATTTTAAGATGGTCAACGATCGGTACGGCCACCCCATGGGGGACTTCGTGCTCAAGGAGATTAGCGGGATCCTTACCCGCAACGTTCGCGAATCCGACGTGGTGGCCCGCACCGGCGGCGAGGAGTTCGCCGTCATTCTGCCGCGAGCCGATCGCGAGCAGGCCAACCATTTCGCCGAGCGGATTCGCGAAACCGTCGCCGCCCACACCTTCGTCAGCGGCGCCACGCGACTGAAACTCACCTGCTCGATCGGCCAGGCGTGCTTCGGACCCGACGCCGACGTGACCAGCCCGACCCATCTGATCCACTTCGCCGATCAGGCCCTGCTGGCCGCCAAGCAGGCCGGCCGCAATCGCATTATGCCCTGGCATGAACTGGACGAAGCCGTCAAAGCCCGGCTCAGGGCCCAGGTGCGAACCGCCGGCGACGACATGACAGAATCGCGCCTCCAGTCGACTCCGTGCGACTCGGTCGACAGCGATACCGCCTGAGTGTTCCAACTCATGCCGGATGAGCGGAGAGTGGGTCGGATGCGCGCTTGCCGTTACTAGCCCCCCGCAGTGCGGGGGGTCGAAAGACGTGTGAACCTGCGATCTATGGATCCAACCGCCGCTTCGGGACAATCGACATCGAAGGCGCCGCGGGAACACCATCGGTCCAGCGACCCCCTGCACTGCAGGGGGCTAGTCACGGCAGACCCTTGGCCACGAGGATCCCCCGATAATCGGTCATGAACCAAAGTTCCTGCCCTGTAGAGGCGCTGCCGCGCCGCGTATCGACGCGCGGTGCGGCCGGCGCCGAGATTCTTTCGGCGAACGGCTCAGCGAGCCCCTCTTCTCACGCCTCGTCCCTCCGGCCGATCAGTACTCAGTCATCCCCGCCCTCGGGTCGTGATCGAACACCTTCAGCGGGCATTTGTCACACTTGGCTTGCCGCGGCCGGCAGTAGGTCTTACCGACGGCGACCAGTTGGGCGTGGTAGTCGCTGAACAGGTCCACGTCGTCGGGGAGGCTCGACTCGAACGTGTCCTTGATCTCGTTGTAGTCGGCTTCGGCGTAGATCAGCCCGTGCCGCAGGGCGATGCGGGCCGTGTAGGCGTCGACCACGAACGTGCACTTGCCGGCGGCGTACAGGATGATGCTGTCGGCGGTCTCGCGCCCGACGCCGTTGACGCTGAGCAATTCCTCCTGCAGCGTCGACACCGATCGATCGAGAAAGCCCCCCAGATCGTCGCCCCAGCGGTCGGCTACGTGGGCGATGAAGTTCTTCAGGCGGCCGGCCTTGCGATTGTAGTACCCTGCCGGACGGATCAACTCGGCCAGCGCCGCGGCGTCCATCGCGTGCAGTTTCGCCACCGACATGCAGTCGGCCGCCTTCAAGTTGGCGATGGCTTTCTCGACGTTCCGCCAATTGGTGTTCTGGGTCAATATCGCCCCCACACACACCTCCAGCGCCCCGTCGGCGGGCCACCAACTCTGATGGCCGAAATGGGCGACCATCGCCTCGTACATCGCCTTGATCGTATCGGATGTTGTCATGGCCGACATCCTAGCCCATCGCCGCCCCCCCGTCGACCCCGTCGCCGCCCCGTGTCGCCGCGGCTTCAGAATCGACGATCCGCCGGTCCATCGTAGCGAGCATGTGGCGGACACCAGACCGTCAAGCCCCAATCCGCCGTTGCCGTCAGCCCCAACGGGGCGAAGGCGTTTGGCCCGCCGCGGCGGGAAAGAATGCTCCCACGAAACGCCAAGCCCCGGCGGGGCGACACATTGACCTGCCCATCGCGTCCAGCCCATCGAACGTAGTGTCGCCCCGCTGGGGCTCAAGACCAGGGGCGATCCACTATCCGGGGGCTTACGCACCCCGGCTAAACGCCTTCGCCCTTTCAGGGCGTTTGAAAACCGTTGAAACCCACCCAAACCCGAATTCTCCGCCCGATATTTTTTTCCGGCGGCTCGCGATCCATCGCAGCTTGCCCCGGTGCGCCGGGATTTGCCGTTGCCGTGCGCCGTTGGCCGTTGCCGTTGGCCGTCAGCCCCACCGGGGGCGAAAGAATTGTAGCCCGGTCCGTGATGGCCGGAGTTGCTCCATTGGGCCACCGTATTGGCCGGAAGGACAAGTCCTATGGAGTGCGGCCGGACCGTCGCCAGTTCCCCCCCGCGCCCCGAACCTCTGACCCATACACTAAGCTTGTCCCCATGCGCTAGACAGATTCCGTCCTGGAATAAGGTGGAACCATCCCCATGGGTGACGTTCCCGCTGCTGGTGCGAAGGGAGCCCGGAGGGCGACCGGCCTTGTTGGGCGCAGCCCGTACACGAACCGACCACGAAGATATCCCCATATTCGCTCCCCCTTATAGAGCGTAGGCCTTGGGCCCTGCCGGAATCCCTCTTGGCGTATAACAGGTTCTGCCGTATACTGTTGTCTTGTACCTGTTTGGGGTGGGCATCGTGTGGTATGGGATCGATGGCCGCATATCCCTTGGTCGACATCGGAGGCGTACCATGAGTTATCATCAGGATTCGGCGCGATCTGAGCGTGCGTTCTCAGGGGCGATGCGCCCTTGGCGTCTAATGGCCCCGCAGTTGGAAGAACTCGAAGCACGGATCATGCTGTCGGGCGCCTCCGAGTCGTTCCCTGTCCCCCTGGAAGCCCTCGGTTCATTCGGTTCGCTGGTCTATGGCGGCGCCGTCGCGCGCACGTTCGACGCTGACGGCGAGACCGACGCATTCGGTCTGGAGCTCGACGCCGGCCAGACGATCACCGTTCTGGTCACGCCGCAGGATCCTTCCCTGCGGATCGCCGCCGAGTTGCTCTCGCCGACATCGATCACGTTGGGCGGCGCCACTGCCCCGGGGCCGGGGGAGAGCCTCGTGATCCAGACCGCCGTAGCCGCCGCAAGCGGCGAGTACACCATCGAGCTGACCAGCGACCTTGGCGCGGGCGGCTATGAGTTGACGATCTTCCTCAACGCGGCGTTGGAAACCGAATCGTTCGATGGGGTCGACAACGGCGCGATCGTCAGCGGTCAATCGATTGTGGATTCGGCTCTGTCGATGTTCGGGGGCGGCGAGCGGTTGGCGGCGGTGGGTCTGGGCGAGGGAGCGAGCGACGTCTTCAGCTTCTCCTTGGCCGCGGGAGACTACGTGGACCTCGCCCTGGCCGTCGCCGGCGGCGGCGGCCCGTTCGGCCACGCCGAGACCGATCTTGGCGGCGCGCCGGCGGCTGTGGCCATGGGGCGCCTGAACAACGATGCGTTTACCGACGCGGTCGTATTGACCTGTGACGACAGCGACTGGCCGGGAACGTTCTCCGTCGTCGTTCTGCTGGCCAACGGCGATGGGACCTTCACCGTAGCGGACACGCTGGATCTGCCCGGCCGCGGAACCGCTGTGGCTGTCGGCGACCTCGACGGCGACTGCGTCGCCGAGATCGTTGTGGGCTACCGGGTTGGTAAGGGCGGCGAAGGTGAAGGCGAGGGCGACGGCGAAGTTGACGCGGCCTTCGGCGCGATTGCAGTGTACCTCAACGACGGAACCGGGGCGTTCAGCCTCGACAGCGACACGCCGACTGTCGGGGTGCCCGCGGCCATCGTGCTGACCGATATGGACGGCGACCACGTGGTGGATATGGTCGTGGCCGAGACGCCCGGCGACGACGGCGGTGAGGTGGTCGCCTCGTCGGGCGGCGTATCGGTCATGATCGGACTGGGCGACGGCTCGTTCGCCCCGGCTGAGCGATTGGACCTGGGCGACACCAGGCCGTCGGGGATGGCTGTCGGCGACGTTAACGGCGACGATGCGCCCGATGTGGTTATTGCCGGCGGCGCGTTCGGCGACGAATCCAATATCGCCTCGGTGCTGCTGGGCGACGGCGACGGCGGGCTCGGCGGCGGCGGGGCGGTGCTGACGCCGGGACTCATCGTCGATGTCGCCTTAGCCGATCTCGACGGCGACGCCCGTCTGGACCTCATCACGATAGGCCGCCGCGACCCGATGTGGGAAATCGCCAATGGGGTCGCCGTGCAGATGGGAATCGGGGACGGGGGGTTCGGTCCGTGGGTGAGGTACAGCCTCGGTGATCAGTCCCCGGCGGCGGTGGCGATCGGCGACCTGAACGGAGACGGAGTGCTCGATATCGCCACGGCCAACGGCCGGAGTGATTTCGGCGACTGGCATAACACGGTCAGCGTGTTGATCGGCGACGGCTCCGGAGCGATGACCTTCGACGCCCATTACGCCGCCGATGTGGGACCGATCGACCTGGCCATCGGGGACGTCGACGGCGACGGCGATTTGGATATCGTCACCGCCAACGGCGGGGAAGTTGACTGGGCGTACGTCGGCACGGTCTCGACGTTGCTGAATCGGCCGCCGGTCACGCTGTCGCTTCTTGACGCCACGGGACAACGGATCGCCGTGGACGCCGACGCCGGATATACCGAGGTCGACGCGGCGATCGTCGGCTTCCGCCCCACGGCGGCCGGAACGTACTACGCCGACGTCAGCGGCGTCGATACCGGACAGCGCTACATCCTGGCGGTGACGCGGAACGCCGATATCGAGCTCCGCCAGGATGATCGGGCGCAGGATATCTCGGCGACCGGGCAGGTGGTCGCCCACCTCTCCGGCGCCGACGAGCACCGCTTCGCCGTCGAGGCCGCCGGGGGCGATGTGTTGACTCTGACGCTGATGCAATTGTGGGACGGGGCCGGGCAGCCGCTGTCGGATCTGGCGGTCGATATCGAGTTGCGGGACGGGGGCGGGACGCTGGTGGCCACCGATGGCGACCACGACGGCGTGCTGCAGTACACCGCCGCCGGGGCCGGCGTGTACATTGTTATCGTCACCTGCACCGGCGGCGCGGGCGACTACGTGTTGACGGTGGACGGCGCGACCCCGCCGGCCGTTCAACCGCTGGTGGTGACTGCGACCGAGCCGGCCGACGGCGCGCAGATCGGGGCGTTCCCCGGCCAGTACGTGGTCCATCTGTCCGCCGCGGTGGACCTGATGACTCTGGACGCGGCCGACCTCTTGATCGACGGCGCGCCCGCCGCGTCGGTGGCGCTGGTCGACGGCGCGACGTTGGTGTTCGATATCTCGGGGCTGACCGCCGGCGACGGGCTGTACACGGTCTCGATCGCGGCGGGCGCCTTCGCGGGGATCTCCGGCGCGGCGGTCGACGAGTTCTCCGCCGCCTTCGGGACCGATTCGAGCCTACTAACCGTTGTCGCAGCCTCCCTCACCGAGGGTGAATTGGTCGCGCCGGGGCCGCTGACGTTGACTGTGACGTTCAGCGATGATCTGGACGAATCGGTTCTGGACGCCGCGGACGTGTGGCTGGTCAATCTGGGCGATCTGTCGGTGATCGCGCCGGGGGCCGGGTTCGAGTACGACCCGGTCGCACGGGAATTGACGGCCGAGTTCTATCACCTCGACGAGGGCGGCTACTCCGTGTACCTGCTGAGTTCGCCGACCGCATTCACCAACGCCTTCGGCGCCACATTGGACGGCGATGGTGATGGAATCGGCGGCGACCCCTTCGTGCTGAACTTCGGAGTCGACGTCGCCGACGGGCCGTTCCGGAGCGACTGGGTCGCTGTGCTTCCGGCCGGGTCCATGGTTCACGCGGCCCAGCAGACCGTTGGCTTCCACGGCGCCGGGGATGTGGACGTACTCACGCTCGACCTCGACGCCGGTCAGACGCTGTCGATTACGCTGACGCCCGAGCAGGTCGGCTACCTGGAAGGACGCATCGAGTTGCGAGACAGCGCCGGCGCCCTGGTGGCCTCGGCCGATGCGAGCGGGCCTGGGGAGACGGTCGTCCTCAACACCGCCGCGGTTGCCGCTGCGGGGACGTATTCGTTGGGGCTGTCCAGCCTGGCGGGATCGGGTGCGGCCCGGGCGTATGTCCTGCTGAACGCCGCCATCGAAATCGAAACCGCCGGCGAGAACGACGACTTCGCCGGCGCCCAGGATATCACCGCCGGCGGCCTGCCCCTCGGCGGCGACCGCTACGCCGTCATTGGCCAGGTGGAGGCGGCGGACGACTGGACGGGCGCCCCCGGCGTCGACCACTACGGGCTGGACCTGCACGCCGGCGACGTCGTCAGCGCCTACCTCGCCACATTCAATGAAGTGTCGCGTCGCCCCGACCTCTTCCTTACGCTGCTGGACGGGGCGGGCGCCGAGTTGGCCTTCGGTGCAGTCGTCGAGAACGGGAACGTGCTGGCGGAGATCAGCTCGTTCGCGGTTCCCGCTGACGGGACCTACATTCTTCGCGTATCGAACCTGGAAGGGTCCGACAGCAGCTACACGCTGGTGGCGGCGCGCGATGCGGCGTTCAACGTCGAGCCCAACGACTCGGCCGACGACGCCCAGACGCTGCAAGGAGTCGACACGGCCTTGGGTTACTTGAGCAGTTCGGAGGTCAGCGTCGAGCCGGACGACTTCGGTCCCGGCGACGACCTGACCCACGCCGCGGCTGGGGCGACCCTGTCGGTCGAAGGGCAGTCCAGCAACGTCGTCGCAATCGATCCCCTGTTCGCCTCGACGGGCTATCTGGGCTTCGGCCATGGCGGGCACGACCTGTGGCGCGTCGGCTATGCGCTGCTGCGGGCCGATTTCGACGAGCCGGTCAGCGATGTGTCGATCGACGTGGCGCCTCGCCGCGACCGCGACCTCGGCTGGCTGCGGGCGTACAACGCCGCCGGCGACCGGGTGGCGTCGGTGTACAGTCCTTTCGGCCTCGACGCCGGCGAGGTGCACACGCTCCGCGTGAGGCGCGACCAGGGCGATATCGCCTATATCACCGTGGGCGGACGGAACAGCTACGACAGCGTCTTGCTTGACCATCTCGTCGTAGGCGCCGACGCGTCGGACCAGTACGGCGTCGCCGTCACCGCAGGCGACGTGATCACCATTTCGACCGCGACCCCCGGCGACGGCGCCTTGTGGCCGGTGAACACCTTGGACCCGCAGGTCTATGTGTATGACGGCTCCGGCGCCTTGGTCGGCGAGGATCTCAACTCGGCCGCCGACGGCCGCAACGCGTTGTTGACGTTCACCGCCGCGACCACCGGCGTCTACACGGTCGTCATCGCCGGCGAGGGCGACACGCGCGGGACGTACGTGCTGGATGTGGCGGGCGCGTCGTCACCTGCGAACCCGGCGCCGACGGTGGTGTCGGTGACCCCGCCGAGCGCCCGGCAGGCGCCGGATGTGCTGTATTTGACATTTTCCGAGGGCCTCGCCGCCTCGCCGCCGTTGGGGTCGTCGCTGACGGTCGGCGGCGTCAGCGCGACGGATGCCTGGTTTGTGGACGGCCGGACGCTGGGGTTCGCGGTCGACATCGCCGATGTCGAGGGCGACTACGTGTTGGAGTTGGCCGCGGGGAGCGTGACGGACTTGCAGGGCCGGACGAACGCCGCGTGGACGGGTCGGTTCGGTGTGGACCGCACCGGCCCGCAGGTGCTCGGGCATTCGCCGTCGCCGGAGTCGGGCGTGCCGCTGGAGGCGATCACGTTCCACTTCGACGAACCGATCGATCCGGCGACGGTCTCGCTCAACGACGTTCGGCAGTTCACCGACGGTGGGGCTCTCAACATCCTGTCGGCCGCCAAATACGTCACGGTCGACGGGGCGGACGTGACGGTGCACCTGGTGTTGACCGATCCGGTGGCGCCCGGCGCCTACTCGATGACCTTCGGCTCGCAACTGGCCGATCTGGCCGGCAACGTGATGGACCAGAACGGCGACGGCGTCGGCGGTCAGTCCACCGATCGCTACACGGCCGCCATCGACGTCCATGGCCCCAACCTGATCGCCGAGAGCATCGAACTGGGCGATACCTCGCCCCATTTTGGCGACACCGTACAGATCACCTGGACGGTACGCAACACCGGAACCCGCGACATCGCCGCCGCGTTCGCCAGCAGCATCTACCTCTCGCTGGACGGCGCGATGGACGACAGCGATCTGTTTCTGGCCACGGTCGACTCGACCGCGGGGTCGCCCCTGGCGCCCGGCCAGGCCCACACGCAGACCGAATCGTTGCTCCTGGAATTGCAGGCCGGGTCCGTGGAGGACAACTATCGCGTTCTGGTGGTCGTCGATTCGGCCGAGCAGATCGGCGAGTTGAGCGAGGACGATAACGTCGGGGCCTCCGGCGTGATTACCGCTCGACTGAACGACTACCCGAACCTCAGCGTCGGCGACGTGATCGTCCCGGACGAGGCGTTCGGCGGACAGGGCGTCCTCGTGCAGTGGACGGTGACCAATACCGGCGACGCGGCCACGACCTCGGCCCTGTGGTACGACCAAGTGTACCTCTCCCGCGACACGCACCTCGGCGATGTGGATGACGTCTATCTCGGCCGGGCGATGAACGGCGGCTTCCTCAATATCGGGGGCAGTTACCAGAGCAGCATCACCGTTACGCTTCCGGCCGAAGCCGACGAGGAGTTCTACGTGCTGGTGATGGCCGACGCGGGCGCCGCCGACGGCCACAACTTCCTCACCGAGCAGACACTCGACCGATTCGGCAATGTCATCCCGTTCGAGTTCGACGACGGGCAGGTTGTCGAGTTCGGCCACGAAGACGACAACGTCGGCGAAAGCAACCTGATCGACGTGAGCGTGGCGAGGGTTCCGGATCTTCAGGTGCTCCACGTCGCCGCCCCGACGGCGGCGTTTACCGGGCAATCCATCATGGTGTCCTGGACGGTGAGCAACGTCGGGCAGGCCGCCACCGGCGCCGACTACTGGGTCGACGCCGTCTATCTGTCGGCCGATCAGGAATTCGACGACGGCGACAGGTACCTCGGGTACGCCGCCTCCGACGGCGCTCTGGACCCCGGCGACAGCTACAGCGCGTCCGTCTCGGTGGAACTGCCGCTGGATACGGTCGGCAGCTATTACGTGTTCGTCCAAACCAATGACGGCGGGACGGTCTTCGAGCATTGGCTAGCGGGCAACAACGCGACGAGCGCCGGGGCGCCGACGACGATCCACCTCACGCCGCCGCCGGATCTGGAGATCCAGGACGCGGCCTTGCAAGGCTCGCTGCTCGCCGGACAACCGATCGACGTGACCTACGTCATCCACAACGCCGGCGCCGGCGAAACCCGCGCCGGGGCCTGGAGCGAGGCGATCTACGCATCCACCGACACCACGCTTGAGATGACCGGCGCCGAAGCCGACATCCTGCTGGGCGTCTTCGATCGCTACGGCGATATCGCCGAAGGGGGACTGGCCGAACACACCTTCAGCCCGGTTCTCCCCGAGGACATGGTCGGCGAGTACTTCTTCTTCGTGGTCACCGACGCCGAGGACAGCGTCGCCGAAAGCGACGAAGACAACAACGTCGTCATGATCGCCGCTGCGGGAAACGTCGAGATGCTCCCGCCGGACCTGCAGATCACCTGGTCCACCGCCCAGTTGACGGGCATCGCCGGCCAAACCCTCACGGTGAAGTGGACCGTGGCGAACCTCGGCTCCGGTCCGACGCCGGATGCATCGTGGACCGACCTGGTCTACGCCGGCAACCGAGACACCGGACACCTGGCGATGTTCGAGTGTGTCGGAGCCCTGCGTGTCGGTGAATCCTACACCATCACCGGCGTCATCGATATTCCGGCGGACATGGTCGGCGCGTACGACTTCTTCGTCGAGACCAACTACCCCTACGGCCATACCCCGTCGGTATTCGAGGGCGGCGCCGACGGCAACAACACCTCCGACGCGATGACCGTGACGATCACCCGCCTGGACGCCGACCTACAGGTCACCGGACCCATCATGGCGTCCGAACTGGATTCCGGCCAGACTCTCGATGTGCAGTGGTCCGTTCGCAACGCCGGGACCGGAACCACCAGCGCCCAGTCATGGCGAGATTCGGTCTACCTCAGCGAAGACGACGTACTGGACGAGAGCGACGTCATGCTGAGCCGCTGGGTGGACGGCCGCTGGCGATCATCGCAGTATGAGACCTCCGAAGCCCTGGCCCCCGGCGAAGACTACGCCGCCCACGAAAGCTACCTCATCCCGGTGGAGATGTCCGGAACGTACTACCTCATCCTTTCAGTCGACGACGACGGGGAGGTGCTGGAGAGCAACAACGGCGACAACATCGTCGCCACCGAAGTGAACATCACCTTGACGCCCCCGGCCGACTTGGTCGTCACCGAAGTCAACGCTCCGGCCGACGCGTTCAGCGGGACATGGTTCGACGTGAGCTGGACGGTTGCGAACAATGGTCAGCAAGCCGATGGCGACTGGGTCGACAGCGTCTGGCTCACCGCCGACCAGGTGGTCGACGCCCGTGTCGATTACTACCTGGGGCGACTGAAGCACGCCGGGCCGATGGCGCAATCGGCCTCCTACGCGGCGACGCGGAGTTTCCGCATCCCCGACGGGCTCAGCGGGGAGTACTACGTCTACGTTGTCACCGACTCGGGCGACCGTGTCGAAGAGTTCGACGGCGAAAGCAACAACGCCGCCGGCGGCGCCTCGCCGGTTCGGATCAGCCTCCCCGATCCCATCGATCTGGTGGCCGGTACGATCACCATCCCCGTCGACGGCTCCCCCGGCCGGTCGGCCTCGATAACCTACCGCGTGGACAACCTCAGCGGCAACGCGGCTCCCGGAGGCTGGCAGGACAGGCTGTACATCTCCGCCGACGACGTGTGGGATATCGACGACGCTCTGTTCGGCGAAGTCGTCCACGGCGACGACCTGCCCGCCAACGACTTCTACACCGAGACCGTCGAGGCGGACCTGCCGGGACTGACGCCGGGGGCGTATTACGTGCTGCTCCGAACCGATATCCGCGGGCAGGTGGTCGAAACCGATGAGGACAACAACTTCGGCGCCTCGCTGGAGACGGTGCTCGTCGACTGCGAACTGCTGCCGCCGGCGACGCCCACCGTCGACGCGTTGGACGACGGGGAGTCGATGTACTATCGCATCGACGTCGCCGCGGGCGAGACGCTGTACGTCACGCTGGACAGCGATTCGACCGACGCCGCCAACGAGATGTACCTCCGCTTCGGCGAGGTCCCCACTCGCGGCGTGTACGACTTCAAGTTCGGCGCCTCCTTCGCTCCCGACCAGTACATCCTGGCGCCGGTGACCGAAGCGGGAACGTACTACCTGCTGCTGTACGGCGCCGACGTGCCGACCGATTCGGCCGACTACACGATTCTGGCCGAGGTGATCGACTTCAGCGCCGTGGACGAGACCTACGGCGTCGGCGGCACGGCGGGCAATTTGACCATCGAGATCCACGGCGCGAAGTTCGACCGCACGGTCACCGCCACGCTCAGCGACGGAGAAGGTTTCCAACTGCCGGCCGCGATGCTCTGGCGCACCGGACCGTCGCTGTTCTACGCGACGTTCGACCTGACGCAGGCGACCGCCGGCCTGTACGATGTCGTAATCTCCAAGGACTCCGGCGACAGCTACACCGTCACCGACGGCCTGGAAGTGGTCGACGGCGGCGGATCCTACGTTCGTCCGACCGGGTGGTCGGCCGATTCGGTGCGGATCAACTCGGTGTACCCGGTGACGTTCGTCTGGGGCAACGAAGGGATCAACGACGCCCCGGCGCCGATGGTGGTCTTCGAGGCCGGCGGCGACATACCGTGGCTGAGTATGGATTCGAGCATGGACACCGTGTTCGAGCGGCTCGATCTGCTCGGCGCGACGACGGGCGATTCGCCCCATGGCGTCCTTATGCCGGGCCAGAGCGAGAGCATCACGATGTTCGCGCGATCCGGCGTGGTCCACGATTCCTCGCACACCAGCACCAACCTGTTCCGCATCGGCACGACCGTCACCGATACCGACCGTCCGTTGGATTGGGAGCTTCTGCGGAACGTTATTCGCGCCGTCGCGGCGCCCGGCGGCATGTCCGACGCCGAGTTCGAGCCCATCTTCGACCAACTGATCGCCCAAGTCGGGCCGACCGAAGCCGATCTGCTGGCTGCCCTCGGCGCCAACGCCACCCTCTGGCCGCTGGAGGCCGGCTGCTATCGACAGTGGGAGAGCCTGCTGGCCCTGGAGTTCCGCAAGGCGACCGCATCGCTCGCTACGAGCATTATCGGCAAGGCGTGGTCGCCGGACTTCGCCGTGGACTTGTCCTTCCGAACCGTCTCGGCCTACAACACCGATACCGGCGACCTGTACACCACACAGACGCTCAACGACGGAACGTTCATCTTCGAGACCGTCACGCCGGGGATGTACGAGTTCGGCTACGAGGCCGCCGTGATCGATTCCGGCGGCTCCGTTGTCGTGGGCGACGGCGAGGCCGTGACCGACCACGTGCTGGATGTGAGCCTCGGCGGCGTAGTTGGCGGCGCGGTGCGCCAGGGCGCAACTCCGGTCGCCGGTGCGACTGTCACCGTGGCTACGGCCGGCGATGAGCACGTTTACATCGCCGAAACCAACGAAGACGGCGACTTCAGCGTCACCGGCCTGGTGGCGGGGACCTACTCGGTGACGGTCGTCGCCGACGGGTACGCCTGGCGTCGGGCGGCCGCGGAGGTGGTCATCGTCGCCGACGAGCAGATCCGCCGGGACATCGACCTGACCCCCCAAAGCACGATCGCCGGGACCGTTGATCTCGGCGGCGGCGCGATGGAGGGGGCGTTGATCGTCACAGCCGAACTGACCGACACGGCCGCGGCCGGCGAGGTGTTTTCGGTGTCCGGTACGACCGTCGATTACATGCTGGACGGCCTCCCCGAAGGTACGTACACGCTGACGTTTGTCCTGGACGGCTACCTCGCCAATCAGGTCGCCGATGTCGCCATCGGGGCCGACGAGGACGTCGCGATGCCAGTGGTCGCCATGGACGCGGCGGCGACGGTCAGTGGGCGCGTGGTCTCGCTGGTCCCCGGCCTGGGAGTCGGATTCCTGCTGGTGGGCGCCTACCGCGGCGATGCGACCGGCCCCGAGAGCCTCGCCATCACCAACGATTCCGGCGACTTCACAATCCACAACCTCACGCCGGGCGACTATGTCATCCGGGCCGTCGGTCTTCCCGGCGGCGTCAGCAGCGAGATTGACGCGTCCGTTCAACTGGGCGAGGACCTCGCCGATATCGATCTGACTGTCCTGATCGGCGGCGTCATCACCGGCGTCGTGACCGACGCGACCTCCGGCGACCCGATGCCGGGCGTCCAGGTTACGGCCTACCTGCCCGACGGTTCGACCCGGCTGACGACCACGGACGCCGCGGGCGCCTATCGGTTTGAGGATCTCCTGGCCGGGCGGTACACCCTCAGCCTGTCCACCGACGGCGTCGACGGGGCCGAGACCGTCACGGTGGCCGCGATGGACGGCTCGGAGGTGGCGGCCGATCTGTCGGTGAGCGTCGCGGCGGGCGTCGGCGGGCGGGTGACGCTGGCGGACGGGTCGCCGATCGCCGGAGCGACCGTCGCCCTGTACGTCGCCGGCGAACGGGTGCTGGCCGATCGGACCGACGAGACGGGACGGTACGACTTCCACATGCTCCAGACGGGGCGGTTCGATCTGCGGGTCTGGAGCGACGCCGCCGGCTTCGCTGCGGTCACCGGCGTACTCGTCGCCGCCGACGATCACATCGACGTGGACTTCGCCGCCGGAACCGGCTCGCTGGAGGTGACCGTCACCGACGCGACCGATCCCGTGAAGAACGCAAGCGTGCTGCTGATGGTCAACGTCGACGGCGAGGGAGTCCCGGCCGGCCGGGCCGTGGCGGACGCCTCCGGCGTTGTCACATTCGCCAACCTGGCCGACGGCGACTACACGGTTCAGGTGATCGGGGCGACCGGGCGTGAGGGCCATGGCGAGACGGTCGTCGCCGGCGTCGGCGGCTCCGTCAGCGTAGGTCTCTCCGAACGGCTGACCGTCACGGGCACAATCACCAACGCCCTCGGCGACGCCGTCGGTGCGGCCATTGTGATGCTGGTCTCCCAAGCCGATCCACGGAAGGCGGCTCACGGCGCCGCGGCGCCCGACGGGACGTACCAACTGACCGGTGTGGAAGCGGGGGTCTACGATCTTACCGTGCTCGTTGACGGGTACGAAGTCTACGTGGAAACCGGTGTCGTCGTGGACGGAGCGGTCGCGGCGGACGTGTCGCTCACCGAGAGCACCACCGAGTTGACCGGTACGATCGTTGACGCCGCGGGCAACCCGGTTCCCGGAGGAACCGTCAGCGTCGCCGACGCAGCCGGGCGGTTCGTCGGAACCGCCGAAGCGGGGGCGGACGGATCGTTCGTGGTCACGACCGCCTACGGCTCCGGCCTGACGGTTCGCATCAGCCGCGACGGCGCGGCCGAGGTCCAAATCAGCGCCGTCGATGCGCCCGCAGGGGCGTCGACGGACTTGGGGCAGGTGCAGGTCCAGGCGATCGCCGTCAGCCAGGACGTTGTGCACCCCCCGGCGCCCGCGCCGGCCCTGACCACCCTGGCGATGCAACTCGCCGACGCCGGCGACGCGCCTCCCGCCGACGGCGGCTTCGACGTGAGCGTCAACTACCCGAGCTGGCTGGGTGAACTGTGGCGGAAGGAATTCCCCCGCCAGCCCGAGCGTGTGCATTTCGGCATCAACGGCATGATGGACCTCGACGCCGGCGACGGCCTGTGCAGAGCCGCCGGGTACGAGGCGTTCGCCGCATGGTTGCTCCACGACAACCAATGGGATCTCGTCGAGTCGATGACCGAGAAGGTCGAGGATGCGGCCATCGAGTGCGCGGAGTACCTCGTGCTCGAATCGGTC
The DNA here is from genome assembly GCA_965372365.1 of uncultured bacterium. Lineage (GTDB taxonomy): Bacteria > Planctomycetota > Phycisphaerae > SM23-33 > FEN-1343 > CBDVCA01. Next base: position 17,869 of record CBDVCA010000035.1, read on the forward strand.
GCCGCTCTGGGCGCCGGGGCCGGGTTGGCGCTGGCGATCGTCCCGCTGGCCGGCGTGTCGTTGGGGACCGGCGGTATCGTCCTGAGCGTCGCCGGCGTTCTCGGGTCGCTCTACCAGATGGTCGACTTCATTATCAACGGCTCGGTCGCCCAGTCGCTGGACAGCACCGAGACGGCCTACACGGAGGCCGCCGCCAACGCAGGCAACACCAAGTCGGCGATCGCGGGCGTCATCGACACGATCCGGGAAGCCAAGGGCATCGCCTGGACGAACCAGAAGTGGGCCACCTACTTCAAGTGCTGCAGTCTCCTCGGCATCGGCATGGCCGCCTACAGCCTCGTCCAGTCGATTCAGTTCACCGTTACGTTCAAGTCGCTTCAACTGGTGCGAAAGCTCCAGCGCAAACGCGAAGTCCTCATTACCGGCGGCGAAGGGCCCCGAGAGAACGGTTACCTCTACAAGGCCGAGAAGGCCGAAGAACTGATGACGGATTGGAAGCAGTGCTTCTGGCTCAATACCGACTACACGTTTGACACCGCCCCGGCGGCCCCCAACTGGACCGGCGACTGGGAGACGCACACCTACGGCGCCGCCGACCCCAACGATATCGTCGGCCCCGACGGATACGGCGAGCCCCGGTGGGTGCCGATCGGCCGGCCGCTGGAGTACACCATCCGCTTCGAAAACGATCCGGAACTCGCCACGGCGCCGGCGGCGTCGGTCACCATCACGCAGCAACTCGACGACGACCTGGACTTCCGCAGCTTCCGCGTGGGCGACTTCGGATTCGGCGACGTCTACATCGACGTCCCCGACGGCCAGTCGTGGTACGCCGATCGCCTGGACCTGACGTCCACGATCGGCATCTACCTCGATGTCGCCGCCGGTATCGACGTGGCCACCGGGCGGGTCTTCTGGCAGTTCAGCTCGATCGACCCCGACACCGGCGCCACGCCGGTCGATCCGGCGATGGGCTTTTTGCCTCCGAACCTCAACTCGCCGGACGGCCAGGGCTTTGTGACCTACGCCGTGACCCCGCGATCCGACGCCGCGACCGGGGCCGTGATCGACGTCGAGGCGACCATCGTGTTCGACACCAACGAGCCGATGGACACGCCCCCGATCTTCAACACCATCGACGCCGAAGCCCCCGACACCGCCGTCAGCCCGCTGGACGCCCAACAGGTGAGCGAAGATTTCATGGTGACGTGGACGGGGGCCGACGGCCCCGGCGGATCGGCCCTGGCGGCCTACACGATCTATGTCGCTCGTGACGGCGGAGCCCCGGAGATCTGGCTGGCCGACACGACAGCCACCCAGGCGACCTTCAGCGGGGAGGACGACCATTACTACGCCTTCTACGCCGCCTCACGCGACAACGCCGGCAACACCGAGGCGCTGCCCGCCGCACCCGACGCAACCACCGCGACGCCCCAGGTCAACGATGTCCCTTTGCTGGATCTGGGCGGCGACCTGGCCTTCGCCGAGGGCGAAATGCTGATGCAGACGTTCGGGTTCGTCGACCCCGATTTCGGCGATCTCTGGACGGTCGAGATCGACTTCGGCGACGGCTCGGCGCCGGAGATCCTGAACGTCAGCGCCACCCGCTTCGATCTGCAGCACGTGTACGCCGACAACGGCGTGTACGTCGTGACCGTTACGGTGACAGACCTTCTGGGCGCCTCCGCCGTCGACACCCTCGACGTCTTGGTCGCCAATGTGGCCCCGCTCGTCGACGCAGGCCCCGATCAGACGGTTGACGAGGGCCAGGTCGTCGCCATGGCGGGCGCGTTCACCGATCCGGGCCTGGCCGATACGCACACGTTCTTCTGGGATTTCGGCGACGGCCTCACGTCCAGCGATCTGTCCCCCAGCCACGTCTATGCCGACGACGGCTTCTACACGGCGTCGCTGACGGTAACCGACGATGACGGCGGTCAGACCACCGACACGCTGCGGGTCATGGCGGCCAACGCGGCGCCGACGATCATCTCGCTGACCGGCGATGAGCAGACCGACCAGGGCCGGGTGTGCAGTTTCGTCGCCGCGGCCGAGGATCCCGCCGGCGCGGCCGACCCGCTGACCTACCAGTGGGACTTCGGCGACGGCGTCGACCCCGTCAGCGGCGTCGACTTGACGGCCGTCAATCACATCTACAGCGACTTCGGCGGCTACACGCTGACGCTGACCGTCAGCGATGGTGACGGCGGCGAGGACACGGCCGCCTGGGATATCCAGGTCAACCAGGTCGTCCCGCCGGTCGTCACCGGTGTGACGGTCGATGACGGCGCCGACCAGCGGTCGAGGGTCCGCAGCCTGACGGTCACGTTCGATCAGCCCGTGGTGCTGGACAGTGGGGCGGTCGGGGTGATCGACGAGTCCGGCGCTGCGGTCGACGTCGCCGTGGCGAACGTCGCCGGCGACGAGATGACTTACGTCGTAACGTTTACCGACCCGGCCCTGATCGGCCAGTCGCCGGCCGACGGGCACTATCGTATGGTCGTCGCGGCCGACAAGGTCCACAGCCTCGGCGGCTTGACGTTGGCCGATGACCATGTGACCGAGTTCTTCCGCCTGTTCGGAGATATAGACGGCGACCGCGACGTGGATCGCGGCGACTACATCCAGATTCGCCGCACGCTTAACAAGAGCGAGGGCCAGGCGGGATTCAACGACGCCTTTGACTACGACGGCGACGGGATCGTAGACATCCTCGATGTCGTCGAGGTTCGCGCTCGTGTGAATACGTGGCTCGATGATCCGCAGTGGCCCGCCCCCGAAGATCGGAGCGGCGCTCTCGACGCCGAGACGCCGCGGCCTCGGGTGGAATCGATCCTCGTCAACGACGGCGCCGCTCAGCGGTCGATGATCACCCACTTGACTGTGATCTTCGATCAGGCTGTTCTCGCAGACGCGGCCGCGTTTGTCTTGACCGACGGCGCCGGACATCGAATCGACCTGGCGGCGGCGAATCCGTCAGGCGATCAGCGGACGTTCAACCTCACCGTGGCCGGCGCCGCCGAAGGCGTATCACTGGCGGACGGGAACTACACGCTGACCGTGCGCCCTGACGGGCTGAGCGACGCGGCCGGCCGGCCTCTGACCGGTGAGGATGAACGGATGACATTCCATCGCCTCTATGGCGACGGGGACGGCGATCGGGATGTCGACATTCTGGACTTCATGGGTTTGAAGCAGACGTTCGGCGCGATCGCCGGCCAGTCCCCATTCAACTCCGCCTTCGACTACGATGGCGATGGGATCATCGATATAACCGACTTCGTGCAACTGAAGCGGAACTTCGGCGCCCAGAGTTGATAGGGTCCCACGTTAGTCCGGGGACAGAGTGCCAGTAGTCGGATTCCCGCGGCTTCGCACGTGCAGTGGCGGAGCAAGCCGCCGAGCCAGGTCCGGCGTCGGATTGCTGCGCGATGGTCATCCTCGCCCTCGATGTGCGGGTCTGGGTGTCTTGGGTGCAGCGGCCTTCTTCGCCGCCTTTCTCTTGGCGGCCGTCTTGGGTGTTTTGGGTGCAGCGGCCTTCTTTGCCGCCTTTCTCTTGGCGGCCGTCTTGGGTGTTT
>CBDVCA010000036.1:0-21271 GCA_965372365.1 uncultured bacterium
CGTATTTGTTTCGTATTTCGATATTCGTATTTCGAATTTCCCAACATCCCCACCCCAGCCAATGTCGTTTCGGTCATTTGTCGTTTGCCGTATTCGTATTTGTTTCGTATTTCGATATTCGTATTTCGAATTTCCCAACATCCCCACCCTACCCTCATGACCCCACAACAAACGCGGGGCCGACCCAGGACTCGCCTCGATCGGCCCCAACTGCGATTGTTCGGTCGGCGGGTCTACTTCGGCGGGAGGATGGCGTCCTTGCAGGCCTTGGCGACGCGGAACTTCACAACCTCTTTGGCCGGAATTTGGATCGTTTCGCCGGTGGCGGGATTACGCCCCGTGCGGGCTTTGCGCTGGACGAGCACCAATTTGCCGATGCCGGGAAGCGTAAAGCCGTTCTTCGCTTCCTCGTACGCCATCGCCGCCAGTGCATCCATCACCTCGACGATCTTCGCCTTCGGCAGGTCGGTCTTCTCCGCCATCGTTTTCAAAATCTGAGCCTTCGTCATCGCGTTTGCCATACTGTTGCGCTCCTTCCTGGAAACTTCTTGAGGGCCGGCGGCCCGGTATCTTTCGCCAGAGCATCCATGTCTCTGCAGAATTCACTGCTACGTCTCGGCCGACCCGCACGCGAGCCGACCGTCAGAGTGTGCGAATCCCGACGGTGCGCGTCAAGCCTAAGCGGACACAAAAAAACACAATTCGTCGGCTCTCGCCCCCCTCCGCGCAGCGAAAAGGCCCGCAAATGCGCCTGCGGGCCTCGGTATTCCAGTCGCAACGCCCACCCTAGTCGTCATCCTCGTCTTCGGTCAGCACATCGAGGGCCGAAACCGGATCGCCCACTTCGACAACAACATCATCGTCGTCGTCGTCATCGTCATCGTCATCGGTGTCCATCATCATATGGGCGAAGATTTCATCTTCGGTGGTCGCGGCCTTGGGAGCCTTGGGGGCCTTGGGGGCTTTCTTCGGCGGAGCCACATCCGCCGGCTGGCCGTCAATCTGAAGGGTGAGCACGACCGAGCCGACCTGCAGACGGTCGCCGGGGGCGACGTCATGTTCCTGGACCCGTTGGCCGTTGAGGTAGGTTCCGTTACTGGAACCGAGGTCGCGCACCTTCACGCCTTCGCCGGCGACGATGAGTTCACAGTGACGCCGCGAGACGCCGATGCGGGGCACCTGCACGTCACAATCCAAAGCGCGACCAATCACTACATTGGCTTTCTCGACCGGAACATCCTTGCGCCCGCCGTCGGTGTTGAAATAGACAAGATTCACTAGCATGGACGACCTCAGATACTTGACAGGAAATCATGCGTCGGCACACGAATTTCATCGGTCTTCTAATCCGCCAATGCACTATTCTATGCCCATGGCCGAACCCCGCAAGTCATTTCTGGAAAAAGGACCGACGCCGCAGTCGGCCACAGCGAGCAGTCTGTACGTCCATGTACCGTTCTGCCGCAAACGCTGCCGCTATTGCGATTTCTGTTCGAACGTCTACGACGCCCGCGACGCCGAAGCCGTCGTCGCCGGTATCGGAGCGGAACTGGCGGCCGCCAGGGCGTTATTGCACCTCCCGTTGACCACCGCCTTCGTCGGCGGCGGTACGCCGACGATCCTCGCCCCCGCCCTGCTGACCGCCCTTCTCGGCAACATCGCCGGCTGCTGCGACGGCAGGACCGAGTTCACCGTCGAGGCGAATCCCAACAGCCTCACCGACGCCACGTTGGCGATCCTCTCCGACAAAGGGGTCAACCGGCTCAGCGTGGGGGTCCAGAGCTTCCAAGATGAGGAACTGGCCACACTCGGCCGGCTCCACACGGCCTCCGAAGCCGCCGAGGCGATCGCCCGGGCAAGATCGGCCGGATTCGCCAACATCTCGGCCGACCTGATCTACGGGATCCCCGGCCAAACGCTGGGAAGTTGGCGGGATTCGCTCAACGCGGCCATCGCAACCGACGTCTGTCACATGAGCTGCTATTGTCTCACCTACCCCGAAGGCACGGCCATCGCCGCCGATCTCGCCGAGGGTCGCGTTGAAGCCATGGACGATCAACTCCAGCGGGACTGCTACGATCTGGCCTGCGAAGTCCTTTCTCAAGCAGGACTTGCCCAATACGAAATATCCAACTTCGCCCGGCCTCACCGCCAATGCCAACACAACCTCGTCTACTGGCATAACGGCCCCTACGTCGGCGTCGGCCCCGCGGCGGCCGGCTACCTCGGCGGCCGACGATCCACAAATACCGCCGACCCAAAGAAATACGTCAAACGAATCACCGCGGGAATCACGCCCGAAGACTTTTGTGAATCACTGGTGAACACAGAACTTATGGCCGAAACGCTCATGCTCACGCTGCGGCTCACCCAAGGCGTGGATCGAGACGAGTTTCGGCGCCGATTTGGAGTGGATGTAACCGATGTCTTCGCCGAGACGATCGACCGATACGTCAAGATCGGAGCGTTGGCGATCGACGATGAACGTCTTCGCATAACCCCAGACGCGGTATTCGTTTCCGACACAATCCTCGCCGATCTCCTGGCCGCGACCCAGCCGTAACCCTCCTCTTGGTACCGGTCCTTACTTGAGTCGGGGCTTCCGGTTGTCGATCTTTCCTTCGGTGGCTGTGGCGCCCCGCCCGCTTTGCAACCCGACAGTCTGCAACGTATGTTTCAATGTAGGCAATGTAAGCAGTCTGGATAAGCAGGGGGGAGTAAGACAGAGGATCTGACAAAGATATGTGTAACGAGTTTGATCCGTTCCGCCAGGGAGCGTCCCACGTGGCTTCCTGTCTGCCCGACCTACGGATGGTGGTTTTACAAACAGTGGGCGACAGGAGGTAGCCATGCCAGCGAAAGCGAAGAAATCCGGGGCGTTGCCGATCGGTATCGACGTCGGCACCCGAGGGCTGAAGATGGCCCAGTTGCGATCTCTGCCAAACGGGCAATACAGTCTCGTGGCGGCCGCGGCGGCCGAGTACCCCTCTCAGATACGGGACAACCCCCTTGCCCAACGCCAGTTCATTGGCGAAACCATCGGTGAAATGCGCCAGGCGTACGCGCTCAAAGGGCGCCAGTGCATTCTGTCGATCCCTGCCGAACTGACCTTTATTCAGCATCTTAAGATGGCAAAGATGCCCGCCGACCAATTGACCAACTCTCTCAAATGGGAACTGCAAGGCAAACTGCCGTTCGACCCGGCCGAGGCGATCATCCAATACGTCGTGGCCGGGGAGACGTATGTCGAGAATGATCTGAAACAGGAATTGATCGTGGTGGCCGCCCGTGAGGACATCATCGGAGCCCACCTGGAGATGCTTCGGCAGGCGAAACTGGAATGCGTCGGGATCAATGTGGAGCCCTGCGCGATCGTCGAGTGCTTCGCCCGGCTGTTCCGTCGGGCCGACGACGCCAGCCGGGCCACGCTGTTCGTCGACATCGGCGCCGGCAGCACCCAAGTGGTGATCACGCACGGGGGGCGGCTGGTGTTCGCCAAGAATCTGCTGTTCGGCGGGGATCAGTTCGATCAGGCGGTGGCCTCGGGAATGGGCGTCGCCGTCTCTGACGCCCGTCGGCATCGAACCGAACACGGCTCCCGAAGCGAGAGCGCCGCCAACGCCGAAACCATCGAGCACGCCCTGTCCGGCCCCCTCGGGAGCCTGTCGGAAGAGTTGACCAACTGTCTGCGTTACTACGATTCGGTCTTCGTCAATCAGCCGGTCGAACGTGTGGTGTTCCTGGGCGGAGAAGCCTTTAACAAAGGGCTCTGCCAGACGCTCGCCCAACGACTGGCGCTGCCGGCTCAGATCGGCGACCCCCTGGCCCAGATCGGCCGCGACGTCGAAGCCGCCGGCGAAACCGGCCCGGCCGCCCCTGCGAGCCGTCCGGATTGGGCGGTGGCGGTGGGATTAAGTCTAGGGGCTGTTATCGACGGTGACTCGTACCGTGCCGCGTAAGGAGGCGCTATAGCCATGAGTATCGTTAACCTACTGCCCCCCAACTATCGACGCCAGCAGAGTCGACGACGCATCGACGCGATCTACCTACTGCTGTTCAGCGTCGTGATGATCTGCGTGGTCGCCGCGGGGTGGACCAGCCGGAAGAGCGCTGACAATCTGCGACGGATCAACGAAGACGTCACCCAGGCGTATCGCCGGGCGGGCGAGTCGATCACCGAGGTTCAGCAATTGGAATCGCGCAAAAAGCAGGTCCAGGAGAAGGCCCGCATGGCCGCCGAGTTGCTCGAGCGCGTCCCGCGAAGCTACCTGCTGGCCACGCTGACCAACGCCCTTCCGGATGGGGCGAATCTCATCAAGATCTCGATGAAGTCATCGCAGCCCAAGCCGGCCGCATCGAAGGAGAAGGCCAAGAGCAAGTTCCGCACCGTCCGTCGCGACAAGCCGGACAAGGACGAGCCGGTCAAGCGTCCTCCCATGAAGGTCAGCCTGAAGATCACCGGCCTGGCCAAGACCGACGAGCAGGTGGCCGAGTTCATCGGCGCCGTGCGGAGTAGCCCCCTGCTTCGATCGGTGGAACTGGTCTACAGCGAGGAAGAAGAAATCGACGAAGAGATCCTGCGAAAATTCCAGATCACCCTGGAACTGACGCCCAACGCCGAAGTGGAAATCGACGCCGTCGACAGCGGCCAAGCGACAACCCGTGTCGTCGACATCGGGAGGGATTCGCTATGAAGCTGGGAGTGAGAGAGTGGATTCTTCTGGGCTTACTGGCGGCCATTCCCCTCGGGTCGTGGTGGTTCGTGTTCCGACCCCGCAACACCGAGATCACAAAGGCCAGGATGGACATCAAGACCAAGCAGGCCAAGCTGGAGCAGATGAACCGGGCCGTCGAGGCCAAGGAAGCGTTGAAATCGGATATCGACGCCTATAACCAGGCCATCGAGTTCTTCCAGAGCAGGCTTCCCCAAGAGAAGGAAATGGACCAGGTGCTGCGGGAGGTCTGGCATTTGGCCCAGGTCAACAATCTCAGCGCCAAGAGCGTCCGTACGCTCAGACGCAGCCGCGGGGTCACCGTGGTCGATCCCACCGGCCCGTACGCCGAACAGCCGGTGGTGTTGGAACTGGAGGGCGACTTCAACACCGGGCTCTACAGCTTCCTGCTGGACCTGGAGATGCGCCCGCGAATCACACGTATCCACCAGATGGATATCGAACGGCTCAAGAACGGTTCTGAAGGCCAAATCCGTGTAACCATGGTGATGTCGGTATTCTTTGAACGCAATGCGGGGAGTGAGTGACCCATGGCCGAAACAGCCCAGAACTTCGACGCGATGGCCGACCCCGGCGCCCAGATGGACGATGGAGCGATCGGTGGGGTCGATATCGAAGCCCCCTCCGTCTCGCCCGGCAGCTTCGGGAGCAAGTCCGCCCCCAAGGTATCGCGGACAACGCTGGCGATGGTGGGCATGTTCATCGCCGGCGTGGCGATCGTCGCTGCGATGTCGGGGGGAACGACCCCTCAGCAGGCCACGGCCTCCGACGAGGCCGTCGCCCTACAGGTGGACAGCTTCCTGGCCCACAACGAAAGCAAGAAGAACGGAGGCGAAGGCAACCAGGGGACCCAAATGGTCGCCCAGTTCTACCACTACGCCTCCCGCCGGCAGATTCCCGTCGACCAGCTCAATAGCAACCCCTTCGCCCGGGACTTCGGCCCTCGGGACGCGTCCGACCAGCCCCCTGTCGTGAAGGTAGCCAACGCCAGGAAACGGGCCAATCTGCAGCGGGAATTCGATAAGCTGAAGCTACAGGGCGTCATGATGACCCCTCGAGGCGGCACGGCCATCATCAACAACACCTTCGCCATGCGTGGCCATCGAGTCGGCGCTTTCACGGTCACGGCGATTGACGCCGACCAGGTCGTGTTGACGTGCGATCAGGTCAGTTTCTCGCTTCGGCTGGAGCGCTAACGAAGCCGACACGGAGAAGATAGTGAGTGAATTCGAATCCAACCAAGCGATCGACGCCGACGAGGCGCCGGCGGGAACCTTGCGAATCGAGGACACGGGCGCCGAGCTACAGTTCGATGAACTGTGGGGCGATCGGCGTCAAGCGGACCGCGACCCGTTGCAGTTCGATGAACTGTGGCGTCCCAGCGACTCCCCGGGAGCCTTGCGAGGCCCCGAAGGCGTCTTGCTGAACGCCGGGACGATCACGCTCGCCGATCTTGAAGCCGCGACGGCCCGATGCCGGGACACCGGCCACCTGACCATCATGCAGGCCCTGCAGAAGATGGGCCTGGTCGACGAAATCGGTGCGTTGAGGGCGATGGCCGAGTACTTCAAGCTGCCGTTTGAGGACGTGGACGCCGAGCAGATCGACGAGCATGCGTTCTCGCTGCTGCCGCCGGAGTTCGTCAAGGCCAAGAACGTCATCGGCCTGCGGCATGAAGGCGCCTCGGTCGTCGTCGGCATCAGCGACCCGGCGGATATCTTCTTGATCGACGAAGTCAAACGTCGCGTCAAGTGCAAGGTATCGCTGGTCGTCGTGGCGCCGGAGGCGGTGCAGAAGGCGATCGAAAGCCTCGCCCCCACCGAGACCCCGCAGATTGACGACATTATCTCCGACATCGACGACGAGGACGTCGAAGTTGTCGAATCGACCGAGGCCGAGGTCAACGACCTCGAGAAGATGGCCGGCGAGAGTCCGGTCATTCGCTACGTGAACTACCTGATCACCCACGCGGTCGCAGAAGGCGCCAGCGACATCCACATCGAGCCGGGCGACAAGTCGATGAAGGTTCGCTACCGAATCGACGGGATCCTCTTCGAGCAGAGCGCCGCCCCGTGGCAGTTGCACGCCGCGATCGTTTCGCGACTGAAGATCATGTCCAATCTCGACATCTCCGAGCGCCGCCTGCCCCAGGACGGTCGCATCCGGGCGATGGTCCGCGGCCGCCACGTGGACTTGCGTGTGAGCATTCTGCCGATCACCCACGGCGAGAAGTGCGTCATCCGTATCCTGGACAACCGCTCGATCATGGTCGGCATGGAACAACTCGGAATGGCCCCCGAGACCCTGGCCCTGTTCCAGCATCAGATCCAGGAACCTCACGGCATCGTCATCGTCACCGGCCCCACCGGCAGCGGCAAAACCACCACGCTGTACTCGGCCCTGCGAACGATGGACGGCGATCGGCTGAACATCTCGACGGTGGAGGATCCGGTCGAGTACGAACTGGCGTTCTGCAACCAAGTAAACGTTCTGGACAAGATCGGCATGACCTTCCCGGCCGCGTTGCGAAGCCTGCTTCGCCAGGATCCCGACGTAATCATGGTGGGCGAGATTCGCGATAACGATACCGCCAGCATCGCGGTGCAGGCCTCCCTGACCGGTCACATGGTGCTCAGTACGCTGCACACCAACGACGCCCCCAGCAGTATCACGCGTTTGATCAACGTGGGCATCGAGCCGTACCTGATCGCCGCGGCGGTCAACGCGGTGCTCGCTCAGCGGCTGGTTCGCAAGGTCTGCCCCCACTGCAAACAAGCGACCGAAAAGGCGCCGGCGCCGGAGATCCTTGACATGTACGGCATTCGCGCCGACTGCGTCATGGAAGGGGCGGGCTGCGACCAGTGCCGCCACACCGGCTACTCCGGCCGGCTGGGTATCTACGAAATACTGACCATCGACGACGATACTCGCGATCTGATTACGAGCAACCCCACACTGACCCAACTGCGGCGCCATTGCCGCACGATGGGCATGAAGACGATGCGCCATGACGGCATGAACAAGGTCCGCGAGGGCCTCACCACGGTGGATGAGATTCTCCGGGTCACCGAAAGCGAAACCATACCCGCCGCGGCAAGCGAATAATCGACACCAGGTAGGAGACACAACGTGTCACTCTTGCAGGAACTGCTGAAGATGGCCCTGACGTCCGGCGCCAGCGACATCCACGTGCTGGTCGACCAGCCCCCTCTGCTGAGGGTCCATACGGAGCTGGCCCCCACCGACTTCCCGATCATCACGGCCAAGATGGCCTCCGAAATGGTCGTCGAGATGGTCGGCGAGGAGCGGTTCGAGGTGTTCCGCAAGAACCGAGATCTCGACTTCTCGACCACCGTCGGCGACATGGGCCGGTTCCGCGTCAACGCTCACTACCAGCGCGACACGATCGCCCTGGCCTTTCGGGCGATTCCCAACCGAGTGCCGGCGCTGTCGTCGCTGAATCTCCCCGAAGTCGTCTCCGGCCTCCCCCACCTGCCTCGCGGGCTCGTGCTCGTCACCGGCGAGACCGGATCGGGAAAGTCCACGTCCCTGGCCTCGATGGTCAACGAGATCAATCAACACACCGCCAAGCACATCATCACGCTGGAAGATCCGGTCGAATACGACCTGCGATCCAACCGATGCGTAATCGAACAGCGTGAGGTGGGCGCCGACGTGCCCACCTTCGCCAGCGGCCTGCGCCACGTGCTCCGCCAAGACCCCGACATTATCCTCGTCGGCGAAATGCGAGACCTGGAGACCACCTCGGCCGCCATTACCGCCGCCGAGACCGGCCACCTGGTGTTCAGCACGCTGCACACCAATTCGGCCGCCCAGACCGTCGAGCGTATCGTCGACATCTACCCCGGCGGCCAGCAGAACCAGGTCCGCGCGATGCTGGCCAACACCCTCCAAGCCGTGATCACCCAGGTTCTGCTCAAGCGGATCGACCGACCGGGCATGGTCCCGGCGACCGAGATTATGATCTGCAACTCCGCCGTGCGGAACTGCATCCGAGAGAATCGCGTGTTCGAGATCCCCAATATCCTCGAAACCAACCGGGGCCTGGGGATGTGTACGCTGGATAACTCGATCAAGATGCTCTACGTCAACGGGACGATCTCGCGTGAAGACGCCCTGGCCGCGGCCAACCGGCCCGACAAACTGGAGCAGGCCCTCTCAGCCTGACGCCCCGACGCCGACGGAGGCGGGAATAGATCCCCGAAGCAATGGCACAATATAAGTACGAAGTTCGACAACCCAACGGTTCCGTCGCAACAGGAACCATCGAGGCCCAAACCCTCGCCGCCGCCAGCACCACGCTGCGCAACGGAGGCATGTACGTCCTGACCCTGGCCCCCATGGCTGGGGCCGGCGTATCCTCATTGGCCAAGAAAATAGCCGGATTCTCCATTGAAATGGGTCCGGGCCTCAAAGATGTCCTGGCGTTCACCAACCAACTCAGCGTCATGATCAAGGCCGGCATCAACATCCGCACGGCCATCGAAAGCATCGCCGAACAGGTCGAGAATCCCAAATTCCGCGCCATTGTCGAGCAACTCAAGATGGACGTGGAAGCCGGAAAGCCCTTCAGCGACGCCCTCGCACGGCACCGCAAGGTGTTCAGCCCCTTGTACGTCAACATGGTGCGGGCGTCGGAGATGTCCGGAAGTTTCGCCGCCATGCTCGAAAGAATCGCCGAATATCAGGATCAGCAGATGGAGACCCGACGTATGGTCCGCGGGGCGCTGATCTATCCGATTATCATCGCCGTGATGGCCGTGGTCACCACGGTCTTCCTGCTGACGTTCGTGATGCCCCGTTTCATGACGGTCTTCGCAGGCAAAGAATCGCTCCTGCCGGCGCCGACCAAAATGCTGCTGGCGGCCAGCGATTTCCTCGTCAACTTCTGGTACCTCTGCATCCTGGCCACCGCGGCGACCATTACCGGCTTCCTGTACTTCATTCGCACCACCGGCGGCAGAACCTGGTGGGACAGCGTCAAACTGAAGATCCCGCTATTCAAACAGATGTTCCGCGCCCTGTACATCACTCGCGGCCTGCACACCATGGGCGAATTGGTCAACGCCGGCGTGCCCATGCTCGACACCATCGCCATCACGGCCAACGTCTCGGGCAACACCCTCTACTGCAACATGTGGAAGACCGTCTACCATAACGTCAAACGCGGCAAGAAGATCTCCCTTCCGCTGAGCCAGTCGACCCTGCTGCCCAGAAACGTCGTGCAGATGATCGCCGCCGGCGAAGAATCCGGAACACTCGGAGAAGTCCTCAAAGACGTAAGTGAATACTACGGCAAAGAGTTACGAAGTACGATCAAAACGGTTACGTCGATGATCGAACCTCTGATGATCGTGTTGATGGGTTTTATTGTAGGCTTCATAGCGATGAGTATCATCTTACCTATCTTCAAGATGTCCAGTCTCGTGAAGTAAACTGGGCAAACGGGAAAAGGCAGGTGACCGTGCGTAAGCCAAGACAATTCCATCACGCAGGGTTCACGCTGGTCGAAGTTCAGATCGCCATGCTGGTGATCGGCCTCGGAATCCTGGCCCTGCTGCATGCGATGGCCTCCGGATCGAGGATCAACGCCGCCGGCCGCGATATCACGCAGGCAACGTTCCTGGCCCAGGAAATCCGCGAGTGGACGCTGCGGGAACCCTTCAGCGACCAAGATGAACCCGACAAGGACAACCCCCCCGGCCCCGACGGCATGAGCCCCCAGGTGTTCGTCGACGATCTGGACGACCTGATGAACGTCACGTTCAGCCCCCCCCGCGACGGACGAGAGAACCCCATCGCCGGCCTCGGCGATTGGAGCCAGGTCATCCAGATGGACTGGCGCGACCCCGACGATCTCGACGCCACAGTCAACCCCGGCGCCAGCGACGTTATCTGCGTCAAGGTCTCCATACAACGCGGCAACGTCGAGGTCCTCAACACCAGTTGGCTCGTATTCAGGAGGGACGGCGAATGAGACTCTCACAGGCCAACCGCGGCAGCACACTGATCCTGACGATGATCTTCGTGTCGATATTCGCCACGCTGGCCGTCGCCTACACCGCGGCGACCAATATGAACCTGCAGCAAGCCGACAGCCACCGCAAGGCTCAGAGCGCTCAACTGGCCGCCGAGAGCGGGTTGGCGCACGCTGTGGCCATTCTTCGAGGGATGCAACTGAACTCCGCAGACAGCGACGAAGATATGCTCCAAGCCGCCGCCGACCTGATGGCCGCGACCTTGGACGGCACGGCCACTATCGGCGGGGCGTCGATCACCTTTGACGGAACGACCGTTCGCACCCCGGACATCGCATTCGCCGCGACCGGGCAGACGTACAGAGTTGAAATGAGCATCGTCACCGCCGGCTCCTTGGGCATAACCGTGCATGGGACGGCCGCCGGCGTGACGCGAGGCCTGCAGTTGCAGATGACGCCGGGGGGCGAACGCTCGTCGATCTTCGATTTCGGCATCGCGTCTCGCAGCAGAATCGTGATGTCAGGCAATGCGTCGATCACCGGCGCCAACGATCCCGGCGAGGCCAACATCCTCTCGACCACCTACAGCGTCGACGAAGCCGTCAATCTTACCGGCAATTGCGATATCGGCGGCGACATCTCCACCTCCAACCCCGACAGCTACGTCACCGTCACCGGCAACGCGTCGATCGGCGGGACCTCCGACTGGGACGACATGCAGGACCACATCCACATCGGTATCGGCGATGTGCCGTTCCCCGAGGTGGACCCGACGGTGTTCGAACCGTTCGCGACCAACATCGTGGACGGTTCAACCAGCACCAGCGGCAGCAAAACGTTTGAGAACATTCGGATTCGGGCGGGAACCAATCCAACCTTCGCAGGCAACATCACCATTCGCGGTGTCGTCTACATCGAGCAGCCCAACACGGTCAAGTTCACCGGCAATCTGAATCTCACCGGCGTGATCATTACCGAGGACGCCGGCGATGACGCCTACGACACCAACACCATCCAGTTCACCGGCAACATGAACACCGCCGGCGTCGAGGCGCTGCCCGATGAGGCGCCGTTCACCCAGTTGCGGCAAATGCCCGGCTCGATGCTGTTGGCTCCGGGGTTCGGCGTCAAGTTCACCGGCAATTTCAAAACGATGAACGGAACGATCGCCGCCGACAAGTTCACCTTCACCGGCAACAGCCGGGGAACCATCGCCGGGTCGGTGATCTGCTATAGCGATTCAGACTTCACCCTCACCGGCAACAGCCGCCTGACGATCGATCAAAGCCAATACAGCGGGGATCCCCCGGGCTTCGCACAGGCGTACGCCCTCGGCCCCCTGGCCGGATCCTATTTGGAGTTATAATGATGACCCTCTCGACGCCTTTGCCGCGCAATCGTGAGGGGGGCGGGCGCAGACAGCCGCATCGTCGGGGCGGTACGCTGATCTTGACGATGATCTTCCTGGCGGTCTTCACGTCGCTGGCTCTATCGTTCACCGCCGCGTGCAATCTGAACCTGCGACAAGCCGGGGGGTATCAGGCCGCCCAGAACGCCCAATTCGCCGCCGAAAGCGGTAAGGAGTACATGATCGCCGTCCTGGCCGGACTGGTCGTCCCCACCGAGGAGGCCGAAGCCGACATGCTGATGGCGGTGGCGGACCATCTGGCCGCGTTGATCGACGACACGGCCAACATGGGAACCAACGGAATCAGCTACGCCGACTCGACGGTCAGCACCCCCGTTGTGCCCTTGGGCGGCGACGGGCACACGTTCGAGGCGGCCATCACTCCGGCGCCGGGAGATCAGCTGTATCTGACCATCACCGGCCGCTGGGGACGGGCGACCCGCAACATCCGGATCACGCTGGAGCCGGACAACACCACCTCGGCGGTGTTCGACTACGGAATCGCCTCCAAGGGCAAGATCATCCTGGCCGGCGACGGCACAATTCTCGGGGCCAACAGCAGCGACGAGGCCTGCATTCTGTCGGCTACGTACACCGATCTCGAAGCCGTGTCGATTACCGGCAATTGCACGGTCGCCGGCGACATTTCCACCTCCAACCCCGACAGCACCATCAGTATCACTGGCCATCCGGAGATCGGCGGCACCTCAGACAAGACTGAGATCGAAGAGTTTCTTCACATCGGCGTCGGCGATCCGGTCTTCCCCGAAATCGACATCTCGCCGTATGAACACCTGGCGACGAACATCTACGACCCGGCCACCGACACCGGCAGCGACGTGATCCTCGAGAACATCCGCATCCCCGCCGGAACCAATCCCAACTTCACCGCCGGCGTTCAAATCCGGGGCGTTCTGCTCATCGAGGAACCCAACGACGTGAAATTCGCCGGCCACGCCGACATCACCGGCGTTATCATCACCGAAGACCCCGGCGACATGAGCTTCTACGACAACACCATCACCTTCAGCGGAACCGTAACCAGCCAGGGCGTGGAAAGCCTGCCGGAGGAGCCGCAGTTCACTGAACTGAAGCAGTTGCCCGGGACCATGCTCCTGGCTCCGGGGTTCGGGGTCACGTTCACCGGCAACTTCAACACCATCAACGGGGCGATCGCCGCCGACAAGTTCAGCATCACCGGCAACGCCGGCGGCGTCATCTGCGGGCCGATCATCTCCTACGGCGACACCGAATTCGAATTGCTGGGCAGCAGTGAAGTGGTCATCGACCGAAGCCAGTACGGCACAACGCCCATCGGATTCAAACTGCCCGTTCGCCTGGTTCCGGTCGCCAATACCTACTTGGAGATGTAACCTGTGAACAACAGCCTCCCCGAACACCGAATGCGGCGACCCCGCCGGCGAACCGCCGGGCTGGGCATGGTCGAAATGCTCGTCTCCCTGGCCATCATGGCCATGCTGCTGACCAGCGTGGCCGCGGCGTTCCATGCGTCGATGGAAACGGTCGAGGAGAACCAGAAGATCACCACGGTCACCCATAACGCCCGGATCGTACTCAATCGGATGATGGCCGAGATCCGTCAGGCCGAGGCCATCGAATGCGGCACGACTTCCGTCAGGATCATTCCGCCCTCGCTGGGGTCGGTGACAGAGACCGCATACGAAGTGATCAACGGCTCCATGGTGTATCACCAGATCATCAGCGGGAACCCGGACCCGATCTCCCACGTCATTCTCGGCCCCGAGGAGGGCATCACGATCAACCGGTTCGACCTGGAAGCCTTGCTTGTCGATGTCGACGACGGCGCCGGAGGGACGATTACCTATACCGCTCGCGTAACGGCCGAACTGGACCTGTCGGTCGGATCCAATCGCTTCGCCGTCACCGCCAGCACCAATCCCCGACGCAATCTCGACTGGTGAGGGGCGGATCACTCCCCCGAGGCGCCGGTGGCGACGATTTCGGGGATCGGCGTAACCCGGCCGTCGGCGTCGACGCACGCCAGCGTGGTTTCGGCTTCGCAGAGCAATCGGCCGGCCCCCTTGTTGAAGATCCGATAGACGTGATCGATCCGGGCGGCGGTCATTCGCTCCAGACGGGTCTCCACCGTCAGGACATCGTCGTAACATGCCGGAGCCCTGAATCTTAGGGCCATCTTCGCCACCACAAAAAACACCCCCGCATCCTCCAGCGTCCGGTACGACACCCCCCACCGGCGGAGCAACTCCGTTCGACCCATCTCCAGGTAGACCGCGTAGCGGCTGTGATGGAGATACCCCATCCGATCCGTCTCGGCATAGCGGACACGGACCTCGATTTCGCACGTATTCTCTGACATATTCGCCCCGATTCAAGTCTGCGCCCAGTATAGGCCCCGCCCCGCCCCGGTCAAGACGCCGATCGACCGGCCCCGACGGCCGGGGCGAATCGAACCGGCATAATGGGTTTGTGCGACTAGTCTTCCAGGTCTGTCGCAACGGCTGTCGCATACATGGATTAGGTATTGAGGCCGTTGCTGTCAGCCCCAACGGGGCGGCGGCGTTTAGCCCGCCGCGGCGGGAAAGAATTCGCCCACGAAACTCCAAGCCCCAGCGGGGCGACACATCGGCCGAGCGAAAGCGTCCAGCCCTCCGCTGTGTCGCCCCGCTGGGGCTTGATCGCGTAAGAGTCTGCGATCCGGGGGCTTACGCACCCCGGCTAAACGCCGCCGCCCCTTCGGGGCTCCTCATGTGACACCGTACATTGGCCCTGTCGCTTCAGGACCAGACGTTCATTGTCAGAAAACCTAGTCAGACACGAATGGGTTTTTCAAAGGAAAAGGTCTTGAAAAGCCTACCGTTTTCCCTATACTTTGCGGGACTTGCTGTGGAGCGAAGTGGCTCCCAACTGACCAAGCGGAAAGGACTAGTGGTCGTACTATGATCAAGGTAAAGTCACGAGGCGGCGAATCGGTCGAGCAGATGCTCCGTCGATTCAAGAAGATGTGCGAAAAAGAAGGTCTCACCAAAGACATCAAGCGAAACAGCTACTACGAGAAACCCTCGGAGCGTCGCCGGCGTCGCGCACGCAAGAGCGCCAAGCGAGTTGCGCAAGGCGAAACGTAACCCGCGGCCGGTTCTCGACGTTCTGGACACGGATTGTCGCTGCCGATTCGACTGCAAAATGATGGATATTGACTGGCGAACCGGTTCGAAGCTCTCGCTTCCCACTCCAGGAGTGCTGCGCCCGCAATCCAACGGATGGCGCGAGGCGAGCCCCTGTAAGCCCACTGGGCATAGATCCCCCGGTTTTTCAACGAGCGGCCGCGACGCCGCCTGGAAACTCACCCACGAAGGAGTCCGTACCGTGAAGACACCCACACCGTATCTGCACCGCCCCGCTCCAATGGCGTTGGTTGCATTGTTCGCCATGGTCGCGCTGAGTTGCGTCTGTCAGTCGGCGATGGCCGATGACACTGCGGCGGAGGCCGTCGCCGCCCATGCGGCCGGGTGGACAATTCCCCCGCTATGGTGGATTGCTCCGATCGGTTCGATCATCGCCCTGATTTTCGCGTACATCTTCTTCCTACAGGTCAAAGCGGCCAACCAGGGCGATGAGAAGATGAAGGAAATCGCCGCACACGTCACCGCCGGCGCCTACGCGTATCTCAAACGCCAGTATAAGGTTGTGGCGGTGTTCTTCATCGTGGTCTGTGCGGCCCTGTTCATCATGGGCCGAGTCGGAGCCCAGCACGAGTTGGTGTTCATCGCGTTCCTCACCGGCGGGTTCTTCTCCGGCCTGTGCGGCTTCCTCGGTATGAAGACCGCCACCATGGCCTCCAACCGAACCACTCAGGGCGCCAAGGAAAGCCTCAACCGAGGCTTGGTCGTCGCCTTCCGCGCCGGAGCCGTTATGGGCCTGATCGTCGTCGGCTTCGGCCTGCTCGACATCGCCATGTGGTTCCTGCTGCTGACCACGTGGCTCCCGCAATGGATCGAAGGCTTCCACATGTCCCTGGTCGAAGTCACCGTCGTTATGCTGACCTTCGGCATGGGCGCCTCCTCGCAGGCCCTGTTCGCTCGCGTCGGCGGCGGTATCTTCACCAAGGCCGCTGACGTCGGAGCCGACCTGGTCGGTAAAGTCGAAGCCGGCATCCCCGAAGACGACCCCCGCAACCCGGCCACCATCGCCGATAACGTCGGCGATAACGTCGGCGACGTCGCCGGCATGGGCGCCGACCTGTACGAAAGTTACTGCGGCTCGATCCTCGCCACCGCCGCCCTCGGCGTAGCCGCCGTCGCCAGCACCGGCGGGTCGCTCCAAGCCCAGATCGCCATGCTCGCCACCCCCATGGCTCTGGCCGGCATCGGCATCCTCTTGAGCATCATCGGCATCTACCTGGTCCGCACCAAAGATGGCGCCAGTATGGGCCAACTGATGGGCGCGCTCGGACGCGGGGTCAACGGCTCCAGCGCCCTGATCGTCATCGCGGCCGGCTTCGTGTGCTACAACCTGCTCCAACCGGTCGAGGCCTCCGTCGCCGGCCTGCACTGGTGGGGCATCTGGGCGTCGATCGTCTCGGGACTGTTGGCCGGCATCGTGATCGGCAAAAGCACCGAGTACTTCACCAGCTACGAATACGCCCCCACCAAGGAAGTAGCCGAGCAGGCCGAGACCGGCGCGGCCACCGTCATCATCAGCGGCATCGCCCTGGGCATGAAGAGCACGTGGACCTCGCTGGCGACCATCATCGTCGCGATTATGCTGGCCTACAGCTTCGCCGGCGGCTTTGAGAACATGACCCTCGGCCTCTACGGCGTCGGCATCGCCGCCGTCGGCATGCTGGCCACGCTCGGCATCACGCTGGCCACCGACGCCTACGGCCCCATCGCCGATAACGCCGGCGGCAACGCCGAAATGACCGGGCAGCCCCCGGAAGTTCGCAAACGCACCGACATGCTCGACTCCCTCGGCAACACCACCGCCGCGACCGGCAAGGGATTCGCTATTGGATCGGCGGCCCTGACCGCCTTGGCGCTGCTGGCGGCGTATGTCGAAGAAGTCCGCGTCGGGCAGAACCGCGAGGCCGGCCTCACCCCGATCGTCGCCATGGTCAATTCCGAAACGAAAGTGACAACGGAAACGCTACTGAAGGCCGAAGCGGACAAGCGGGCCAAAGCCGGCAATAATCTGCACACCGACGGCCTCACGCTTTCGGTCGTCTACAACGAGTACAACAAGGGCATGATCGGCTATCGCGAGCAGGGCCGCTCCGAAAGTTCCATCGGCGGCGCCATGTTCCTGACGCCGTTCCCCATGACAGATCATCCGGAGCTCTATCTCGACGAGCAGGGCAACCGAAAGCTCATTCAGGTCAAGCGTGGCTACGATGGCCTCTACTACGCGACCGAGGAGAGTACGTTCTACTCCGCCAAGGATGAAGCCGGCAATTATGTTAAGAGTCCCGACGAGGACAAGAACAAGAAGATCCAACTGATCGCAGCGATGACCCCCACCGCCTCACTGGGCGACTACATGGACTTCTACGGCGTCCACCTGATGAACCCGAAGGTTCTCTGCGGCATGTTCGCCGGCGTATTGCTGGTGTTCCTGTTCTCGGCGATGACGATGAGCGCCGTCGGGAGAGCCGCCGGGGCGATGGTCAGCGAGGTGCGACGCCAGTTCCGCGAGATCCCCGGAATTATGGAAGGCACCGGCCAACCCGACTACGCACGTTGCGTGGCCATCTCGACCGCCGGAGCCCAGAAGGAAATGATCATACCCTCCTTGCTGGCGCTGACGGTGCCGATCCTCGTCGGCCTGCTGCTGGACGTGGCGGGCGTGATGGGGATGCTGGCCGGCGGACTCGGATCCGGCTTCGCAATGGCCATCTTCATGGCCAACGCAGGCGGCGCCTGGGACAACGCCAAGAAGTACATCGAAACCGGCGCCATGGACGGCAAGGGTAGCGACCATCACAAGGCCACCGTCGTGGGCGACACCGTGGGCGATCCGTTCAAGGACACCTCCGGTCCCAGCCTGAACATCCTGATCAAGCTGATGAGTATGGTCAGCGTCGTGTTCGCCGGCCTGATCGTCAAGTACGCACCGACGATCGGCGAGTTGCTCCACATCGGCGACTATTAATCGACGCCGTCGGTAAGCAGTCCGTTGAAAAATGGGTTCCGTCGCGAGATCGAGCGGAATTGCCGAGCATCAAGGAAAGAAACGCAGACAATGCTTAAGCATTGTCGAGTATTCTTGACGCAGACGCGCAGGTAATTAAGCCGATCGCAGCAGGAACAGCTTTTTCAACGGGCTGTTAGCTGTATTGACCCAGCCGGCAGTCAGGAGTTCGTCGAACGGTCGCCGATGCGATCGGCGCCGACCCCTGGCTGCCGGCTGTTCTTTCGTTTATGCTGGTGACGCATGCTGAACGACAAACACATGACTGAACAACCGGACAATACGAACGAAGACGCCGAGGCCGCCGAATTCACGCCGCCTCCTCTCCCTCCCCCCGACCCGAAAGTGCTCAGCTTCGCCATCGAAGCGGCCCGCATCGCCAGCGACTCCAACTGCGAGGAACTGCTCGTGCTGGACCTTCGCGGCCGCAGCCCGGTGACCGACTACTACGTCATCGCCACCGGAACCTCCGACCGGCAGATGCGAGCCGTCGGCGAAGAGATCGCCCTGTACGGCAAGAACAACGACGCCCCCGCTTGGCACAAAGCCGGCATGGACTCCGCCTCCTGGATCCTGCTGGACTTCGTCGACGTCGTCGTCCACCTGTTCAGCCAAGAACTTCGCCATCACTACGATCTCGAGCTTCTCTGGGGCGATTCACCCAGGATCGAATGGCAGCGACCCGACTGACGGCAAAGCACGAAATACGAATATCGAAATACGAAACAAATAAGAAGCACGAAATACGAATGACCAAAACGTGCTGTGTGAGTCATTCTGACGCGGCCAGGTTGTTTCGTATTTGACGTTTTCGGTCATTCGTATTTGTTTCGTATTTCGATATTCGTATTTCGTATTTTGCCGTTACCCGGCGCCTTCAAATGATCACCCAACAGAGCGGGTCCAAGAACAGATGAATATCCGAGCCGAACTCGAACAGCGTATCTCCAAGGCCTTGACTGCCGCGACCGGCGGCGACACCGCCCTGCCGGCCATCGTCGCGCCCTCGGCGAACCCGAAGTTCGGCGACTACCAGGCCAATGGCGTGATGGCCGCGGCCAAGCGGGCCAAGACCAACCCGCGCGAGTTGGCGGCGAAGGTTATCGAGCATCTCGACTTGGCCGACATGGCCGAAAGCGTTGAGATCGCCGGGCCCGGGTTCATCAACATCACGCTCCGGGCCGACTACCTCGCCGGCAGCCTCGCAACCGCCGCCGACGACGACCGCCTCGACGTCCCCCCCAGCCAGGCGGGCCACACCGTTGTGGTCGACTACTCCAGCCCCAACCTCGCCAAAGAGATGCACGTCGGGCACCTGCGGAGCAGCATCATCGGCGACAGCATCGCCAGGGTGCTGGAATTTCTCGGCGCCGACGTCATCCGCCAGAACCACGTCGGCGACTGGGGCACGCAATTCGGGATGCTGATCGCCCATTTCGACACCCAGCGGAAGGGCGCCGGCGGCGACATGGCCGACTTGTCGATCGGCGATATGGAGGAGTTCTACCGCCAGGCGAAGAAGCGGTTCGACGACGACGCCGACTTCGCCGCCCTCGCCCGCCAGACCGTAGTCAAGCTCCAGGGCGGCGACGAGCAGGTCAACGCCGATTGGCGAGAGATCATCCGCCAGTCGCTGTCGCACTGCAAAGCCGCGTACCAGCAGCTCGGCGTCTCGCTGACCGACGACGACATCCGCGGCGAAAGCGCCTACAACGCCGACCTCGCCCCCCTCGTCGCCGACCTCGACGCCAAGGGCCTGCTCACCGAATCCGACGGCGCCATGTGCATCTTCCTTGAAGGCGACGAATTCAACAAGGGCCCCGAAGGCGAATCGATTCCCGTCATCGTGCGAAAGACCGACGGGGGGTACCTCTACGCCACCACCGACCTGGCGGCCATGCAGTATCGCTCCGGTACGCTCGGAGCCGACCGGATCATCTACGTGACCGACTCGCGGCAGGCGTTTCACTTCGCCCAGGTCTTCGCCGCGGCCAAGATGGCCGGCCTCGTCGGCGCCGACGTCTCGCTGGAGCACGTACCCTTCGGCGTCATGCTGGGCCAAAACGGACGCCCCTTCAAGACGCGCGAAGGCGGAACCGTCAAACTGGCCGCCCTGCTGGCCGAGGCCGTCGAGCGAGCCGCGGCCGTCGTCACCGAGAAGAACCCCGACCTGCCGGCCGATCAGCGTGACAGCATCGCCGCGGCCGTCGGCGTCGGCGCCGTCAAGTACGCCGACCTGTCGATGGACCGCACCAGCGACTACAAGTTCTCCTGGGACAAAATGCTCGCCCTCACCGGCAACACCGCCCCCTACATGCAATACGCCTACGCCCGCGTTCGCAGCATCTTCCGCAAGGGCGCCGAAGCCGAAGCCGGCGCGGCGCAAAATCTCGCCGACGCCCCGATCACGCTGGGCGAACCGGCCGAACGGGAACTGGCCAAACGCCTCGGCCGACTCGAAGAAGTGCTCAACGGCGTCGCCGCCGACTGCCGGCCCAACGGGCTCACCGGCTACCTCTTCGACCTCGCCTCAGCCTTCAGCACCTTCTACGAAGCCTGCCCCGTCCTCAAAGCCGACCCCGCCACACGCGCCAGCCGACTGCGCCTGTGCGACATGACCGCCCGGACCATCAAGCTGGGCCTGGGGTTGCTGGGTATCGACGTGATCGAACAGATGTAGGCGATCGGCTGACAGGGGACTGGCTCGGAGGCGAAGCGTAGCGCAGCGCAGCCGAAGGTGCCTGTACCCGGCCCCGCGGCGAGCCACACTCTCCCATGGACAGGCGCCTACGCGTCGCTCCAATCGCCCCCTGTAGGGGCTCGAATCATTCATTCGATCCTATCCCCTCCAGGTAGCGACAGCGCCGTAGCCCCCGCAGGGGGCGTTTGGTAGTAGCCTCGGGCGCGAGCCCGTGGTCGACGGCGCCCCATCGAGTACGAGCCCC